>JBDGSZ010000117.1:0-11246 GCA_042217265.1 Haloferacaceae archaeon
GTAGAAGTCGACGGCGTTGATGTTCGACCCGCTGCCGGGCGTCACGTAGTCCCACGTGCCCGTCTCGCCGTCCTCGAAGCTGTAGTACATCTTCCCTGAGTCGCCGGCGACGCAGACGTTGGCCTCGTCGGCGGCGCCGGTCACCGCGACGTCGTTGAAGTTGTTGGTGACGTCCATCGGGGCGGAGTGGTCCTCCAGGTTCCCCGTCTCGACGTCGTACTCGCCGATGGCGCCGGACGCGCCGACGAACCAGAGCCGCTTCCCGTCGTCGGTCACGTCCGCGCCGTAGAGGTCGTTCCCGTTGCCCGTCGGACCGCCGTCGAGGACCTTCCGCCACCCGTCCGCGGTCCGCTCGATCACGATCCCGCCGCCGCCGACGGCGTATCCGCCCGCGGCCGTGTACTCGACGTCGTGGAGGCTCTTGCCGGTCGGCGTCTCCGCCGTCGACCACGCCGACTCGGCCGCCGCGGGAACCGACCCGACTGCGGGCACGGCCGCGGCGGCGGCCGTCGCGCCGATAGCCTTCAGGGCGGTGCGCCGCGAGAGCGTCCTGCGCTCGGACATGACGGTTCGACCTGAGTGCCGATGGGTGATAACCGGGGCCGCGGTTACCGCCGCGTTAACGCCGATTAAACCGATTAAACCGGCCGCCGTCGCCGGGACGGTCCGGGCCGCCCGTCTCCCGCCCGTCGTCAGCGGGGGGTCGGCGTCGCCAGGGCGACGCCGGTCGTCGTCGACCGGCCGGTCGCGTTCGCGCTGTCGTCCGCCTGCCGATCAGACGAACGCCCGGACGGCGGCGAACAGGACGAGGACGCCGAGCACGTCGCAGGTGTTGGTGACCACGGGGATGACGACGTCGTCGGGGTCGAGTTCGAACCGGTAGGCGGCGTACGTGGCGACGAGCGTGACGGCGATCGCGAGGACCGCGAGCGCGAGGCCCGCGGTGACCGCGACCAGCAGGACGGTCCCGAGGGGGAGCCGCGTGCCCCCGCCGAGGCCGCCCAGCACCCACGCGCTGGCGCCGATGACCGGGAACAGCGACGCCGCGAGCGCCACTAAGGCGAGGGCGTTCCCGGCCAGGTGCGGGTCGGTCGGGTCGAAGGAGAGCAGGCCGAGGTGGAACGCCGTCGAGAGCCGCGAGGCGAGGACGCTCCCGAGGTTGCCGGCCGTGCCGATGGTCACGGGGACGAGCACGAGCAGCGAGGGGTACCGCAGGAGCGTCCCCTCGAACCCGCCGAGGACGAGGCCGCTTCCCACCTCGACGAGCGTGAGCGCGAGCAGGAGCGGCAGGGTGGCACGGGTGATGGCCCGGACGGTCCACGCCGTCGCCACTCACCCCACCCCCGTCGCGGCGCCCAGCGTCGACCCGAGGACCGCACGGACCGCCAGGAGCAGGAAGAGGACGCCGAACACGTCGCCCGTGGTGGTGACCAGCGGTCCGACGAGGGCGTCGGGGTCGATGCCGCGCCGGTAGCCGGCGAACACCGCCGTCACGACCACGACGACGAGCGTCACCCCCGAGAGGAACCCGGAGAGGAGGGCGACGGCCACGAGCGTCGCGACCGGTGCCACGCGGGCGTCGAGCGACGAGAGGACGGCGAAGACGGCGACGGCGGCGAAGGCTGAGGCGAGCAGCCCGTTGGCGAGCGCCGCCGTCGCCGCCCGCAGCAGGCGGTCGTCGACGTCGGCCAGCCGCGGTTCGACCATCCCCTGGTGGAGCGCGGTGGCGACGCGAGCGCCGAGCGACCCGTAGACGTTGCCGCGGGTGGCGAGCAGCGCGGGCACGAGGACGAGCAGCCCGGGAACGGCCTCCAGTTCGGCGCGCATCCCCCCGAGGACGACGCCGGCGCCGAGCCCCCCGACGAGGCTCGCGCCCAGCGCGGGCAGCGCCGCCCGGTAGGCGTCGCCGGCCACCTCGCGGACGCTCATCGGTCGGGCCCACGCGGCCCGCCGGGAAAAGCGCCGGGGGGCGACCCGTCAGGCCTCCGGCGCGGGGTCCGCCCCGCCCGGCTCCCCGCCGACGACCGCGAGGCCGGTCACGACCGCGACCCCGGTCAGCAGCGCCACGACGAGGACGCCGAACGCCGGCCGGAACGAGGCCACGTCGGCGACGTAGCCGACGACGGTCGGGGCCGCGGCGCCGACGACCATCATCGCGGTGCGGACGATGCCCAGCGTGCCGCCGGCGACGTCGTCGGGGATGACCGCGACCAGGTGAGCGTCGCGGGGCGGCCGGACGCCGTGGAGGCCGACGCCGAGCGCGACCACGCCCGACCCGAGAACGAGCGGTCCGGCGTCGACGAAGGCGAGCAGGACCAGCAGCCCGGCCGTCCCGAGGCCGAGGCTGACCGCAACCGTCCACAGGCGACCGTAGCGGTCGCCGAGGTCGCCGGTCAGGGGCTGGACGACGGCGACGGCGAAGAAGACGCTGTACAGGGCGCCGGCGAACCCCGTCCCGAGCCCGGCGGCGTCGGTCAGGTAGAGCGGCAGGAAGGCGGCGATGCCGTTAACCGCGAACGAGAAAAGCACCGCCACGAGGGCGAAGGCCACGAAGCGCGGGGCGGCGAAGGCGGCGGCGTACTCCCGAGCCGACCCGCTCTCGCCGTCCGCCGTCGACTCGGCGTCCGGCACCCGCTCGGCCGCCCGGACCCGGAACAGGACGGCGACGCCCCCCGCGGCCAGCGCGGCGGCCAGGAACAGGTATCGCCAGTCGACCGCGGCGGCCAGGACCGCGACGACGACCGCCGGCGCCGCCACGCCGCCGAGTTCCCCGACGGTGTCCATGACGCCGAGCGCCCGGCCGGTCCGGTCGGGGTAGACCGTCGACAGCAGCGTGATGGCGACGGTCTTGTGGGCGCCCGTCCCGACGCCGACCAGGACGACGGCGAGCACGAGCGCCAGATACGACGACGAGACGAACAGGAGGAGGGCGGCGACGGCCGCGACGGCGGCGCCGCCGACGATGACCCGCACGGTGCCGACCCGGTCGGCCAGCGCCCCCGACGGGAACTGCATCGCCGCGTACCCGAACAGCAGCCCGGTGTAGATGACCCCGAGTTCGGTGTTCGAGGCGCCGTAGGTCCGCTGGAAGGTCGCGAAGAGCGGCGGGAGCGCGTAGCGGAGGAACTTCGCGAGAAACCAGAGCGCGGCCGTCAGCGCGAGGACGTCGAGCGTCCCGAGCCGGCGGCGGAGCTCCGCGAGCCGCGAGCCCGTGGACGCGGCGCTCGCGTCCACGTCAGCCGAAGGGACCCATGCCGCCCAGGCCGCCGGCGCCGCCCTCGCCGCCGCCCAGCTTCTTCATCATCCGCTGCATGTCGCCCTCGCCCATGCCCTGGAACTGCTTGAGCGTCCGCTCCATCATCCGGTGCTGTTCCAGGAGCTCCCGGATCGTCTCCTCGTCGACCCCCGACCCGCGGGCGATGCGCTCGACGCGGCTCTGGCCGACGGTCCGCGGGTTCTCCAGCTCCTCGTCGGTCATCGAGTCCATCACGACCTCGAACCGCCGCATCCGTTCCTGCGTGACGTCCATCGCGTCGTCGGGGAGCTGGTCCTTGATGCCGCCGCCCAGCCCCGGGATCATGTCCATCACCTGGTCGAGCGGGCCCATGCGGTCCATGGCTTCCATCTGCTTTCGCATGTCCCGCAGCGTGAACGATCCCGTCATGATGTCCTCCGGGTCCCAGTCGTCCTCCTCCTCGCCCGTCTCCTGCATCGCCCGCTCGACCCGCTCGCTCAGCTGCCTGAGATCGCCCATCCCGAGCAGGCGGGAGACGAAGCCGCTGGGCTCGAACCGCTCGACGTCCTGGACCGTCTCGCCGGTGCCGAGGAAGGCGATGGAGGACCTGGTCTCGTCGACGGCGGTCAGCGCGCCGCCGCCCTTGGCGGTGCCGTCGAGCTTCGTGATGACCACGCCGTCGATGCCGATGCTCTCGTCGAACTGCCGGGCCTGCTCCTTGGCACCCTGACCGATGGCGGCGTCGAGAACCAGCAGGGAGCGGTCCGGGTCGACCGCCGCCTCGATGTCCTCGATCTCGTCGATCAGCTCCGCCTCCAGCGCGTGCCGGCCCGCCGTGTCGACGATGTGGACCTCGGCGTCGTCGGTCGCCGCCAGCCCCTCGCGGGCGATCTCCACGGGGTCGTCGGCGTCGGGGTCGCCGTAGAAGTCGACCTCCGCGCGCTCGGCCATCTCCTTGGCCTGGTCGTAGGCCCCCGGCCGGAACGTGTCGGTCTGGACGATGGCCGGCCGTAGCCCCTTCTTCGAGAACCACCAGGCCATCTTGGCGGCCGTCGTCGTCTTGCCCGACCCCTGGAGGCCAGCGAGGAGGATCGTCTGGGGCTCCAGCGGGAGCTCCGTCGACTCGCCGACGAGGTCGACCAGCTCCTCGTAGACGATGCGCAGGACGTGCTCGCGGGCGCTGGTGCCGCCCGGCGGCTCCTCCTCCAGCGCGCGCTCCTCGATGGAGTCCGAGAGCTCCATCACGAGGTCGACGTCCACGTCGGCGCTCAGGAGCGACCGCTGGATCTCCTTGACCACCTCCTGAACGTCCTCCTCGTCGATGCGGGACTTCCCCCGGAGCGTGTCGAGCGTGCCCCGCAGGGACGAGCCCAAGTCGTCGAGTACCATTGCCCGCCGCTACGAGACGGACGCCATAAAGGCTTCCTTCACGGCGTCGCGCGCCGCCGCCGCTCTCGCCGCGCGGTCGGTTCCGCTGTCCGTCTCCCCCGGCCGCCCTACACCGTCCGCGCGACCACCTCGTCGACGAAGTGGGTGGCGTCGGTCCCCCGGACCACCGAGACGCTGACCGCGAGGAAGACCCGGTCGGACAGCCGCTCGGAGGTCCACTCGAAGCCGTACTCCCGCCACCCGGCGGACCGGTGGAGCGGCTCGCGAAGCCCGCCGTACGGCGCGCCCTCGATCCCCGTCGAGTTCGCGCCCGGGTCGGGGAAGTCGGCCTCCGTCGCCGGCGGCGTCGGTTGCGCCGCGGCGACGAGGTGGCGGAGCGGGTCGAACGACTCGGAGGGGCTCCAGGCCTAGAGCGCCACCCGGAGCCCCGAGGCGTCGGCCGGCACGTCGAGAGGCCTGACCGCCCAGGCCGTCCCGCCACCGGACCCCGACGCGTTCCGGTTGTCCGCCGAGCTCCGCTCGGCGAGGTCGTCGAATCGCCCTCCGGTGAACATCCGCAGGCTCCACCGCCCCTCGTGGGCGCGCTCGTCGCTCCGTGCGATCTCCCACTCGAACTCGCCGCCCGCGTCCGCGCCGACGTGCCCCCGCGTCTCCCACGGGTCGAGCCCCGTCTCGAACCCCGCCGCGAGGAGCCGGCCCCCGCCCCCCCCTTCCCCGTCCCCGCCTCCGCCGGTACACCCGGCGGTCGCGACCCCGCCACACGCCAGCAGTCCGCGACGTAGCGCCCCCCGGCGCGTGACCATGCGGGTTCCTGTTCCCCTCACGGCATAAGGGCCCGGGCGACGCGCTTTTGTCCGGCCGGCCCGCCGCTCGGCACGTGACTCCGGCCACCTTCGGCGCCTTCCTCGTCGCCGCCGGCGCCCTCGTGGTCGCCCCCGGTCCCGACACGGCCGCGGTCGTCTCGCAGGGGCTGCGCGACCGGAACCGGGGTTTCAGAGCCGCCCTCGGAGTGAGCGTCGGCGTCGTCGGACACGCGACGCTCGCCGCCCTTGGCCTCGCGGCGTTGCTCCGGACCACCCCTGCCGCGTTCGACGTCGTCAGGTACGCCGGCGCCGCGTACCTCGCCTACCTCGGCGCCCGGGCGCTGTCGGGGGCCGGAGACGCCGACCCCGCTCCCTCCGCGCCGGCCGACCGCGGCGGCTTCCGGGCCGGCCTGCTCACGAACGCCCTCAACCCGAAGGTGGCCCTCTTCTTTCTCGCCTTCCTCCCCGGGTTCGTCACCGGACCGGACGCCGATCCCGGGGCGGCGCCGACTCTCACGATGGTCGGTCTCGGCGCCTGCTACGCGATCCTCACCGCCGGTTACCTCGGATTCGTCGCGGCGGTCGCGGACGGGGCCGCCCGCCGGTTCCGAGGGCGTGGCGGTCGGGCGCTCGAACTCGGCAGCGGCGTCGCACTCGTCGGGTTCGCGGCCGCCGTCGCGCTATAGCCGGTAGCGGTCGAGGGTGGCTCCCGTTCCGGGGTCGCGCTCGGCCGCGGCGGTGAACGACTGCCCGACGGCCGTCTCCGCCGCGTCGAGCGCCGGCGGGTCGTCGAAGTTCAGGCCGCCGAGGACGAACTCCGCGCCGCTCCCCCGCGCCGCCACGGGGTCGGCCGGCAGCTCCCCGTCGGCGTCGACGGCCCGGATCCGCGGGCGGCCGTCGTCGTCCCGGGCCGCGACGAGCGCCGCCCTGTCCGGTCCGAGGGCCTCCGCGGCCAGCCGCGTCAGCGCGTCGATCCGCGGTTCGCCGCGGTCGAGACGGTACGAGCGGACCGCGGCCTCCAGTTCGTCGGCGAACCGGTCCGGATCGTCCCCGACCGACGCGGCCCCGACCGAACCGAGTTCGAGCAGGTGATCGGCGTCGCGGGAGACGACCCGACCCCCGCGGACCCTGACGCGGTCGGCGGCGAGCAGGGCGCCGTCACGACACTCGACGCCGGCGATGGTCGCCATGCTCGGTCCGTGGTGGCGCGTGCCGAAAGGTGGTCGGGTCCGACCCGCCACGGCGGTTCCGGGTTCCGGGGGTATCGTGGGCGCCGCCGCGACCACCCTCCCCCCTCGTCAGTCACCGAGCAGGTCGTCCACGAGCGCCTCGGGGTCGAACCGGTCGAGGTCGTCGTAGCCCTGGCCGGTGCCGAGAAAGAGGACCGGCGCGCCGGTGACGTGGGCGATGGAGATGGCGGCGCCGCCGTTGGAGTCGGCGTCGGCCTTCGTGAGCACCGCGCCGTCGATGGCGGCGGCGTCGTCGAACTCCCGGGCGCGCTCGACGGCGTCCTGGCCGGCGACCGCCTCGTCGACGAACAGCGTGAGGTCCGGGTCGACCACGCGGTCGATCTTCTCCAGTTGCGACATCAGGTCGTTGGAGGTGTGCAGGCGGCCGGCGGTGTCGCCGAGCACCACGTCGACGTCGTTGGCCTCCGCGTACTCGACGGCGTCGTAGATGACGGCGGCGGGGTCGCCGCCCTGCTCGTGGCTGATGAGCTTCTTACCGATGGTCTCGGCGTGCTCGCGGATCTGCTCGTTGGCGCCGGCGCGGTACGTGTCGCCGTTCGCGAGCACCGCCGAGAGCCCCCGCTCCTCGAGGTAGCGGGCCATCTTCGCGATGGTCGTCGTCTTGCCGACGCCGTTGACGCCGGTGAAGACGACCGTCACGGGTTTGTCGGCCGCGGCGACGCGCTCGTCGAAGTCGAACTGCCCGACGCTGATGACCTCGACCAGCGCCTCGCGGAGCGCGTCCTCGACCAGTTCGCTCGTCGTCCGGACCTGCGCCCGCGTCTCGCCGACCATCCGGTCGCGGACCCGGTCGAGGATCTCCTCGGCGACGCTCATCTCCACGTCGCTCTCCAGAAGCGCCATCTCGAGGTCCCACAGCGGCTCCTCCAGGTCCGCCTCCTCGATGACGACCTTGCCCGTCGCGAGGGCCTTCGCGCGGCGGAGCCGGCCGACGCCGTCGTCGTCGTCGTCGTCGTCGGCCTCGACCTCGTCGGCCTCGACCTCGTCGACGTCCTCGGCGGCCTCCTCGACGCGTTCCTCGGCGGCTTCGGCCGCGTCCTCGCGGAAGCGGCCGAGCTTGTCCTTCAGTCCGTCGAACATCCCGGCCTACCCGTCGTCGCCTTCCTGCATCTGCTGGAGCTGTTGCATCTGCTGTTGCTGGAGCTGGCCCTGGAGCTGCTGGGCCTCCTCCTCCAGTTCGGCGCTCTCGGACTCCAGCTCCGTGATCTCGTCCTGGATCTCGTCGATGCGGTCGTCGAGGGCGTCCTTCCGGTTCTCGAGGGCGTCGATGGCGTCGCCCTGGGGCTGTTCGGCCGCGTAGCCGCCGCCGAGCGTGACGATGATCTCGTCGATCTCCGCGATCTCCGCACGGACGTAGGCGCCGCCGCCGAGCGGTACCTGGACCGTCGAGCCGGTCTCGAGCGTCTCGATGGCCTCGATGGCCTCGTCGATCTCGCGCTGTTCCTCTTGGACGCTCTCGATCTCGGCCCGCAGTTCCGCGATCTCTCCCTCGATGGCCTCGATGGCCTCCGAGAGCTGCTGGAGCTGCTGGCGGCCGCCGCCGCCACCGCCGCCGCCGCCGATGCTCATGCCGACCCCTCCGCGGCGTCCGCGAGCTCGATCTGTGTGCGCTTCAGCCCGTGTTCGCTGCCGAGCCGTGCGTAGACCCGCTCGTGGGCCACCTCGGCGTTGGGCGCCTCCACCGTCTTGGTGAACTCCTGGTAGCCGTTCCGGGTCTGGAAACGACCGCTCACCGAGAACTGATTCATGTCCCGGACGAGGGCGAGCGCAGGGAAGAATCTTCCTACTCGGCGGGCTCGCGGCCGCGTCGACCCCGCTCGCGCCGGCCGGCTGCGGCGATCGGCGGCGCGCGAACGGGGACTCGACGACCGGGGTCGGGCCGGCCGATCGGCCGCGGCGGTCGGCGACACCCGCCGGGCGGTCAGTCGATGTATCCGAGGGCGTCCTCGATGCGTCCGAGCTCGGGACCGGTGGTGTCCTGCCCGACCACGTACCCGGCGTCGCCGGCGACGAGCCCGGAGCCGACGAGCGGCGCGCCGTAGTTGACGGTCCCGATGTCCGCCCGGACGTCGAGGGCGTCCTCGACCGCCTCGAGCTGTCCCTCGCGGGACTTCGGGTGACAGAGCGCGCCGCGGTCGTTGGCGACGGCCGCCGTCCCGACCGTCCGGACGTCGGCGAGCGAGCCCCGCTCGACCGGCACGTCGAGCGCCCCGCGGACCGTCTCGACCGCCCGGTCGGAGAGGTCGGGGTGGGCGTACGCGCCGCGGTCGTTCGCCAGCACGACGTTGCCGGCGGCGTTGATCCGGCCGGGGAGCTCCGTCACCGGGAGGCCCGTGGCGTCGGCCAGGCGCTCGCGCTCCCGGTCGCGGACCCGGCCGGAGACGAGCAGGCCGTTCCGGTTGCCGGTCACGAGCGCGCCGACGGTGCCCGAGCCGCCGACGGTCGTACAGACCGGGTCGGCGTCGAGCTCGTCGGCCATCGACGCGACGAGGTCGTCGTCGGCGTCGGGGCGGACGAGGAGGGCGTCGCCGACCGCCCGGGCGAAGACGCCGACGTAGGACGAGCCGGCGAACGAGGCGCGGATCACGCGGGAGTCACTCGGCGGGTTCGGCCTCGACGACGGGTTCGCCGTCCTCGACGAACCGCGCGGCCCGGACCCGGAGCTTGCTCGGGGGGTTGTGCCGCCCGCGCTCCCAGACGGCCTCGTTCAGCGTCGGGTCGAGGCGGACGGCGTCCTCCTCGACCGAGAAGTGCTTGGCGAGGTGTTCGCGGACGATGCTCATCGCCGCGTCGGCCCGTTCCTGGACCGGCGCGGCCTTGGCGTCGCGGAGCGGAACGGTGACGACCCGCTCCTCGAAGTCGCTGGCGCTCATCTACTCGTCGGTGTCGCTGCGCCGCCAGTGGCGCCGCTGGGGGTTGCGCGTCACGTTCATGTCGGTCTTCAGCATGACCCACGTCGGGACGCGGCCGTTCTGTCGCTCCAGCTTGGCGAGACGCTTCTTCTTCGCCTTCGACTTCTGACCCATGCGCCGACCTTCCGTTGCGCCGCATAAAGACTTGTTCCTTCGGTTCGTGGCCGCGTCGGCGGGTGACGGCGCCCCGCGAGCGTCGGCGCCACGCCTATGTCGACCGCCCCCGGACGCCCCCCATGGACGCCATCGTCGTCGGGGGCGGAATCGCCGGGTCCTCGGCCGCCTACCACCTCGCCGACGCGGGGGTCGGGACGCGGCTGATCGACCGCGCCGACTCGGGCCGGGCCACCGACGCCGGCGCCGGCATCCTCGCCCCCGCGACCAGCAGCCGCACCGCCAGCGACGAGTGGTTCCGGTTCGCCGTCGAGGCGGTCGACCACTACCGCGACCTCGACGCCGACCTCCGGGCGGTCGTTGACGACACGGGCTTCGCCGAGCGGCCGCTCCTGAAGGTCGCGGTCGACGGGGACGACGCTCCGGCCTTCGACCGGGCCCTGGAGCGCGTCCGCAACCGGGCCGACCGCCTCGGGGCGCCCGACACCGACCGCGTGACCGAACTCGACGCGTCGGCCGCCCGCGACCGCTTCCCGCCGCTCGCGGACGTGGCCCGCACGGTCCTGTACGACGGCGCGGCGCAGGTCGACGGGCGGCGGTTCGCCGCCGCCCTCCGGACCGCAGGCGAGCGCGCGGGCCTCGCGGTCGAGACGGCGTCGGTCGAGCGGATCAGGGTCGCGGACGGCCGCGTGGCCGGCGTCACCACCGCCGACGGCCGCCGCCGCGACGCCGACGCCGTCGTCGTCGCCGGCGGGGCGTGGTCTGGCGCGTTCGCCGACGACCTCGACGCCCCGCTCCCGGTGGAGCCGATGCGCGGGCAGCTCGTCCACCTCGACGCCGACGCCGACACCGCCGACTGGCCCATCCTGAGCACCATGGGTCACTGCTACATGGTCCCCTGGCCGGGCGGCCGGGTGGTCTCGGGCGCGACCTACGAGGAGGGGTCGGGGTTCGTCCCGTATCCCGACGTGCGCGGGATGCGGACGGTGCTGGAGCGGACCGAGCGGGTGGCGCCCGGCCTCGCGGAGGCGGCGTTCCGCGAGGTCCGGGTCGGACTCCGCCCGGCGACGCCCGACGGCCTGCCCGTCGTCGGCGGCGTGCCGGGCGTCGAGGGGGCGTACGTCGCGACCGGGTTCGGCCCCACGGGCCTCACGATGGGGCCGTACTGCGGGAAGGTCGTCGCGGAACTCGTCCGCGGCGAGGCCCCGTCGACCGATCCCTCGGCGTTCTCCGTCGAGCGGTTCCGGTAGTCAGCCGAGCGGGACCCGCGCCACCGTGTCGTAGCGCGGCCCGTCGTCGGTCAGCGTGCTCTCGGTGAGCCGGACCGCCTCGACCCGGAACGACCCGACCGTCGGGTCCGCCTCGCGGACGGTCCGCCGGACGAGGTCCTTGCCCCGCGCGTCGTCCATCCGGGCGACGGTCACGTGTGGCGTGAACTCGTGGTCCTCGGGGTCGAAGCCCAGCGCGACGGTCTCGCGCTCGACTGCCTCGTGGAGCCGCGTCAGCCGCTCGCTGCCCGCCTCGATGCCCGCCCAGACCACCG
>JBDGSZ010000117.1:11256-13897 GCA_042217265.1 Haloferacaceae archaeon
CGAGATGTAGTCGAGCGAGGGGAAGAAGCCGAGGCCGCCGACCGTCGCCTCGAACGGCTCGACGCCGGCCGCCTCGACGGCGTCGGCGACGGCCCGCTCGACCGCCCCGCCCCGGTCGGCGGCGGTCTCACCCAGGAACTTCAGCGTGACGTGGGCCTGTTCCGGGTCGGTGAAGCGCAGCCCCTCCGCGTCCCGGAGCCGGTCCTGGACGTCGGCGACGGCCGGCGCGAGGTTGTCGGGCAGGTCGACCGACACGAACAGGCGCATGGCCGACCGCTGGGGCGCGAGGGGCTTGAATCCTCAGCCGGACCGACGGCGTCGACGGGCCCCCCGGAACCACACGACGCAACCCTTTACCGCGGCCGCCGTCAACTCCGTCCCATGAGCGACGACGCGGATCCCGAGCAACCCCCCGACCCCGACCGGGAGCGCGCCGACGCCGACGGCCGGCGCGGCCACCGGTTCTCGGCGGGCCAGGGGCTCGACGAGGACTACGAAGAGTTCACCCTCGACCCGGAGATCGCCACCGACCCGGGGCAGGTCGACCCGCTCGACTCGCGGGTACTGACTGACCTGCTGGACGAGCGCCAGATCGCGGCCGACGACGTCGACGCCGAGAAACTGCTCGACGTCGGCCTCTCGTACGTGGGCATCCGGCGGTACGAGGAGGCCACGGAGACGCTGGAGCGGGCGGCGCGGTTCGCCGACGAGGACCTGATCGAGCAGGAGGCCTGGGTGAACAAGGGGGCCGCCCACGCCGAACTCGAGGAGTACGACGAGGCCATCGGGGCCTACCGCGAGGCGCTTTCGATCGACGACGATAGCGAGCACGCGGCGAGCGCGGAGACCAACCTCGCGTACGCGCTCTGGGAGTTCGGCCACACCGAGGAGGCGCTCGAACACGCCGAGCGCGCGGTCGAGATCGACCCCCGCTTCCCGCAGGCGTGGTACAACCGCGGGTTCTTCCTCAACGAGCGCGGCCTCCACGAGGACGCGGTCAACGCCCTCGACAACGCCGTCCGGCTGGGCAAACGCAACGCCGACGTCCTCGACGAGAAGGCCCGGGCGCTGGAGGCGCTCGGCCGGGAGGAGGAGGCCGAGGAGATCCACGAACAGGCCGAGGAACTCCGCGAACGGGCCGAACGGGACCTCGTCGAGGAGGCCGAGGGAGCGGACGCGGACGCGGCCCGGCGCCGCGAGCGATGACGCTCCTCCTGCGCGAGCGGGAGACGCCCGAGGGCCTGCTCGTCTCGGTCTGTGACGGCGACTGCCTCGGCGAGACCTACGAGGGCGAGGACGGCGTCTCCCTGGAGGTCAAAGAGGAGTTCTACGGCGGCGAGGCGGCCGTCGAGGCCGATCCCGATGCGGTCGTCGACAGCCTCCACCGGGCGACGACGGCGAACATCGTCGGCGACCGGGCGGTCGACGTGGCGGTCGACGCCGGCCTGGTCGACGGGGACCGGGTGCTCGAACTGGACGGGACCCGTCACGCGCAACTCCTCTGGCTCCGGTGACGTAACCGGAATACGTTACGCCCGCCCGTCGGACCGAAGGAAAGTTGCCCCTCCGGTCCCAACGCGGCAGTAATGGGAATCCAGGACTCCGAGTCGCCGCCGCTCGACGTCGAGGGCATCCGCGAGGACTTCCCCATCCTCGACCGGAAGGTGGGCGGCGACGTGACGGAACCGGGCGAGGGACCGGACGACACGCAACCGCTCGTCTACCTCGACAACGCCGCGACCAGCCACACCCCCGAGCCGGTGGTCGACGCCATCGTCGACTACTACCACGGCTACAACTCCAACGTCCACCGGGGCATCCACCACCTGAGCCAGGAGGCCTCCGTCGCCTACGAGGAGGCCCACGACCGGGTTGCGGAGTTCATCGGCGCCGAGGGGCGCGAGGAGGTCGTCTTCACGAAGAACACCACCGAGTCCGAGAACCTCGTCGCCTACGCCTGGGGGCTGAACGAGCTCGGTCCCGGCGACAAGGTGGTCCTGACCGAGATGGAGCACCACGCGTCGCTGGTCACCTGGCAACAGATCGGCAAGCGCACCGGCGCCGACGTGGAGTACGTCCGGGTGACCGAGGACGGCTACCTCGACATGGAGCACGCCAAGGAGGTCATCGACGACTCGACGGCGATGGTCTCGGTCGTCCACGTCTCGAACGCCCTCGGGACGGTCAACCCGGTCGCCGACCTCGCCGACATGGCCCACGACGCCGGCGCCTACGTCTTCGTCGACGGGGCGCAGTCGGCGCCGAACCGCCCGATCGACGTGAAGGCGATGGACGCCGACTTCTTCGCGTTCTCGGGGCACAAGATGTGTGGCCCGACGGGTATCGGCGTGCTGTACGGCAAGGAGCACATCCTGGAGGGGATGGAGCCGTACCTCTACGGCGGCGAGATGATCCGGAAGGTCACCTTCGAGGACTCCACCTGGGAGGACCTGCCCTGGAAGTTCGAGGCGGGCACGCCGGTCATCGCCCAGGGCGTCGGCCTCGCGGCGGCGTGTGACTACCTCGACGACGTCGGGCTGGAGCGGGTCCAGGCCCACGAGGAACGGCTCGCGGCGTACGCGTACGACCGCCTGACCGAGTACGACGACGTCGAGGTGTACGGCCCGCCGGGCGACGACCG
>JBDGSZ010000052.1:0-13679 GCA_042217265.1 Haloferacaceae archaeon
GCGAGATGAACGACAACACCTCCGTCGACCCCGGCGACCACGACGCCATCGAGGGGATCGACGGCGTGGAGAACGTCCGGCTCATCGACCAGTCGCCCATCGGCCGCACGCCGCGGTCGAACCCCGCCACCTACACCGGCGTCTTCGACTACGTGCGCGAGCGGTTCGCCGACACCGACCTGGCCAACCGCCGTGGATACGACAAGGGCCGCTTCTCGTTCAACGTGAAGGGCGGCCGCTGCGAGGAGTGTGGCGGGCAGGGGCGCGTGAAGATCGAGATGAACTTCCTGTCGGACGTCCACGTCCCCTGCGAGGAGTGTGGCGGCGACCGGTACAACGACGCCACCCTCGACGTGGAGTTCAAGGGGAGGACCATCGCCGACGTCCTCGAAATGAGCGTCACCGAGGCCCGCGACTTCTTCGCGGCGGACACCCGCATCGGGCGCCGGCTGAAACTGCTGGAGGACGTCGGGCTCGGGTACATGCGCCTCGGCCAGCCCTCGACGACGCTCTCGGGCGGCGAAGCCCAGCGCATCAAGCTCGCCGAGGAGCTGGGCAAGCACGACAGCGGCGACACGCTCTACCTGCTCGACGAGCCGACGACCGGCCTCCACCCCGAGGACGAGCGGAAGCTGATCGACGTGCTCCACCGTCTCGTTGACGCGGGCAACACCGTCGTCGTCATCGAGCACGAGCTCGACCTCGTCAAGAACGCCGACCACGTGATCGACCTCGGTCCCGAGGGCGGCGCGGGCGGCGGCGAGGTGGTCGCGACGGGGACGCCCGAGGCCCTCGCCCGCGTCGAGGACTCCCACACGGGGCGGTACCTGCGCGACCTCCTGCCCGACGTGGACCGCGCCGGCCCGCGCTCGGAACGGTACGGCGAGGCGTTCGGCGTCGGCGCCGCGGCGGACGACCCCGACGCCGGGGAACCGGAGGCGGCGGGCGACGACTGAGTCCCCGTCCCGACGGGCCAGGCCGCCCGCGGCATGCCGCGCCGCGAGCCGCGGGTATAAGTGTCGGACCGGGTATCTCGGCACGGTGAGCGACCGGGCCACGCGCCGGCGGATGCTCGCGGTCGCCAGCGCCTCGCTCTTCCTCTCGGTGCTGGTCTGGTTCAACTACTCGGCGGTCCTCCCCCGCGTCGTCGAGGCGTGGGATCTATCCGGCCTGCGCGCCGGGGTCGTCTTCGGCGCCTTCCAGGCGGGCTACCTGCTCGCGGTCGTCCCGATGGGCGCGATGGCCGACCGGCGTTCGGCGCGGGTCGTCATCGCGGCCGGCGCGACCGTCGCCGGCGCGGCCAGCCTCGCGTTCGCCCTCGTCGCCGACGGGTTCGTCGCCGGGACGGTCCTCCGGTTCGTCGCCGGCGTCGGCATGTCCGGCGTCTACGTCCCGGGGATGCGCTTTGTGACCGGCTGGTTCCCCGCCGAGGCGCGGGGGCGCGCGATGGGCGTCTACGTCGGCACCTACTCGACGTCGGCCGGCCTGTCCTTCTTCCTCGCCTCGTCGGTCGCCGCCCGCCTGGGCTGGCGGACCGCCGTCGCGGTCACGAGCCTCGGCGCTCTCGTCGTCGCCCCGCTCGTCCTCCTGGCCGGGCGCGATCCGCCGGTCGCGGGCGGGAGCGACCGCGGGTTCGACCTCGGCGTGCTCCGCAACCGGTCGTACCTCGCCGCCGTCGGCGTCTACTCGTTTCACAACTGGGAGCTGTTCGGGATGCGCAACTGGTTCGTCGCCTACCTCGTCGGCGCGACGGCGGTCGGGGAGCTTGCGAACGGCGACGCGGTCGCGGGCTGGATCGCCGGCGGCGTCATCGTCCTCGGCGGGCTGGGCAACCTGATCGGCGGGTCGCTCTCGGACCGGTTCGGCCGCGGGCGGGTCGTCGGCGCGGCGCTTTTGCTCAGCGGAACCGTCTCGGCGCTGCTGGGGGTCCTCGGCTGGCTCCCGCTCCCGGCGCTGCTGGCCCTCGTCGCCGTCTACGGCGTCGCCATCACGATGGACAGCGCCCCGACGTCGACGGCCATCACCGAGATCGTCGCCGACGAGCGGGTCGGAACGGCGCTGTCCGTCCAGTCGCTCGTCGGGTTCACGACGACCGTCGTCTCGCCGGTCGTCTTCGGCGCGGCGCTCGACGCCGCGGGCTACCCGCTCGCGTTCCCCACCATCGCCGCCGGCGCGGCCGCCGCCCTCCTCTGTCTCGCGGCGCTCGTGCGCCTCCGCCCCGACCCGGACGACCCCGCTGACCGGGCGCCTGAAGCGGGGTGAGGGGTCGGGCGAGCGGCGACAGGAGACACGGCGCGACGGGCAGGGGACCGGGCGCCCGGCCGCGGGACCGAAACTGAAGGTACTTGTCGTTCCCGGCCGAACCATCGTCCATGTACGACCTCGCGGTCGTTGGCGTCGGCCCGGCCGGCGCGCGCGTCGCCCGGCGGTTCGCCGCCGACGGGTACGACGTGCTGGCGCTGGAGCGCGGCAAGGTCGGCCGCCCGCTCGCGTGTTCGGGCCACGTGAGCCGCGACCTGTGGGACTACACGCCCGACGGCGCCCGGGAGGGGCTGCTCCAGAACGAGGTGTACGGCGCCCGCTTTCACGTCGGCGGTCCGGGCTCGCCGGCCCACCGGTTCTACAAGCGGGAGCCGGTCTCGAACGTCATCGACCGCGTGGGGCTCGACCGGACGCTCGCCGCCGCCGCGCGCGACGCCGGCGCCGACGTCCGCGAGGGCCACACCGTCACCGGCATGACGGAGCGCGGGGATCGGGTGCGGCTGACGGTCAGCGCCGACGACGACCGGGCGGAGCGGACGGTCGACGCGCGGCTCGTCGCCGGCTGTGACGGCCCCACCTCGCGGGTGCGGCGGGCCGTCGGCCTGCCCGACCCGGACGAACTCCTCCACGGCGTCCTGGGGTTCGACGAGGACCCGGACGACGACGACTTCGTTGACGTCCACCTGACGCCGCCGCGCTTTTTCGCGTGGCGCATCCCGCGCGGCGACGCGGGCGTCGAGTACGGCCTCGCCGCGCCGCCGGACGACGTGGTGGGCGAGCGGTTCGAGTCGTTCGTCGCCGACTACGGCGCCGACGTCGCCCGGCGCTGTTCGGGAACCATCCCCGTCGGGCCGGCCGACCGGACCGTCGCCGGGCGGACCTTCCTCGTCGGCGACGCCGCCGGCCAGACCAAGCCGTTCACCGGCGGGGGCATCCTCTACGGGCTGGCCGCGGCCGACGTCGCGGCCGAGCGGATCGACCCAGCCGACCCGTCGACGCTCGCGGCGTACGAGCGCGGCTGGCGGGCCGAACTCGGCCGCGAGATCCGCCTCGGGGCGGCCATCCGGCGGGTCTACTCGCTGCCCGCCCCCGTCCAGCGGGCCGGGCTCTCGCTGCTCTCCGGCGAGATCGGCGTCCACATGGACCGCCCCTCGACGCTGTTCTCCCGCGAGCACCTCGGGCGGATGCTCGGTCTGGGGTAGGGGCGTGGCCTCACCCGTCGGCGTAGGTCGGCACCCGCGCCGAGCGAGCGCTCCCCTCGACGAACGGGAGGTCGGCCCGGGGAGCCGGCACCGAACCGTCGTCGGTCTCGACGGCCAGGTCGCCCCCGGCGGCGTCGAACGTCACCGCCGCGAGCGCCGCGGGGCCGTCGAGGCTCGGCGTCCGGGCCGCGCGGGTCACCTCGCCGACCGGGTCGCCGTCGGCCCTGACCGTCGCCCCGGGCGCCGGGAGCGTCTCGGGCCGGAGGCCGACGAGCCGGGCGGACGGCCGGCCCCGGTTCTCGACCTTCGAGACGACCTCCTGGCCGACGAAACAGCCCTTGTCGAAGTCGACGGCGTTGCGGAGGCCACAGACGTTCGGGAGCCGCCCCTCGAGTTCGGACGCGAAGAGCGGGGTCCCGGCCTCGAGCGTGAGCGTCTCCCACGTCCGGCGGCCGAACGGGACGGCGTTCAGCCCGCGGGTGAGCAGCGTCCGGAAGACGTCGGGGGCGTCCTCGGCCGCACAGACCACCTCGAACCCCTCCTCGCCGGTCGGCGCGTCGACGGCGACGACGGTCACGCCGGCGTCGTGCATCCCGCCGCGGACGAAGGACAGCCGCTCCTCGACGTCGGGCGCGGCCGCGCCGTTCAGCACCGAGGCGACCTTTTCCGTCGACTGCGGGCCGTGGACGCCGAAGACGCCGAACTCGTCGGTCGCCTCCCGGACCGTCACGTCCTGGACGAAGACCTTGCTCGCCCAGTCCTCGGCCAGCGGCTCGGCCTCCTCGGCGGGGAGGAAAAGCAGGAGTCGCTCGCCGGCGTCGTAGACGTACATGTCAGTAGAGATGGCGCCCTGCGGGTTGAGCACCAGCGCGTAGCGCCCCTCGCCGTCGGTCCGGGGGACCGCGTTCGTGATCACGTTGTCGACGTACTCGTGGCGGTCCGACCCCTCGACGACGACCACGCCGTAGTCCATCTCGACGACGCCGGCGCCGTTGCGGACCGCGAGATGGGTCCGCTCCGGACGGCCGTAGTCGGCCACCACCCGGCGCCCGCCGCGGCGCTCGAAGTCGGCGCCGTGTGTCTCGTGGACCTCGCCTGCGACTGTCATCGGGGGAGCGTAGCACGCGGAGGTGTAAAACGCCGTGGAGGACGATCAGAGGCCGAGGCGGTCCCGGACCGCGTCGAGGAGCCCCTGCTCGCCGTCGCGGTCCTCGCTCGGGTCCGGCACCACCCGGTCGTCGGGGTAGATGGTGAGCCGCGTCCCGTCGCGCTCGGCGTCGATGAGGCCCGCCTCCTTGAGCGATGTCAGCGCCCCCTCGATGGCGTCGATGTCCTCGTCGACCGTCGAGCGGAGTTCGAGAACCGTCATCCCCTCGTCGCCGCGGTCGACGAGCGCGTCGAGCACCGCGACCTCCACGTCGGGCCGGTCGCGGAACTCCCGCTTGGCTCTCATACCCCGTCGTTTGCCCGCCGAGGGCTTACCGTTACCGCCGACCGGCGCCGGTCGCCGGGAACGGCGACAGACGGGCGTCTGACGCCGGTCGGACGCCGCAGGTACCTTTTTGCCGCGTTCGGGGATACGGGCGGACGACACGATGGGACTGAAGTGCCTGCTCGGACACGACTTCGGGGAGCGGGAGGTCGAGCGCGACCGGCGGGAGGAGGGCGACGAGGTGGTGGTGGTCTACCGGACCGTCGAGAACTGCCGGCGCTGCGGGACGCGCCGCGTCGTCAGCGAGAACAAGGAGGTCCGCTCCATCCGCGACGCCGCCGCGGCCGCGGCCGGGAGCGGCGGGTCGGCCGACCCCGCCGACGCCGCCCGCGACGCCGGCGAGCAGGCGCCGACGACCGCCGACGGGGACGCCGCCGAGGGGGCGACGGTCGGGGCGGACGCCGACGCCGACCCGCCGGCCGGGAGCCTCATCGAGGCCGCCGAGGCAGTCGGCGCCCGCGACGGCGACGACGCAGCGGAGACGGACGGGGAGGACCCCGAGGACGACGACGCCGTCATCCTCGGCGGGACGCCGGACGCGGACGCCGACGCGGACGCGAAAGCGAACGCGGAGGTTGACGTGGCGACGCCGGACGCGGACGCCGACGCGGACGCGGGCGCCGACGCCGACACGGAGGAGGCGACGGCCGGATCGGGCGCGGAGCTTCTCGACGCCGGCGCGGCCGGAAGCGACGGGTCCGACGGGCACGGCGCGTGGCCGACGCCGGACGGCGACGCCGGGGACGAGGGGTACGACGCGACCCCACACGAGGACGCGGAGACGGACGTCGACTTCGGCGGCGGCCTCGCACCCACGGACACCAACCACGCCGCGTACGTCGGCACCGACGACGCCGACGACGCCGGGGACGGGTTCGTCAGGGCCGAGCGGCGGGAGGCCGCCGCCGACGGGCCGACCGAGTTCCGCTGCCCGAACTGCGGGACGACCCGGCCCGTGGACGACAGTTCCCTCCGCGCGGGCGACGTCTGCCCCGACTGCCGGAAGGGGTACGTCGCCGAGCGGTCGGTCGGGGAGTGACGAAACAGGTAAACCGCCGACCGTCGAACGACAGTCCATGAAGGAGTACAAGATGCGCCGGGGCGAGCATCTCGACGACCGCATCCCCGACATGCGGGCGACGGTCGAGGAGTACTTCGGCGAGGTCACCGGCCGCGAGGAGGTCGACGGCCACGAGCTCCTCGCGGTCGACGACCCGGACAACCCGGTGTTCGAGCGGGTGCTGGCCGGCGCGGCGGAGTACAGCGGCAAGAAGGACCGCCTGGCGGTCCACTTCGAGGAGCGCCCGGCCGAGGAGGTCATCGCCGAGGGCGACGCCGACGCCGCCCAGGACGCCGTCGACGCCAAGAACGAGTTCCTGCTGGAGGCGACCGGTCGCGACGCCAAGTCCCGCCGCGACTCGATGAAGCGCGAGGTCGAGGACGACGCCCCCGACGTCGCCTAGAGCCGTTCCGGGAGCCACCCGCCGTCGACCTCGACGTTCTCCCCGCTGATGTAGCCGCTGTCCGGATCGAGGAACAGCGCCACCGGTTGCCAGAGGTCGTCGTACGAGGCGGCCCGGCCGCGCGGGAGGTCGCTCGGGAACTCGTCGGAGTTCTCCACGACGTACGGCGAGACGGCGTTGACCGTCACCCCGTCGTCCATGGTGTCCTGCGCGAGCATCCGGGTGAACATCAGGACGCCGGTCTTAGCCACGAAGTACGGGAAGTTCTTCGAGTAGGCCAGCGCCCGGGCGCTGCCCGCGTAGCCGACGTTGACCACCCGTCCCCACTCCCGGTCGCGCATCGCCGGGAGCGCCCGGCGGGTACAGAGGTAGGTGCCGTAGAGGTTGGTTCCGATCACCCGCTGCCAGTCGTCGTACGAGAGGTCGGCCCAGTGACGCGGCGCGAAGTCGCCGACGTTGTTGACGAGGACGTCGACGGCTCCGAGGTCGGCCTCGACGGCGTCGAACAGGTCCGCCACCGCCGCGGGGTCAGTCACGTCGGCGCCGACGGCGACGGACGCGGCGCCGCGCTCGCGGGCCGCCTCGGCGGTCGCCGCCGCGGCCGCGTCGCTCGTGTTGTAGTGGACGGCGACGTCGGCGCCCGCGTCGGCCATGCGGAGGAGGAGCGCCCGGCCGACGCCCTTCGCGCTCCCCGTGACGAGCGCCGTCCGTCCGGAGAGGTCGGGATCGAGCATACGTCTCGGACGGTCGCCGGGCGCAAAAGCGACGGGGTGAAGCGCATCAGTCAAGTGTCGCCGCGGCCCGGTATGTGGCATGGTCCGGTACGTCGGCGTCGACCTCGGGGCGACGAACGTCCGCGCGGTCGTCGCCGACGGGACGGCGGCGGTCCTCGGCCGCGCCTCGCGCGGGACCCCGCGGGGACCGACGGGCGTCGCCGTCACGGAGGCCGTCCTCGCGACCGTCAGGGAGGCCTGCGCCGCCGCCGGGACCGACCCCGCCGACGTGGCCGCGGGCGCCGTAGGATCCGTCGGGCCGCTCGACCTCGCCGGGGGAACGGTCGACGGGCCGGCGAACCTCCCCGACGCGGTCGACCGCGTTCCGCTGACCGGGCCGCTCGGGAACCTGCTCGACGCCGACGTGCGCCTTCACAACGACGCCGTCGCCGGCGTCATCGGCGAGCGGTTCTTCAGCGACCGCACCCCCGACGACATGGTGTATCTCACCGTCTCCTCGGGCATCGGGGCCGGCGTCGCCATCGACGGCCACGTGCTCTCGGGGTGGGACGGCAACGCCGGCGAGGTAGGCCACATGGTCGTCGACCCGTCGGGTCGGATGCGGTGTGGGTGTGGCCGCGCGGGTCACTGGGAGGCGTACTGCTCGGGCGACAACCTCCCGTCCTATGCCGCCGAACTCCACGACGGCGAGTCGACGGCGCTCGCGGTCGGGGACCCGGACCTGACCGCCGCGGACATCTACGCGCTGGCCGGCGAGGACGGCTTCGCCGACCGGGTGCTCGACGCGGTCGCGCGGTGGAACGCCATCGGCGTGACCAACCTCGTCCAGGCGTTCGCGCCGCTGGTCGTCTACGTCGGCGGCGCCGTGGCGCTCAATAACCCCAAGGCCGTCCTCGACCCGGTCCGCGAGCGCCTGCCGGACCTCGCCTTCGCGAACGTCCCCGACCTCCGCCTGACGACGCTTGGCGACGACGCGGTGGTTCTGGGGGCGCTGGCGAGCGCGATGACCGACGGGACGGGGGACCGGGCACGGCTCCGACCGTGACGACGTGCCGCGGAGCGTCCGAGCGGGGCCGAAGGTCGTGACGGCCCGGAGCGGGCGAACCATCACGAACGATCCGGACCGGGATTATTTCGACCGGCTCGCCGCTGTCGAAACCGCAAACTACCCTTTCATGGGGCGTCAAGCGTCGAAGGATGAGCGAGAACGAGGCGACCGACGGGGAGGACCTCGCCGACCGGGTCGAGGAGTGGATGGTCGCACAGATGCCCATCATCCGCATGCACGGCGGGACGAGCGCCGTCCGGAAGGCCGATCCGGAGACCGGCGAGGTGGTCGTCGAGCTCGGCGGCACCTGTTCGGGGTGTGGCATCAGCGACGTGACCGCTCGCAACATCAAGGCCGACCTCCTGCGCGACTTCCCCGAAGTCGAGGAGGTGACGGTCCGGGTTCCCAGCACGGGGGAGCACGGGAGCGAGACCGTCGAGGGGGGCCGTGGCGGCGAGCTCCAGTTCTCCAACGAGTCGGCCGAGCACTTCTAGCCCCGACCGCCTCCCGGGCCGCGCCGGCGCGCGGAAGCCTTCTTGTCGACCGGCGACGAACCCGCGACGACGCGTGCGACGGATCGTCTGTCGACTCCTCGGACACGACTGGGTGGAGAAGGACGCCGCCGGGAACGGGCACGGCGTCGGCGTGCCCCGGCCCGAGCGGCCGCGGGAGATGTGCCGTCGGTGCGGCGCGACCAGGCCGCACGACCCGACCCCGGGACCGTCGGACGAGCGGGGGTGAGGTCGTCGCCCGCGGCGGTTCAGAGCGCGGTCTCGATGCTCGCGGCGACCTCCCGGGCGCGGTCGGCCAGCGCCTCGGGTACGTCGCCGTCCTCCTCGGCCGCGTCGAGTTCGTCGTCGTCCACCCGCTCGACGGTCCCGTCCGGGTGGCGGACCACGTCCACGTGGAGGTCCACGTACCGCACCGCGTCCGGGAAGCACTCCACCGGCGTGCAGACGTTGACGTAGGTCCCCTTGGCGTCGCCGTCCTCGTCGCGGTAGACGGTCGGGTACCACCACCGGCCCTCGCGCACCTTCGTCAGCGCCGTGTCGCCCCGCTCGCGCGACACGCCCAGCGCGTCGTAGGTCCCGCCGGGGGTCATCTCGCGTTGCACGGCGAGGGTGCCGTCGGTCCCACGCTCGACGACTTCCCCCCGGCCCAGGGTGACGAGGTTGCCCGCGGGCTTGCCGTGTTCGATGGCCACCGTGTCGCCCTCGACCGGACCGAACTGGTCGGTCACCACGTCGAACGGGAAGTCGTCGGGGTCGTCGCCCAGGTCCTCGCCACACAGCGCCTCGGCGAAGTCGACGCCGGCTGACGCCGCCCCCGTCGCGGCCTTGATCCGGTGGTGGCCGGGCATCGTGGCGGTCACGTCCCGGCGGACGTCGTCGAGCGCGAATCGCGACGCGCGGCCGAACCAGACGAACCCGGCGTCGCGCGGTCGCGCCACTGGGCCGGGGTCCCCGACCGGCTCATCGAGGGCCGCGGCGAGCGCCTCGGCGCGTTCGGTCGCGCGCTCGACCGCCGCCTCGACGGCGTCCATTCCGGCGTCGACGGCCGACCGATCGAGCCTGAGACCCCAGCCATCGGGCGGGTCGACGCCGACGAGGTCGAGCATCCGCGCGAGCTCCCGGGCCGTGTCCCCGCGGCCGTCGACGGTCGTGCCCTCGTCGCCGCGGACAAGCGTCGCCGGCCCGGCCCGGACGCGGACGCCCTCGGCGAGTTCGGGCCGGCGGCCGACCCACGGCGGCGCGGCGTCGACGACCCGGACGCGGAGTTCGTCGCCGGCGTCGACGTAGCCCTCGGCGGCGTCGAACGGGAGAAAGCCCTCCGCCGGACCGAGGTCACAGACGGCGCCGCTCCCGAGCGTCTCGCGCACCCGGGCGTCGAAGACGGCGTCGGGGGGCGCCGCGGCCGTCCACGCCAGCGTGTCGATGCCCGCCCCGTGGAGGTCGTCGATCGCCGTCGCCACCGGGTCAGCGTCGCCCGCGACGGCGACGCCCTGGCGGTCGTCGGTCGTCTCGATCCGGACGTCCGTGGGGCCGTCACCGAACCCGTCGTCGAACCGCTCGCGGATGGGGTCGGAGGCCGCGACGACCTCGTGCCCGGCGTCGAGGAGGGTCCGCGTGAGCGCGGTGGCGTAGATCCCGCGGACGCGCGCCCTCATAGGGCCTCCGGCGACGCGGCGAAGCGGACGCGGTCGTGGACCGTCGGCCCGAGCGTCAGCTCGACGACGTCCTCGGAGAGGACGCGCCCGCCCTCGACGTACGCGCCCCACGAGTCGAACCGGAGGTAGCCCCGCAGGTCGGCGCCGTGGGTGTAGGTGTCGAGGTACTCGACCTGCACCTCCTCGATCTCGGCGTCGGAGTGGGCGCGGTCGAGGTCGGCGTAGACGGGGTCGGTCGTCTCGAAGAACGCCTCCAGCCGGTCGGCGTCGTCGCGGACGGCCTCGCTGACGAGGGCGGAGGCCCGGCGGAGGTCCTGCTCGTCCAGCCCAACCTCGCGCAACGCCCGCTGGACGCGCGGGTCGAAGTGCATACCGACCGATGGGTCCGCGGGGCCTTGAGTGGCGGCGGTTCGGAGCGACGGCGTGACAACTTAGGGGCTGGCCGGAAACGCGCGGACATGGGACCGAACGGGCCGGACGACCCGGTTGCCGAGGCCAGCGACACGAACGAGGACCTGTACGACGTCGCGACCTGGGAGGAGCGGACCTCCCTCGACGGCCTCGCGGTCGCGCTCTACCGCCTGCTGGTCGGGTCGGCCCGCGCCGTCGTCGTCCTCCTCGGGCTTGGGTTTCTCGTCGGCGTCGGCGGGTTCAGCGCCATCACCGACCCCCGCGTCGGCGCGCTGACCGTGCTCTCGGCCGTGCCCGCGCTCGGGCTCGCCGGCTACGTCTGGTACAGCGACGTCACCGAGGGCGAACCGCTCACGCTCCTGCTGGTGACCTTCCTGCTCGGCGTGCTGACCGCGAACTTCGCGGCCGTGCTCAACGGCTTCGCGCAGGGCACGTTCCAGGGCCTGGGTTTCGTCGGGACCGTCCTCTTTTTCTTCCTCGTCGTCGGGCCCGTCGAGGAGACGGTGAAGCTCCTCGCGGTCCGGCTGTACGCCTACACTGACGACCGCTTTCGCGCCGTCGTCGACGGGGCGGTCTACGGGGCGATGGCCGGCCTCGGGTTCGCCTTCATCGAGAACGCCCTCTACATCACCCGGAACCTGGGGGGCACGGAGATGGACGCCGGCCTCGGCCTCATCGGGCTGGGGAGCGGCATCGTCGGCATCCGGGCGCTCGCCGGCCCGGGGCACGTCATCTACTCCGCGTTCGCGGGCTATTACCTCGGCCTCGCGAAGTTCAACCCCGGGTCGCGCGGCCCCATCGTCATCAAGGGGCTGCTGATCGCCGCGTTCATCCACGCGCTCTACAACTCGACGGTCGGCATCGGCTCGGGGCTCATCGGGTTCGCGACCGGCCTGCCCCCCATCCTCTCGTTCCTGCTCTACATCCTGGTCTACGACGGCTTCTTCGGGCTCCTGCTCTTCCGGAAGATCAGGCGGTACAACGCCGCCTACGACGCCGCCCGCGGCGGGCCGGGGCCGGAACCCGAGTCCGCGGAGTTCGACGCCTAGTAGCCCTCGACGAGCGACTCGACGTACTTCGCTACCACGTCCACCTCGACGTGAACGGGGTCACCGGGCGATTTGTCCCCGAGGGTCGTCAGGTCGTAGGTGGTCGGGACGACGGCGACGCCGAAGGCGTCCTCGCCGCGGTCGGCGACGGTGAGGCTGATGCCGTCGAGCGCGACGGAGCCCTTCTCGACGACGTACCGCGCCAGCCCCCCGGGGAGCGCGAACTCGTACCACCAATCGTCGCCGACGCGCTCGACCCGCTCGACGGTCGTCGTGCCGTCGACGTGGCCCTGGACGAGGTGGCCGTCGAACCGCCCGTCGGCGGGCAGTGCCCGCTCGACGTTCACCCGGTCGCCCGCGGCGAGGTCGCCGAGGTACGTCCGCTCCAGGGTCTCGGTCGCGGTGAAGACCTCGAACCACGCGCCCGCCTCGTGGGCCTCGACGGTCAGGCAGACGCCGCTGACGGCGATGGACTGGCCCTCGTGGAGGTCGTCGAGCGAGAGGTCGCCCTCCGGGGCGACGCGGAACCGCCGTCCCCCCTCGTCGACGCTCACCTCGGTCACCCGACCGGTGCCCTCGACGATGCCGGTGAACATACTCCGGGTAACGGCGGCCGGCGCTAATCCCTTGCCATTCGGCGCGCGGCACGCCCCGCGGGGTAGTCTCTGGCCTTTTGCCCGCCCGGCCGGGAGCGAGGACATGATCATCCCCACCCGCGTCCGGAACAGCTTCGTCGCGGGCGTCCTCCTCGTCGCCCCGCTCGCGGTGACGGTGTTCGTGCTCCGGTTCGCGTTCGTCCGGGTGACGCGGGCGCTCGACTCCGGGTCCGGGCGACGCGGCTGACGGCGTACGCCGGCGACCGGCTGCTCGCGGCGGTCCTGCTCGCAGCCGGATGCTCGTCGGATACGTCACCTCCTGAAGCCTCGGCCGGCGGCTGTTCGGCAGCCTGGAGCGTGGCGTCCCTCCCGCTCGCGCGGACCGTCTACTTCGGCGTCCGGCAGGTGAGCGAGTCGCCGCTCGAACGCGCCGCCGGCCACGGGTCGATCGTCCTCGTCGAGTACCCCCGCGAGGGGGTCTACACCGTCGGCTTCGTCACCGACCGCGCCCCCGGCGTGACCCGGGCGGCGACCGGCGAGGACCTCCATACCGTGTTCACCCCCGACAGCCCCGACCCGACGGCCGGCCGCCCGGTGCTCGTCCCCGACGACGGCATCCGGGAGCTCGACATGAGCGTTCGGCGGGAGTTCCGCCTGCTCGTCACCGCCGGCCTCAGCGTCGACGCCGTCAGGGAGGGACTCCCGGAGGCCGACGCGGGGGGGCGCGGATCGGTCGGCGCCGCCCACCCGTCGGCCCGGCACGGCTGAGGCTCGAAACCGGTTTGTCCAGCCGGCGACAACGGGTGACGTGCGCCTCGGCATCGTCGAGTCCCTCGGCCTGGTCGCCTCGCTCGTCTTCGCCGTCCCGGTCGGCGTCGCGGGCGGGCGGTTCCTCCTCGACGGGCGGCCCGCGCTCGGCGCGACGCTCGTCGCCATCGCCGTCCTGATGGTCCTGGTGCCGCGGCACGTGGTCGCTCCCCAGGACCTGCCGGGGGAACTCGCCGCCCGCGTCGTCGGGCGGGCCGTGCGCGACCCGGAGGACGAGCGCGAGTCGGATTAGGGGGCCAGCTGCGTCGGCGCGTCCGTCAGGAGGTCGACGCCGTCGTCGGTCACGACGAGGGTGTCGGCGAGCGCGACGCGGCGGCCGTCGCGGGCCGCGGCCGGCGCGACGGCGAGCGCGTGACCCGGTTCGAGGTCGGCGCCGCTGCCGGGGAGCGGCGCCTCGTGGCGCGCCAGCCCGACGCCGTGGACGAGG
>JBDGSZ010000099.1:0-13545 GCA_042217265.1 Haloferacaceae archaeon
CGGCCATGTCGCTGTAGTCGATCTCGACGAAGGAGTTGCGCTGCTGGACGAAGACGGTCTCGGAGCCCTCCTGCTGCGCCGAGATGATGTTCATGGTGCCGACGTCTAGGCCTTTGGCCATACGCGACCCTTCCCCGCGGCGAGCATAAGCGTTCTCCCCGCGTCGCTCGCGCGTCAGACGCCCCGAGCCGACCGTCTACGCCGTCCTCCGGTTTCACCCGGTCACAGACCGAGAAAGTCCTTGACCCGGTCGACCGGTCCGGGCTCCTCGGCCGACGCGACCTCCTCGGCCTCCCGTTGCCGCTTGAGTTCGGTCAGCGCGGCGGTCTGCTCGTCGACGCCGCTCCCGCTGTCGACGTCCTTCTCCCGGCCCTGTAGCTGCCGGAGCCCGGACACCGCCTCGTCCACGTCGGACCCCTCCGCAGTCGTCGTCTCGGCGGTCACGCGGTCGACGTTCGTCCGGATGTCGTCCGGGGTCTCGGTGTTCAGTTCGAGCCGGCGGGTCTCGGTCCGCTCGACGCCCCCCCACGACAGTTCGGCGTCGGCCATCGCCTCGTCGATGTCCCGGCGCACCTGCTCCTCGGTGACGGTCCCGCCGTCCGGGCCGTCGTCGCTCCCGGCCCCCCCGCCGGTGCCCTCGGCTCCGGATTCGCCCCCGGCTCCCGCCTGCTGGACCTGGTGGCCGACGAGGGCGGCGCCGGTCGCGGCGACGACGGCGACGAGACCGGCGGCGTAGAGCGCGACCCCTTGGGCGCTGTAGTCCGGCGTCCGCTCCACGTTCCAGTGCATCGGGTAGACGGCGACGAAGAGGGCGACGGCGACGAGACAGACCGCGACCCCGGCCGCGGCGGCGTACGTCATCCGGCGGTCGCCCGGGAGGAGGACGGCGATGCCGACGAGCAGCGCCGGCAAGCCGACGGCGCTGGCGACGACCGCGACCTCGCGCAGGGCGAAGGCGGTGTTTCCGGGCGACCCGACGGCGGCGCTCAGCAGGAAGACGAGGACGCCGACCGCGCCGAGCGCGATGCCGCCGAAAAAGAGGGCGAAGCCGAGGTAGACGTCGGTCTCGGCGTCGGGTTCCCCAACGTACCTGCCGTACCACTCGAAGAGGACGTTGTCGGGGGTCGCGTCCGCGCTCATCGCCTCCCCCTACATACTCGGGCCCTATGACTGTTCCTCCGCGTCTGACGCGCCGCATACGCCCCGATTCCCGAAGGCTTATGATCGGCGCTCGGGTCCGATACGCCCGATGGATCCCCGGCGTCTCGCCCCGACGCTCCTGGTCTGCGGGCTGGCCCTCCTCGTCGGGACCGCCCTCCTCGGCCCGGCGCTCGCCTCCCCGTCGGCGACCCCGGCCGGCGACGACCCCCCGGACGCCGGCGACGGCCCCCGGGAGACGCTCGTCGGCGTCCAGGGGGTGGGGAGCTACACCGAGAACGGCTACGTCGCGCGGCTGAACGGCACCCGCGAGGTCTGGCGCGAGTCGGGCGCCGACGCGTACTTCGCCGTGTCGCGGCTGCCGAACGGGTCGGTCCTCGCCGCGACCACGTCGGCCGGTCGGGCGGACTGCGGGCCGTACGACGCCCCCTGCGTGCGGACCGGCTACCGGATCGTCGACCCGGCGCCCACCCCGAGCGTCGTCGGCGGGTGGACGTTCCCGGTCCGGAGCCAGCACAACAGCGAGGTCCACGACGTCGAACCGCTCCCCGGCGGCGGGTACGTGGTCGCCGACATGGACCGAGAGCGGGTGGTCGTCGTCGAGGACGGCGAGGTGACCTGGGAGTGGCGCGCCGCCGAGCGGTACGACCGGCCGGACGACCCGACCCGCACCGACTGGCTCCACATCAACGACGTCGACCGCATCGGCAAGGGCCGCTTTCTCGTGTCGGTCCGCAACGCCAACCAGCTCGTGATCGTCGAGCGCGGCGAGGGCGTCGTCGAGGTGATCAACGGCGGTCCCGACGACCGCGAGGGCAACACGTCCGTCATCCACCGCCAGCACAACCCGCAGTGGCTCGGCGACGGCGCGGTGCTGGTGGCCGACAGCGAGAACCACCGGGTCGTCGAACTCCACCGGACGGCGGACGGCGACTGGGAGCCGGCGTGGGTGCTGACCGGCGCCGGCGGGACGCGGTTCGACTGGCCGCGCGACGCCGACCGCCTCCCGAACGGCAACACCCTGATCACCGACACCCGCAACGCCCGCCTCGTCGAGGTCAACGAGTCCGGGGCCGTGGTCTGGCAGAAGCGGTTCACCTACCGCGCGCTCCCCTACGAGGCCGACCGGTTGCCGTACGGCGAACCCGTCGGCGGGCCGCGGTACGCCGGCGGGAGCGGCTCCGGCGGGGGAACGGCCACCCCGACGACCCCGCACGAGGCGGTCGACGGGACCGGACGCGTCCCTGTGCTCACCCCCGCGCTCCGCCTGGTCACCGCGGCCGTCCGCGTGCCGCGCTGGTTCGCCGAACCGCACCTCCTCGCGGTCCTCCTCGGCGTCGTCGCCACCGGGTCCGGGGCGGCGCTCGGCTGGCTGAACCGCCGGAACGGGTGACCGCCGACGGTCGCTCCCCCTCGCCGGTTCCGCGCGACCCCTGCCCTTATCGGCCCTCCCGCGTACCCTTCGGCATGAACGCCGACGGGCACGGCGACGGCGGGACCGACGACATGGACGGTCGCGGCGACGGCGGGATCGACGACGCCGACGGACGCGGTGACGGCGGAACCGACGACGCCGATCCCCTCGCCTGGGAGCGGACCGACACGGGGATCGACTACGCCTGCCCGGGGTTCGAGGTGCGCCGCGACGACGTGCGCCTGCCCGACGGCACGGAGACGGACTACCACTACGTCGACGAACCGCCGGCGGTCGTGGTGCTCCCGTTCACGCCCGAGGGGGACGTGGTGAGCATCGACGAGTGGCGCCAGGCAGTCGGGCGGGTCAACCGCGGCCTCCCGGCGGGGTCGGTCGAACCCGACGACGACGACCTCGCGGCGGCCGCCCGGCGGGAGCTCTGCGAGGAGACCGGCTACGAGGCGGGCCGCGTCGAGCACCGCCTGACCGTCGAGCCCTCCAACGGGGTCGCGAACTCGGTCCACCACCACTTCGTCGCCCGGGAGTGCGAGCCCACAGCCGGGCGCGACCTCGACGACAACGAGAGCATCGCGGTGCGGGTCCGCGACTACGACGCCCTCCTCGCGGCGGCGGTCGACGGCGACCTGCGCGACGGCCGGAGCGCGCTCGCGCTCTGTCACCACGAGCTGACGACCCGGTAGACGCTACTGCCGACGCGCCGGCCCGGCGGACCCGCCAGAGACGCGGTCCGGGTCGCCGGTCCCGCGTCGCCCGGCGGGCGGCGCGTCCGCGAGGGACCCGGAACCCTTACCGCACCCCTGGGGCAATGGGGTCCATGCGCGACGCCTTCGAGGTCCGCCGGTGGGACGCGGCGGGCCGGATCGGGGCGCTCGACGTGCCCCGCGCCGGCGTCACCGTCGAGACGCCGGCGCTCCTCCCGGTGGTGAACCCGAACGTCCTGACCGTCGAGCCCCGGCGGCTGGCGTCGGAGTTCGGCGCCGAGATGCTCATCACCAACGCCTACATCATCGACACGACCGACGACCTCCGCGAGCGGGCGCTCTCGGAGGGGCTCCACGACCTGCTCGGCTTCCCGGGCGCCATCATGACCGATTCGGGCTCCTTCCAGCTCGCGGAGTACGGCGACGTCGACGTGACGACGCGGGAGATCGTCGCCTTCCAGCGCGAGATCGGTTCGGACGTCGCCACCCCCGTCGACGTGCCGACGCCCCCGGACGCGAGCCGGGAGCGGGCCCGCGAGGACCTCGACCGGACGGAGGCGGCGCTGGCCGACGCGGAGGCCGTCGACACCGGCGACATGCTCGTGAGCGCGCCGGTCCAGGGCGCGACCCACCTCGACCTGCGCGAGGCGGCCGCGCGCCACGCCTACGGCACGTCGCTCGACGTCTTCCCCGTCGGCGCGGTCGTCCCGCTGCTGAACGAGTACCGCTACGCCGACGTCGTCGAGGTCGTCGCCGCGGCCAAGCGCGGCCTCGGCGCCGACGCGCCGGTCCACCTGTTCGGCGCCGGCCACCCGATGACCTTCGCGCTGGCCGCCGCCGTCGGCTGTGACCTCTTCGACTCGGCCGCCTACGCCCTCTACGCTCGCGACGACCGCTACCTGACCGTCCGCGGCACCGAGGCGCTCGACGACCTCCACCACCTCCCGTGTTCCTGCCCCGTCTGTGTCGATCACGACCCCGACGGCCTCCGGGCGACCGGCGAGGAGGAGCGCGAGCGCCTGCTCGCCGAGCACAACCTCCACGTGACGTTCGCGGAGATCCGCCGCGTGCGACAGGCCATCCGCGCCGGAAACCTGCTCGAACTCGTCGAGGCCCGCGCCCGCGGTCACCCGTCGATGCTCGACGGCTACCGCGCGCTGCTCGACCACGCCGACGCACTCGAACGCTCCGACCCCGCGAGCAAGGGCACGTTCTTCCACCTCTCCGGCGAGTCCGCCCGCCGGCCCGAGGTCCGCCGCCACCACGAGCGGCTCCCCCGGCTCTCGCCCGAAGGGCGGGTCCTCCTCATCGAGGGGAACGCCGCCGCCGGCGACCGGTTCGACGCGGCCTGGCGGGTGGTGCCGCCCTTCGGCCCGTTCCCGCGGGCGCTCTCCCGGACCTACCCCTTCACCGCCGAGGTACCGGACCGCGTCGGCGCCCGCGCGCAGGCGGCGGCCGCCCGCGGCGTCGCCCGCCTCGTCGACGGCACCCCCGACGCCGAGTTCACGCTCGTCCACGACGGCTGGCCCGACGCGGCGCTCGCCATCGTCCCCGACCGCGTGACGGTCGAACCGCTCGGGGCGCCCCCCGGCGGCGCCGACGCCCGCGACGACCGGACCGACGGAACGGACACGTCGGGGCCGTCCGACTCGGCTGGGTCGTCCGACCCGGCGGACGGGGACTAACCGTCGCCGGCCATCCGCTCGGAGTAGTCCCAGCTGTAGACCGTCCGCGGCTCGATCCGTATCCGCACCTCCTCGCGCTCGTCCCGGAGCAGGCGACGGCCGGTCGGGTTGTCGGTCCCGCCGAGGTACCGCTCCAGGAGCGACCGGAGCAGTTCCTTCCCCTCGTCGGGGTCGACCGTCGCGGTCCCGTTCCCGCGGACGCCGCGGTAGGGCGGGTCGTTCGTCGACACCTCGAAGGCCACCTCCGGGTCGGCGTCGAGGTACTCGACCACGTCGGCGTCGGCCGCGGTGGCACAGCGGAGTTCGCCGTCGACGCGGCGGAACCACAGCGAGAGCATCCAGAGCCCGCCGCCGGGCGTCCGCGTGGCGAGCCGGACCGGCACGCGGGCGTCGTCGAGGTAGTCGGCGACCCCCGGCTCGTCCCACCGCCCGCGATATCGGGTCACGCCGGCGCTTGGAGCGGCGACGACTAAGCGGTGGCGGGCGCGCAAGGCAAGCGTCTTGCCGGCGGCGGTCGGAGGCGGGGTATGACCGAGCACTTCGAGGTCCACGACCGCGACGGCGCGGCGCGGCTCGGGGAGCTGCGCCTCGCCGACCCGGTCCGGACGCCGGCGCTCGTGGACGACGTCCTCGCCGACGCCGGGTCGCTCTGGCGGCGCGACCGGGCGGTCCCCGACGGCGACGCCGGGGCGCTGACGGTCCTCCCCCACCGCGCGTTCCCCGCCGGCACCCGCGACCGGGTCCAGGAGGCGTTCGCGGTCGACCCGCCGGACGTGGACTACCCCGCGGCCGCCGTCGTGACCCCCGAGACGGCGGCGGACCTCGGCGTCGACGCCTACGTCCTCTCGACGGCCCGCGGGGTCGCGGGCCACGCCGCCGCGTTCGTCGAGGCGGTCCTCGCGGTCCGCCGGGCGATACCGCCCGACACGGCGCTGTACGCCCCGGGCGTGGCGACGCCCCGCAACGTCGCGACCCTCGCGTACGCCGGCGTCGACCTGTTCGACGCGAAGCTCGCCCGCGTCCGCGGCCGGCAGGGCCGCTACCTGACGACCGAGGGCGACTACGACCTCGACGACCTGTCCGAACTCCCCGGGCGACACCCGGGCGACCCGCCGCTCCCCGACTTCGACCGGGACGCGGCCGTCGCGCACAACGTCGCCGCGCTGGAGGCCGAACTCGCCACCGTCCGGACGCGGATCCGCAGCGGCCGCCTGCGGGACTACGTCGAGGGCCAGGCCCGCCACGACGGGTGGCTGACGGCGACCGTCCGCGAACTCGATCAGGAATGGACCTACCTGGAGCGGCGGACGCCCGTGGTCCGGGACGCCGAGCTGACCGCCGCGAGCGAGGACACCCTCCAGCGCGTCGAGATCCGCCGCTTCGCCGACCGGGTCACGTCCCGCTACCGCGCCGAGTTCGACGGCCCGCTGGTGCTGGTTCCCTGCTCGGCCCGGAAGCCGTACAGCGACTCCCAGTCACACCGGCAGTTCCGCGACGCCATCGACTACCGGGGCCACGTCGTCTCGATGACCTCGCCCATCGGCGTCGTCCCCCAGGAGCTCGAACTCACCTACCCGGCACAGCACTACGACAGCGTCGTCACCGGGCGGTGGACCGCCGGCGAGCGGGAGTTCGTCGCCGAGGTCCTCCGGCGCTACCTCGCGCGCAACGACTACGGTCGCGTCGTCGCCCACGTCCCGCCGGAGGGCTACCGGGAGATCTGCGAGCGGGTCGCGACCGACGCCGACGCGACGTTCGAGTACACCGTCGAGGACCACCCGACGACCGAGGCGTCCCTGTCGGCCCTGCGGGACGCGCTCGCGGGCGAGTCGCGGTACCGCAAGCGCGAGCGCCAGCACCGCACCCTGCGCGCCGTGGCGGACTACCAGTTCGGCGCGGGCGCGGGCGAGGCGCTCCTGCCCGATCCGCGGGTGACGGGCCGCCACCCGAAGCTCCAGGCGCGCGACGGCGACGGCGAGCAGGTCGCGGCGCTCGTGCCCCAGTACGGCACCCTCGCGCTGACGCTTCGCGGGGCGCGGCGGGCGCTCGACCGGTCGGTTCCCGTCGGCCGCGTCGCGATCGACGGGTTCGTCCCGCACGGGAGCGTCCTCGCGCCGGGCGTCCTCGACGCCGACGACGGGATCCGGCCGGGCGACGAGGTGATCGTCGAGGGCGACCGGGCGCTCGCCGTCGGCCGCGCGGCGATGGGCGGCCCGGAGATGGCCGACGCCACCCGGGGCGTGGCCGTCCAGGTCCGGCACGTCGACGAGCGCTGACCGGGCGCCGTCCTTTTGCCGCTCCGGGCCGACCCGGGGCCATGGACGAGGCCGTCTCGCTCGGGGTGCCCGAGCCGATACTCGACTCGCTCCCGGAGGACGACGACGCCGCCCACGACATGCAACGGGCCGTCGCGGGGCTGGAGCAGCGACTCAACGAGGCCATCGAGGGGAGCGCCGACGAGAGCGAGGCCGCGAGCCACGCCGTCGACGCCATCGAGCACCTGGAGGACCGCCTGGAGCGCTACGACGAGTTCGTCCCGGAACTGCGGGCCTGGGGCCAGTCGCCGATCTACGCCATCGCGTGGCGCAACCTCCAGGCGGACCTCATCGCGCAGCTCGGCGAGCACGACTGGCTCGCCCCGCACATCGACCGGGAGCGGAACGCCCGCATCGTCGAGGACGGCATCCGGTTCGGCGACGGCTAGAACGGCCGCCACTCCGCGGGCTGGCCGGGGAGGCCGACGGCCCGGAGCTGTCGCTCGTCGCCCTCGGTCCGGAACTCGACACGGCCGTCGCAGAACTGCTGGAGGGTGCTGACCGCCTGCTCGTCGTGCGACCCGGGGTCGACGGCGAGGAAGGCGACCCCGTCGGTCGCCGAGACGCGGCCGGCGAGGACGTGGATGAACCGCGAGACCCGGCGGAGCTCCGAGTACATCAGGAGCGTCGACACCGAGAGGAGCCCGACCCGGACCCGCTCGATCCCTTCGTCCCGGAGCAGCTGGTAGAACGCCGACGTCCGCATCCCGACGCCGGTGAGGTCGGCGGGCGTCGAGACGCCCTTCACCCGCTCGTCGTCGGGGTTCCGGCCCTGCTGGAGGCTCACGCAGTCGACCACGCAGACCCGCTCGCCGCCCCCGCAGCCGTAGTCCGCCCGGTCCTCCAGGAGCGCCTCGCCCGTCGCGTTCGTGCTGACGAGGACCGCGCCCTCGTCGTCGCCCGGGTCGGTCGCCCGGAGCACGAACTCGGTCGCGCCGTCGACGTTGCCCCCCTCGACCAGGACCGTCCGCCCCGGCCGCACGGGGTCGAGCGGCAGGTCCGGGAACGCGTAGCGGTCGCTCATCCGTCCCCCCCGGGTTCGATGCGGACGTCGCCGCCCTTCCCGGACAGCCGCCGCCGGAGTTCCAGTTGCTCGGCGGCCTCCGCGGCGAACCGCTCCAGGTCGCGCACCTCGTCGGCGCCGAACGACCGCGGCTCGTCGTCGTAGAGGCAGAACGTCCCGAGGGCGTGCCCCTCGGGGTTGACCAGCCGCGCCCCGGCGTACGCGACGATGTCGAACGTCTCGACGACGGCCTCGCCGTCGAGCCGGGGATCCTCGCGGACGTCCTCGATGACGGTCGCGCCCTCCTCCAGGATAGTGAAGGTACAGACCGACTCGCTCCGCGGGTCCGAGCGCGGCGCGAGCCCCTGGCAGGCCAGCAGCCGCTGTTCGTCCTCGCCGATGACGTTGATCGACGCCCGCTCCACGCCGAAGTGCGCGACGGCGAGCGCCGTCAGCCGGTCGAGCGCGGCGAGGGTCGCCTCGTCGTCCAGGTCGTAGGTCGCGAGCGCCTCCAGCCGCCCCGCCTCGTCGGCCGGCAGCGGGTAGTCGGTCTGGCTCCGCTCGGCGACCGTCGTCTCGACGACCGCGGCCAGCGTCTCCCGGGCGGCGGGGCCGCCCTTCGGGACCACCTCCACCACCTCGTCGTACCGGTCGGTGTCGACCTCGGCGTACCCCGCCGCGGTGAACAGGACCGCGCCGACGTCTGGGTCCCGCTCCCGCGCCGCCACGACCACCTCCATCCCGTCGCCGTCGGGCAGCGACGTCTCGGTGACGATACAGTCCGGGTCCCCGTCGAGGGCGTCGCGGGCCGCCCCGGCGCTCCCCACGGCCGTCACCGCGAACCCCGCCGTGCGGAGCGCGTCGGCGGTCGCCGCGCGCTCGTCCGGGTCCGGATCGACACAGAGGACGCGTCCGCTCATCGCCCGCCCTTTCCGCCGGACCGACTTAGCCGTTGCCGCCGTGACGCGTCCTTTTTGATGCCGGCGGTCCCACGACGGGACATGGAGATCGAACTGAAGTTCTTCGCCACCTTCCGGGAGGCCGTGGGGTCGAAGTTCGTCACCCGCGAGGTCGCGGACGGCACCACGGTCGGCGACCTGCTGGCGGCCCTGGAGGCGGACTACGAGGGGCTGGATCTGCTGGAGGACGGGGAGCTCAGGCCGCAGATAAACGTGCTCAAGAACGGGCGCGAGGTCCTCCACATGGAGGGAACGGCGACGACGCTCGCCGACGGCGACACGGTCGCGGTGTTCCCGCCGGTGGCGGGCGGATGAGCGAGCGACGGGAACGGGCCTACCGCGGCATCTCGGTCCGCCTCGCCGTCCGCTACCTGGAGAACCTCGGCGGCGAGCGGGTCGCGGACGACCGGGTGGTCGGCGACGGCTGGGAGGCCCGCCTCTCCGCGACCCGGCAGGAGGTCGGTCCCTCGCTCTCGCTGACCGAGGTGACCGTGACCTTCGAGGGCGACCCCGAGACGCTCGACGGGTTGATCGAGCGGTTCTCGCGGAAGGCGATGCGAGCCGGGGGATGAGCGACGAGGACCCGCCGGACGGGGACGTCACGACCGACGATGCAGACGAGGGGTCCCGCGCCCTCGAGGCCGGCGGCCCCATCGACGGCCAGGTCCTGTTGCTCGCCGGCGCCAAGGCGAGCGTCGCCCCGACCCGGCTCCCCGACCTGGTCGAGCGCGCGGCGGCCCACCTCCGCGAGCGCCGCGACCGGTACCGGCGCGACTACGAGCGGGTCCACGCCGACGGGGAGCGGACGGTCTACCTCGTCGACGAGGGGCACTGGGAGACGGTCGGCGCGGCGCTCGGGTTCGACGACCGCGAGACCGACGCGGTCAGGCGCGTCCACGAGGAGCAGCTCCGCCGCATCGGGCGCCGGACCGGCCGCCGCGCGGAGTTCGACCACGCGCTCGACATCCGCGAGGCGGTCGTCCTCGGGCCGACGGACTGAGGCGCCGGCGGGGTCCTCGGGCCGGCGGACTGGGGCGCCGGCGAGGCGGCCGGGATACCCACTCGTCGACCCGTCGGCCGAGGCGCCGCCCCCGGTCGGCGCGCGCCGCCCCGCGGGGCCGAGCGCTTTTGCCCCCGGCGACGCTCCCCCTTCCCGTGTCCGCCGACGACGGCCCCGTCACGCTCTCGACCGGCCACGAGGTCACGCTCCCCCTCCGCGCGGAGGCGCGGGTCGCGGGCGCGGCCTTCGCCGCCTCCCGGAGCGCGGTGGCCGGCCGGCTCCCGCCGGGCCTGTCGCCGGTCCGGGTCGCCCCCGGACGGGCGGCCGTCCTCCTGCTGGCGGTGGATTACCGCCGCGTCGGCGTCCCCGGGCTCGACTCGTACGACGAGTTCGGCGTCGTCCTCCCGGCCACGCTGTCGTCGGCTCCGGGCCGGGGGCTCGGCGGCTACGTCGACGCGCTCCCGGTCACCACCGAACCGGCCCGCGCGCTCGGGGTCGAGGTCTGGGGCTACCCGAAGTCAGTCGCGGAGATCGACGTGGAACACGGCCGCCGGACCCGGGCGACGGTTCGGGTCGACGGCGAGCGGGTGGTGACGCTCGTGGTCCGCCGCCCGCGGACGATCACCACGGGCGTCCGGGCGCGGAGCTACACGACCCGCGACGGGCGCCTCCTCGCCGAGCGGGTCCGGCTGTTCGGGTCGGTCGGCGCGTGGCCGCTCTCCCGCGCCGCCGCCGTCGACGTCGGCGACGGGCCCCGCGTCGCCGACCTCCGCGCGCTCGACCTCGGCGAGCGGTCGCTCCTCCGGCTCGCCGGCGACGGGGCCGTCACCGTCGGCCGCGGGGTGGCGGTCGACGGCGTCGGCGCGAACGGACAGCGATAAGCCTGCGGGGGGCCGACAGCGGTCCGTGTCGCCGCCCTCCCCGCTCTCGAACCCGTCCCTCCGGACGGGCGTGCGCCGGGCCGCGCCGCTCGTCCCGGGCATCGTCCCGTTCGGCCTCGTCGCGGGCATGGCCGCCGTCGAGGCCGGGCTCTCGCCGCTCCAGGCCGTCGGCATGTCGCTCGTCGTCTTCGCCGGCGCCGCACAGCTCGCGATGATCGACCTGCTCGGGAGCGACGCGCCGCTCGTGATCGTCGTCGCCACCGCGGCGGTCATCAACCTCCGGATGCTGATGTACTCGGCATCCATCGCCCCGCACCTCCGTGGCTTCCGCGAGCGGGCGCGTCCGCTCTGTTCGTACCTGCTCACCGACCAGGCGTACGCCATCTCGCTCGTCGCCTTCGAGGACGAGGACGTCGACCGCCTCCCCTTCTACCTCGGTCTCGCGCTCACCATCTGGGTCGTCTGGCAGGCCAGCACGGTCGCCGGGGTCGTCCTGGGCCGTGGACTCCCCCCGTCGCTTGGATTCACCTTCGCCGTTCCGCTCGTCTTCCTCGCCCTCCTCGTCCCCGCGGCCGACGACCGGCCGAAGGCGCTGGCGGCGGTCGCCGCCGGGACCGTCGCCGTCCTCGGCCGCGACCTCCCGCTGAACCTCGGCCTGCTCGTCGGCGCCGTCGCCGGCGTGGCGGCGGGGATGGCCGTCGCGGCCCGGACGGACGCCGACGGGGGGGACCGGGCGTGACGACGAGCCACCCCCCCGCCGCGGTCTGGGCGGTCGTCCTCGCCGTCGGCGCCCTCACCTTCGCCATCCGCCACTCGTTCGTCTACCTGTTCGGTCGGGTTGAGACGGTGCCGCCGCGGGTGGCGGCCGCGCTGCGCTACGTCCCGCCGGCCGTCCTCGCCGCGCTGGTCTTCCCCGCGCTGGTCGGCGAGGCGTCGCTCGTGACCGACCGGACGCTCGCCGGCGCGGCCGCGGCGGTCGCCGCATGGTACACCGGCGACACCCTCGCGACCATCGCGGTCGGGATGGGGGCGCTCTGGCTGCTGCGGTTCGTGGCCTAGCGCTTCCCGTCGCCCTCTTGGAGTACGACGACGTCCTGCTCCAACCGCCTGAGCTCCTCCCGGGCCGACCGTAGCTCCTCGCGCAACTCCTCGATCCGCTCCTCCCCTGCCCGGATCCGCTCCTCCCGGTTCGCGAGCCGGTCGCGCAGGTGGACGTGGGCCTCGCGGGCCGTCTCCTCCAGTTACCGCACGCGCATGTACAGCTCCTCCACGTCGATCGGATCGCTCCCCCCGGTCACGGGGACGTGCTCGCGCCCTGCGGAGATAAAATCACGCGACCCCCGGATCACGGGACGCGGCGGTCCGCGAGCCGGCTACCGGCCGTCAGTCGTCGGCGGGGGCGTGGCCCTCGCCGCCGGTGACGCCGGTCCCCGGGCCGGCCTCGATGTCGAGTTCCTCCAGCTTCTCGTCGGTGACGACGCCGTCGACCCAGTCGCGGTGCTCGTAGTACTCCTCCTTCATCCGTTCGAGCTCGCAGAGCTCGCCCTCCGAGCCGCCCTGGCCCGGGACGGCGTCGTCGCTCCCGGCGACGAACCGGTCCGGCAGGCTGTCGTCGGCCCCGTCGAACCCGGCGAGGTTGTTGTAGTAGCGCTCGAGGTTGTAGATGCGCTCGCCGGCCTCCAGCAGTTCGTCCTCGGTAACGTCGCGACCGGTCATGCCGTTGTACTGCATGACGTACTCCTCGATGCCCTCGGCGAAGGCGTTGAACTTGCAGATGTCGAAGGAGTCCGAGATGGCGTGGAGGTCCTGGAAGGTGGCACAGAGCTCGCCCTTGCCCTCCCACTCGTAGGGGTCGACCTTCTCGGGGATGCCGAGGATCTCGGCGGCTGGCGTGTACCCGCGCAGGTGACAGGCCCCGCGGTTGGAGGTGGCGTAGCCGATGCCCATGCCCTTCATGCAACGCGGGTCGTAGGCGGGGATGGTCTGGCCCTTGACCGCCAGCGAGGCGTCGGCGGCGTCGCGGGCCTCGGCGATGCGGTCGGCACCCTCCGCGAGGAGGTCGCCGATCCCCTCGCGCCGGCCCACCTTCTCGATGGTCTCGATCATCGTGTCGGCGTCGCCCCAGTCGATGCCCTCGCCCTCGTCGAGGTAGCCCTTCTCGGTCATCTCCATCGCCATGGCAAGCATGTTGCCCATCTCGATGGAGTCGACGCCCACGTCGTTACACCGGTCGATCATGACCGCCGTCTTGTCGCGGTCGTCGTTCATCGAGTTGGGCCCGAGCGCCCACGCCGACTCGTACTCGAAGGACTCCATCCGGACGTTCATGTCCTCGCCCTTGTGGTTGACCTGTACCTCGACCTCCTTCTTGCAGGCCACCGGGCAGGAGTGACAGGTCGGCTCGTCGA
>JBDGSZ010000112.1:0-13435 GCA_042217265.1 Haloferacaceae archaeon
GCCCCGCCTCCAGCATGGCGAAGCCGGCGTGCATGAAGAAGATCAGGAAGGTGACCGTCAGGACCCAGACGGTGTTGACCCCCGAGACGATGGTTCCGGGGTCGACCTGGAGCGTCGGGGTCAGCACGACGCCCACCTCCGGCTGACAATACCACGTTTGTCCGTGTTTTCAGTGACTTCGGTTGCTTTCGTCATCCGAACCACGGTATCACTTCATATCCGGGCTACATATAAGGATTCGCGTTTACGTTTCGGAATATATCTCCGATTGGGTAGACGCTCGTCCGGTTTAATATCCGATAAGGGCTGTATAAGGTCGTAATCCGTTCGGATTTCTGCGGGGAAGCGCGCCGAGGCTGGACGCACGTAGTGTCGGATTCCGTATGATCGTTCGCCCCGCGGCGCCCCACGCGCGCCGGCTACGACAGGCGGTCGGCCAGGTCCTCGGCGAAGTAGGTGACGATCAGGTCGGCGCCGGCGCGTTTCATCGACAGCAGCGATTCGAGGGCGGTCTCCTCCAGGTCCAGCCACCCGCGGTCCGCGGCGGCGTGGAGCATCGCGTACTCCCCGCTGACGTTGTACGCGGCGACCGGCCGGTCGAACCGGTCCCGGACCCGCCGGACCACGTCGAGGTACGGCAGGCCGGGTTTGACCATCAGGACGTCGGCGCCCTGTTCGACGTCGAGGGCCACCTCCCGGAGGGCCTCGCGGCCGTTCGCCGGGTCCATCTGGTAGTGGCGGCGGTCGCCGAACGCGGGGGCGCCGTCGGCGGCGTCGCGGAAGGGCCCGTAGAACGCGCTCTCGTACTTCGCGGCGTAGCTCATGATCGGCGTCCCCTCGTGGCCCGCGGCGTCGAGCGCCTCGCGGATGGCCCCGACCATCCCGTCGGTCATGCTCGACGGGGCCACCATGTCCGCGCCCGCCTCGACGTGCGAGACCGCCGTCCGCGCCAGGAGGTCCAGCGTCGCGTCGTTGCGCACGGTCAGCGTCGGGTCCTCGCGGGCGTCCGGTTCCAGCACGCCGCAGTGGCCGTGCGAGGTGTACTCACAGAGGCAGACGTCCGTGACGACGTAGGCGTCGGTCTCGGCGCTGATGCGGCGGGCGGCGCGCTGGACGACGCCGTCCTCGGCCCACGCCCGCGTCCCGACCGCGTCCTTCGACTCCGGCACCCCGAAGAGCATCACCGCCTCGACCCCGACCTCGCGGAGCTCCTCGACCCGCGCGGCGGCCTGCTCGACCGGGACGCGCTCCTGGCCCGGCATCGAGTCGATCGGCACCCGCTCGGTCGCGGTCGCGTCCACGAACACGGGGGCGACGAGGTCGGTCGCGTCGAGTCGGGTCTCGCTCACCAGCCCCCGGATCCCGTCCCGACGGAGCCGACGGGGCCGGTCCACGCCGTTCATGTCCCCGGGTTCGAACGGGGGGGCCTAAACCACATCGCTCCGCGCCCCCGCGCCCGCCCGGCGTTCCCATTCCCCCTCGAGGGCCGGCGATTTATGTCCTCCCGACCGGAACGCCCGATCGCCGAACGATGACCGACGACACCCCCACGGACGTCGACCGGGCCGAGCGGTACCTGCAGCATCGACCGGGCGACGGGAGCGACGGGAGCGTCCCCGACGGCGTCCCGCCCGAGGCGGCCGACTACATGGATGGCCCCTCCGCCGGCGCCGCCACGCTCTCGGCCGCCGAGCGGACCCGTCGCCTCGAGACGGCGGTCCGCGCCCTCGTCGACGCGCTCGCGGACGGCGACCGGCCGTCGAACGCCACGACGGACCGCGCCGCTGCCTTCGTGGACGGGGGGACGGCCGTCGTCGTCGACGAGGACCTCGGCGAACTGATCGCCGTCGACCGCGGGACCGCCGCCCTGATGGCCTTCGCGTACGGCCTCAACCCCGGGCCGACCGGCTGACCGAACAGTTATGGGCCCGACCGCCGACCCCTGGTCATGTTCGACCTCCCGCGGCGGCTCGCGGCGCGCGACGACCCCGTCCGCGTCGGCGTCGTCGGCGCCGGCACGTTCGGGCGGAACCTGGCCGACCAGGCGGCGGGCGTCGACGGCCTGCGGGTCGCCGGCGTCGCCGACCTCGACGTCGGGAAGGCCGCCCGGACCCTCCGCGGGTCGGGCGCCGGCGACCCGGAGCGGACGGACGATCCCGACGCCGTCCGCGAGGCCGTCGCGGACGGCCGCCCGGTGGTCACGCCCGACGCGACGGCCCTGATACGGAGCGACGTCGACGTCGTGCTGGAGGCGACGGGGGTTCCCGAGGCCGGCGCCCGCCACGCCTACGAGGCCATCCTCGACGGGACCCACGTGGTGATGGCGACCGTCGAGGCCGACACGGTCGTCGGCCCCGCGCTCGGCCGGCTGGCCGCGTCGGCCGGCGTCGCCTACGCCCACGCATACGGGGACCAGCCGGCGCTCACCGTCGAACTCGTCGAGTGGGCCCGGCTGGCGGGCTTCGAGGTGGTCGCCGCCGGCCAGGGCCGCCCGTTCCGCGAACCCCACCGCTACGGCACCCCCGACGACGCGCTCGAACGCTTCGGCTTCTCGCCCGAGTACGTCGCGGAACACGACCCCAATCCCCGCCTCTACAACTCCTTCATGGACGGCACCAAGATGGCCGTCGAGTCGTGTGCCCTCGCCAACGCGACCGGTCTCCCGCCCGACGCCCGCGGGATGCACGTCCCGACCGCCGAGATCGCCGAGATCCCCGACGTCCTCCGCCCCGACGGGGCCGGCGTCCTCGACGGGGCCGGCGTCGTCGACGCCGTCAGCACCGTCCACCCAGACGGCTCGACCACCGACACCGGCTTCCCGTTCGGCGTGTTCGTCGTCGTCCGCGCGCCCAACGAGCGGGTCCGGCGGCACCTCCACGGCGGCATCGGCGGCGGCGACGGCGTCGTGACGAGCGCCGACGGCGAGTACGCCCTCTTCTACCGTCCGCACCACCTGCCGGGCGTCGAGACGGCGGTCAGCGTCGCCGTCGCGGCCGTCCGCGGGGAACCGACCGGCACCGCCCGCGAGCGGGTCGCGGAGGTGGTCGCGGCGGCCAAGCGCGACCTCGATCCCGGGGAGGGGATCGCGGGCGGCGGCGGCGAGCGGGTCTACGGCCTGGTCGAGCGCGCCGGGGCGACCGACGACGCCGTCCCGCTCGAACTCCTCGACGGCGCCGAGGTGACGCGCCCGGTCGCCCGCGACGAGACGCTGACCTACGCGGACGTCGACGTCGACCGCGACTCCTTCCTCCATCACCTCCGGGAACTCGACGCCGGGCGGTGACGATGGGGGCCCGGACCCTCCGCTCGCCGACGTCCGGCCGCGCCCTACGACGGGTACGCGTCGCGCCACGGCCGCCGCCGCTCCAGCGCGGCACACGCCGCGAGGACGTCGTCGTCGGCGAACCGCGGGCCGGCGACCTGCATCCCCACCGGCAGGCCGTCGTCGGTCGTCCCCGCCGGCACCGACGCCGCGGGCTGGCCGGTGAGGTTGTACGGCTGGGTGAGGACCCACCCGCGGTAGCGCTCGACGCGCTCGCCGTCCACCGTCGTCGGCTCCTCGTCGTGGGGGAAGGGCGGGGTCGCCGTCGTCGCCGAGACGAGCAGGTCGTACGACCCGAAGCAATTGACGAGGCCGTCGTAGACGTCCGTCCGGACGGCGTCGGCCCGCTTCAGTTCGCGGGTCCCCGGGCGCTCCGCGTCGAGCACCATCTCCCGCACGTACGGCCGGAGGCGGTCCCGGTCGTCGCCACGGGGGTCCAGCCCTTGCCGCTCCAGCCGGTCGAACAGCGCCCCCCACGCGACGCGAGCGAAGGTGTAGAAGGCGTCGAGGACGGCGTGGCGGTCGTGGCCGAGGTCCAGGTCGACTGCCTCGACGGCCGCGCCCGCCCGCTCCAACTCCCTGACGGCATCGTCGAGCACGTCCCGGACCGCGGGCGCGACGGGGTAGGTCCCGAGACCGGGGCTGTACGCGACCCGCAACTCATCGACCGGACGGTCGACCGCGGCGAGGTAGTCGCCGCTCCCCGGAACCGAGAACGGATCCCGCGGGTGCGGTCCGGCCATCACGTCGAGCGCCAGCGCGGCGTCCTCGACGGTCCGGGCCATCGGCCCGTGGTGAACGAAGGGGGTGTGGGTCCCGAAGGCGTCCGGCCGGGACACGTAGGGGACCAGCCCGTAGGTGGGCTTGTGGCCGAAGACCCCACAGAACGCCGCGGGCACGCGTATGGACCCCCCGGCGTCGGTGCCGTGCGCGAGGGGGACCAGCCGGTCGCCCAGCGCCGCCCCGGACCCCCCCGACGACCCGCCCGCGACCCTGTCGGGGTCGAACGGCGTCCCCGTCGGCCCGGCGATCCGGTTGTCGGTCGTCACGCCGATCCCGAACTCGGGGGTGTTCGTCTTGCCGACGACGACGGCGCCGGCGTCAGTCAGGCGCTCGACGACCGGATCGCTCCCGTCCGGCACGTGGTCGGCGAACAGCAGCGACCCGCGCGTGGTCGGCAGCCCGGCCACGTCCGTGAGGTCCTTGATGGCGACGGGGACGCCACGGAGCGGTCCGGGCGGCTCGCCCGACGCCAGCGCCCGCTCGGCCTCGCGCGCGGCCGCAAGGGCGCCCTCCTCGTCGACGGTCACGAAGGCGTTCGTCCGGTCGTTCCGCGCGGCGATCCGGTCGAGCGTCGACTCGACGACCGTCACCGGCGAGAGCTCCCCCTCGCGGATCCGCCTCGCCAGGCTCGCCGCCGACGCGTCCGCGACGTCGTCCATGCCGCGTGTTCCCCGCCCGGACGCACATAGCCGTTCGGGACGACCCGTTCCGCGTCGGCGTCGCTCGCGGCCGCGACGGGAGGCGGGCCGTCCCCGCCACACCGGGGAAAATGCGATCGGTCCGACGGCGGCGTCCGGTAAGTGCTTTCGGGCTCCGACGCCCCGCGTCCGACGGCGGTCGTGCGGTCGTCGCCGCCGACGGGTCGACCGGTTCAGAACATGATGCGACCCGACGAGACGTTGAGGTCCTGGCCGACGACGCGCTCGGCCCGGGTCGAACACAGCACCAGCACCATGTCGGCGACGTCCTCGGGGCGCGTGAACTCGTTCATCGGCGACCCCCGCCGCATCCCCTCGCGCACCTCCGCGACCGGGCGCCCGGTGTTCTCCGCGCGGGTCTCCATCACGCGGTCGAGGCGGTCGCCCTCGACCGTCCCCGGACAGACGGTGTTGGCCGTGATGCCGTCCTCGGCGAGTTCGAGCGCCAGGGCCCGCGTGAAGCCGATGATCCCCATCTTCGAGGCGGCGTAGGGCGTCCGGTTCGTGCGCGGGAGTTTGGCGCTCTTCGAGGAGACGTTCACCACCCGCCCGGCGTCGCTCTCCCGGAGGTGCGGGATGGCGGCCCGCGTGGGGTTGAACACCCCTCCGAGGTTCACCCGCAGCGTCTCCATGAACTCGTCGCCCTCGATCCCCTCGCAGGGGCGCCGTGGCCCGGCGACGCCGACGTTGTTGACGAGGATGTCCAGCCCCCCGAACGCCTCGACGGCCGTCTCCACGACGCCGGCCGCGTCCCCGGGATCGCCGACGTCGCCCGGGGCCGCGACGGCCCGGCCCGGACCGTCCATCCCCGCCGCCGCCTCGCTGGCGGCGTCGGCGTCGACGTCGTTCACCGCCACGTCGACGCCCGCGTCGACGAGCGCCGCCGCGATCTCCCGCCCGATGCCGCGGCCCGCCGCCGTCACCGCCGCGCTCTCGCCCTCGATGGTCAGGTCGGTCTCCGGCATGCCTCGGGGGTGACCCGAGGGGCGGATAAGCGTTCGGCGCCCGCGGGGTGCGGTCCGTCGGCCCCAGGCCGTCGACCCGTAGCGCCAGGAATAGGTGGCCCCCCGCCGACCCCCCGGCATGTCAGTCGAGACGACGCCGGTCGCGACCGAGACGCTCCGCGAGGAGGTCGAACTGCTCGCGTTCGACCTCTACGACACCGTCCTCGACCGGGAGTCCGTCCTGGTGCCCGCGCTCGCCGACCTGCTGGAGCGCCACGGGAGCGACGCCGACGCCGGCGTCCTCCTCCGGCGCTACCTCGCGATGCACTTCCGCGACTCGCTCATCGACTCGCTCATGCCGACGCCGCACACGCCGTTCAAGGAGATCTCCCGGCGGGCGCTCGCCTACCGCCTCGACGGGATGGGCCTCGACGTCCCCGACGAGGCGGTCCGTGCGGTGATCCGGGAGTGGAAGGCGCTCGACCCGTACCCCGACGCCGACGACGCGCTGGCGGCGCTCGCGGACGACTACGCGCTCGTCGGCCTCTCGAACGGCGACCCGGACATGCTCGCGGCCGTGCGCGACGGGTTCGCGGCCGACCTCGACGGCGTCGTCTCCGTCGCCGAGGCGGGGGCCTACAAGCCCCACCCCGACCCCTACCGGCTCACGTTCGACCGGTTCGACGTCGCGCCCCACCAGGTCTGCTTCGTGACCGCCCACACCTTCGACCTCGTGGGCGCCCGCGCCGTCGGCGCCCGGGGCGCGTTCCTGACCCGTCACGACAACCCCTTCGGCGGGTGGGAGCTCCGTCCGGACCTCGCCGTCGACGACCCCGCGGGGCTGGTGGCCGCGCTCGGGTCGGCGTAGGCCGACGGCCGTCGCGCCCTCACCCCCCGCTCCCGTCCCGGACGTAGCCGACCCCGTCCTCGACCTCGATCTCGGTCCCGTAGGGCTCGGACCGCTCGGCCACCCGTTCGAGGACGCGCTCGGCCGTCTCGCCCCCGACGGCACGCGGCTCGCCGTGGATGGGCGGGTCGTCGTCGAACCCCTCCTCGACGGGGTACAGCGCCACCTCGGCGCCGTCGCCGCCGAGCTCACAGACCGCGAGCACGCTCTCGAAGTACTCCCGCTTGTCGAGGATCCGTTCGGCGACGACCGAGGGCCGACGCTCGCCCGCCGGGATGCCGTGGCGGTCGTAGGACGCCGGCGGCTGGCGCGTGACGGCGTCGTACTGCGTGATGAAGTCCCCGAGGCTGTACAGGAGCGGCGCGCCGTCGTACAGTTCGATGCCACGGACCGTGTGCGGGCCGTGCCCGACGAACGCGTCGGCCCCGGCGTCGACGCAGTCCCGCGCGACCGACTCCACGAACGGCGCCACGGTGCCGTCGTTGTACGCCCCGTTCTCGCCCTCGTGGGCGTGGAGGCTCACCACGACGTGGTCGGCCTGGCGGTCGGCCTCCGCGACCGACTCCAGGAGCGCGGTCCGGTCCTCCGACCGGGGCACCTGTTTCACGCCGTGGTCGTCACCCGCGACGAAGTCGAGCGTCTCGCCGTGCCCCCGCGCGACGTCGAGGAACCCGAACGCCTCCCCGTCACCGTCGTCCATCTCGGCCGGCAGACCCACCTCCTCGCGCTGGCGCTTGACGTCCTCCAGTCCGAGCCGCTCGCTTACCGTCCGCAGGCGCTCGATGTCCTCGGGCGGCACGACGTGGCGCCGCTCCAGGCGGAGGGGGCAGACGCCGGGGCGTCCCGGAACCGCGCCCTCGCGGGGGCCCGCCTCCGTGCCCGGCGTGACCGTCGAGACGGCGGCGACGAGCGCGACCCGGCCCTCGGGGGTGTCGACGAACGCGGGCTCCCGGGCGGCCGCGAGCGACCGCCCCAGGCCGGCGTACGCGAGGTCGCGCTCCTCCAGCGCCCGCATCGTCGCCCGCATCCCCCCGTGTGAGTAGTCGCCGGTGTGGTTGCTCGCCGCCGCGAAGAGGTCGAAGCCCGCGTCGGCCAGTTCGTCCGCGACCCACGGCGGCCCGCGGAGGTACGTGCCGCTGAAGTGTGCGACGCTCTCGGCCGCCGGGTGGCCCTCGTAGTCGTGGAGCAGCATCTCCAGGTTGACGACGCCGACGTCGGCCGCCCGCACGCGGTCGTAGGTCGCTCGCGCCCGCTCGTCGGTGCCCAGCCGCCGGGTCGCGAGCGCGTCGCCCGCCGCCGCAAGCGTGAGTGCCATGCCCCCGGATGTGGCGGGGGGTACATAGGTGTCGGGCGTCGCGTCGCTCCCCGCCGGACGCCGCCCGGGGGCCGAACCCGCCGCTGTCGGCCGTGGCTACGGACGCGAGAACCCCCGCCGCGTCAGTCGATGTGCCCCTCGGCCCGGAGCTGGTCGGCGTCTTGGCCGCTGTAGCGCCACTCGATGTTGGCCTTCTCGTCCTGCCAGTCCCACGGCTCGACGAGGACGACGTCGCCCTCGTTGATCCAGGTCCGGTACTTCATCCGGCCGGGGATGCGGCCCATCCGGTTCTCGCCGTCCTCGCACTGCACGCGGACGTGGTTCCCGCCGTTGTGTTCGGTTACGACCGCGAACAGCTCGTCGTCGTCGGGCATGCGGAGGTTCCGCCGCCCTGTCTCCTCGCTCATACCGTCCGTACGGCCGCCGGGTAGATAAGTCGTGGGCGACGCGCGGTACCGTCTCGCACGGTCGCGCCGCGCGGTCCACGGAGGCGTTCAGGGTCGCACGACGAGCTTCCCGACCGCCTCGCGGTCGCGCATGGTGGCGAAGGCCGCGCCCGTCCGGTCGAGCGGGTACTCCCGGTCGACCGCCGGGTCGAGCGTCCCGTCCGCAACCAGCCCGACGAGCCGTTCCAGGTCCCCCTGGGTCCCCATCGTGCTCCCGATCACGCGCTTGTGGCCGAGAAACAGGTCGGGGACGTCGAACTCGGAGACCCCGCCCGCGGTCCGCCCGCAGACGACCATCCGGCCGCCGCGCTCGAGGAGGTCGAGCCCGATGCGCGTGTAGGCGCCGCTGAGGTGGTTCAGGACCGCGGCCGGCTCGCCGATCCCCGCGACCCCGGCCGCGACGGCGTCCGGGTCGGCCGCCTCGACGAGGTGGTCGGCGCCGAGGTCGGCCAGGCGCGAGAGCTTCGACGCCGACGCCGACGTGCCGATCGACGTCGCGCCGAGGGCGTCGAGGAGCTGTATCGCCGCCACCCCGACGCCGCCGGTCGCTCCCGGCACCAACACGAGGTCGCCGGCGGACACGTCGGCCCGGCGGAGCATGTGCCACGCGGTCACGTACGCGGTCGGGAGCGCGGCGGCCCGGGGGGCGTCGACCCCCTCGGGGAGCGCGACCAGCCGGTCGGCGTCGACCAGCGCCCGCTCGGCGAGCCCGCCGTGGTAGAGCGAGAACGACGCACACAGGTTCTCCGGTCCCTCGCGGCAGTGCCGGCAGGTCCCGCAGGTCTCGTTGGGACAGAGCACGACCCGGTCGCCCGCCGAGACGCCGTCGACGTCCGGGCCGACGGCCGCCACCGTCCCGGCGACGTCGAGGCCGGAGACGAACGGCAGGTCGGCGGCGTCGACCATCGCGGAGTCGCCCTCCAGGATCCAGAGGTCGTGGCGGTTGATCGAACACGCCTCGACGTCGACGACGGCCTCGCCAGCCGCCGGTTCGGGGTCGTCGCGCTCGACGACCGCGACGCCGTCCGGTCCGGTCAGTTCGGTGAACGCGGCAACGCGCATGGCCGCCCTTCTCGGGGCCGCCGAATAGCCGTTCGGGTCCGCCCGAAACGGGTTTGACCGCTCGCGTACAAGCCCGGCGCATGTCCGCGAGCGACGCGCCCCTGCGGTGCGTGAACTGCGGCCACGAGGCACCCCGCGGCGGCACGTGGGATCGGGTCGAGCACCCGCCGGTCGGGACGCTCACGCAGTGCCCGGAGTGCGGGAGCACGAACGTCATCGGGCGTCGGTAACGGCCCGGCGGCCTCACCGCTCCGCTCGCTCCCGCCCGCCCGCCCGGACCGCGCGGACGAGCAGTTCCGTCCCGGGCGCGCCGTCGCGTACCCAGATGGCGGCGGCGACGACAGTCAGCCCCAGCCCGAGGAGCACCTCGGCCGTCGGCTCGACCGAGAGGAGCACCTCGAGGATGGAGAAGTCCTCGTCGTCGAACCGGAGCGGCAGCGCCGGCCAGAGCAGGAACGACGCCACCCCGGGCGTCCCCTCGAGGACCGGCTCGGCGGCGTCGGCGAGCGGGTGCGAGAGGTAGCCGATGGCGAACCCCCCGGCCACGGCCGGCCGGTCGCGCACCGCGCGGATCCGGCTCGCCGCCGCGACGACGACGGCCGCGACGAGCAGCGAGTGGCCGAGCGACCGGCCCGTCGGCAGGACCCCCAGCCCCCAGGCCAGCGGCTTGTCGACGAGGTCCGGGGCCTGGGTTCCGACGGCGACGGCGACCGCCGCCGCGGGCGCGGGCGGCCCCCGCTCCCGCGCCGCCAGGAGCAGGCGGTACGCGAGGTAGCCGACGGCCGCGTGACTCCAGGGCAGCATCCACCGCGAACTCCGCGCCCCCGTTGTTAGCTCTGACGGTCACGGCACGCCGCCGGCGGACAAGGGATTTCCCCCCGCGGGGCGTCCCGGGGCGCATGGACGCCGCCGTCCCTCCCTTCGACGCCGCCGACCCGGTCGTCGGGATGGTCCACCTGCCCCCGCTTCCCGGATCGCCGCGGTCCGACGGCGACCGCGACGCCGTCCGGGAGCGCGCCCGGCGGGACGCCCGCGCGCTCGCCGGCGGCGGCGTCGACGGGGTGCTGGTCGAGAACTTCGGTGACGCTCCCTTCCACCCCGACGACGTCCCGAAGCACGTCGTCGCGTCGCTCACCGACGCGACCCGGACGGTCGTCGAGGCCGTCGACGTCCCGGTCGGGGTGAACGTCCTCCGCAACGACGCCCCCGCGGCCGTCGCGGTCGCGGCCGCCGCCGGCGCCGCGTTCGTCCGCGCGAACGTCCACGCCGGCGCCCGGGTGACCGATCAGGGGGTGCTCGAGGGCCGCGCGCACCGCACCCTCCGGCTCCGGGACCGTCTCGACCCCGACGTGCGGGTCTTCGCCGACCTCTCGGTCAAGCACGCCACGCCCCTCGGCCCCGAACGCGACCCGGCGCCGGCGCTCGCGGAGGTCGTCGAGCGGGGGTTCGCCGACGCCGTCCTCGTCACCGGCCCGGAGAGCGGCGCGGCGGTCGACACCGACCGCCTCCGCCGGGTCGTCGACGCCCGGGACGACCGCGGCCTGGAAGTTCCCGTCCTCGTCGGGAGCGGCGTCACGCCGGAGACCGCGCCCGGCTTGCTCGACCTCGCGGACGGCCTCGTCGTCGGGACGGCCTTCGAGCGCGACGGCGAGACCGGGGCGCCGGTCGAGGAGGCGCGGGTCCGGCGGCTCGTGGAGCGGGTCGGGTAGCGAGTGGCACCCAGCGTCTTTCGGCGGTTTCGGACGTCTCAAAGCGGTACCTGACGACATCCTGCGGGCGGACTACCGCTCGACGACGAGCAGCGCGACCCGCTCGCGGACCAGCGCCGCGAGGTCGCCGTCGGCGGCCGCGAGTTCCGCGTCGCTCACCTCGAAGAAGTCCTGTACCCGGTCGGCATCGTAGTCGCCTATGGTCTCCGCCGGTCGCACGGCGTCGAGGTCCCGGACCGCGTCGGCGGCGGCCCGCTCGTCCCCGCCGTCGACGAGGACGACCGCGGGCGTCCGGCCGTCGCCGACGCCCATGCGGAGCGCCCGGTCGATCTGTCGGCGTCCGGCCGCGTACAGCAGTATCTCGACGCTCCGATCGCGCGCGATCCCTTCGCCGCGCTCCCGGGCCCGGTCGGCGAACTCGACCGCCCGCTTTACGTGCGCCCGGTCGACGACGTAGCGCGCGTCGAACGCCTGGACCGTGGCGCCGTATCCGTCGCCGACCGCCGCGAGGTCCTCGACGAACCCGTCCACGTCGTCGGCGTCGACGACACACTCGACGAGCCTCATCCGAAGTCACCCAGGCTCGACTGGTCGCCGGTCGCGGCCCCGGCCTCCGGTTCGCGCCGGTCGCGGCCGACGTTGCCGTCGTTGTCGTCGTCGGCCGCGTCCCCGTCGCCGGAGCCGTCCGCCTCGACCCCCTCCATCGACGGGTCGCGCCGCCCGGCGTTCTCCAGGATCCGCTCGGCGGTCCCCTTCCGCCCGCGGACCGCCCCGAGGACCGTCGCCTTGTCGGCCTCGCGCAGGTCCGCGCGGCTCCCGATCCCGGCCTCGAACAGCCGCCTGGCCCGCTTGCGACCCACGCCGCGGACGGAGACGAGGTCGAGCAGTTCCCCGCGGACGCCGTGCTCCACCCGCTTTCGCGCCTCGCGGACGGGCACGGCGTCGACGCCGACCTCCGTCGCCAGGCGCTCGGCGGCCGAGAGCAGCCACTCCGCCGTCTCGACCTTGCCCCTGATGTCGCCGGGGCCGACGCCGTACCGCTCGGCAATTCGGTCCTCGTCGACCTCGTCGGCCCAGTCCTCCAGCAGCTTCGCGGTCTTCAGCGCCGCGAGCCACTCCTCGAAGCGCACGTCCTCGAACTCCGAGGGCGTCGCCCCGAGCAACTCGCCTTCCCGCTCGTAACAGAGTTCCGTGTAGGTCTCCCGTTCCCCCGACTTGAGGTACAGTTCGTACATGTCCGGCGTGCGGGCGACGAGGTGGTAGAGGCCGAGCGGCTTCACCGCGTCCTCGCCCTCGCCCTCGGCCGCCCGCAGGCCGTCGAGCATCTCGGCGGCGCTCATCGGGTCGAGGTAGAGCCGCGAGACCGTTCGCCCGAGGCCCGTGGCCGCCAGTCCGTCCTCGCGGTCGAGGAAGCCGTTCCGATCGAGGTACTCCAGCACGTCGTCGGTCACCCGTTCGAGATCGCCGCGCCCCTCGCTCTGTGCGGCGTAGAGCGTCCGGTCGAGAAACCGCAGGAGGTCGCCGCGCGACCGGGCGAACCCGGAGGCGACGGTGGCGAGGACGTGGGTCCGGAGCGCCGGCTCCGCCGCCAGCTTCGACCGGATCGGCTCGGAGTCGGCCCACACGTACCGCTCGAACAGCTCGTCCATCTCGTCGTGGGTCTTCGCCGTCAGGACCGCCTCGCCGTAGGGGTCGAGTCCGGGGCGACCCGCCCGGCCCATCATCTGGTGGACCTCGAGGGCGTCGAGGGGCTTCATGCCGCCGTAGTCCCCGTCGTAGCGCCGCCAGTCCCGGACGATGACCCGCCGGCTCGGGGTGTTGACGCCGGCGGCGAGGGTCGGTGTCGCGCAGACGCACTTCACCAGCCGGTCCCGAAAGGCGTCCTCGACGAGGGCGCGGTGCTCGGCCGCCAGGCCGGCGTGGTGGAAGGCCGCCCCCCGCGCCACGACGTCGGCCAGGTCGTCGCTCGTCTCGGCGTCGGAGACGTCGCGCACCTCGCTCGCCACCTCCCGCAGCGCCGCGCGCTCGTCGTCGGTCAGCCGCTCGCCCGTCACGTCGGCCAGGCGCTCGGCCGCGGACTCGGCGTTTCGACGGGAGTTGACGAACACGAGCGCCGACCCGCCTCCCTCCTCGCCGTCCCCGTCAAGCGTGTCGGCGACCAGGGCGGGCGTCTGTCTGCCGTCGGCCGGCACCTCCCGCCGGCTCCCGTCGGCGAAGTTGATCGCGTCGCCGTAGTGGACCCCCCGGCG
>JBDGSZ010000074.1:0-13291 GCA_042217265.1 Haloferacaceae archaeon
TCTGGACCATCGCGCCCGAGGAGCGCTCGGACTGGCCCGTGATGCCGAACTCGCCCTCCTGGATGGCCGTCATCAGGTGCTGCTGGGAGCGGATGTCGAGCGTGTTGATCTCGTCGACGAACAGCACGCCCTTGTTGGCCTTGTGGATGGCCCCGGGCTCGACCCGGTCGTGGGACGGCGTCTCCATGCCGCCGGACTGGAACGGGTCGTGCCGGACGTCGCCCAGCAGCGCGCCGGCGTGGGCGCCCGTGGCGTCCTCGAACGGCGCCGTCTTGGTGTCGGCGTTGTTGACGATGAGGTTCGGAATCATCGAGTCGCTGCCCCGCGAGCCGTAGCGGAAGGCGAGGTAGATGACGCCGGCCGCCAGGATGCCAAGCAGGATCTGCCCGGCGATGATGAGCGAGTAGCCGAGCACGATGGCGATGATGATCCACATCAGGAACGACCGCATCTGGTTGCGCTTGCGCGCCTCCTCCTTGTGGGCCTCGACGATCTGCTCGCCCTTGCCCGCCGGCACGGTGCGCACCTTCGGTTCGTTGCCGTCGTCCGGGTTGTGGTAGACGAGGACGTCCTGGAGCTCCTCCTTCGGGAGGAGTTCGGACATCGCCTTGGCGAGCATCGACTTGCCCGTCCCGGGCGACCCAATCATCATGACGTGGCGGCGCTGCTTGGCCGCCTTCATCACCACGTCACGGGCGTGTTCCTGGCCGATGACCTGGTCGACCAGCCGGTCGGGAACCTGGATGTCGGCCGTCGAGTCGATGAGGAGGCCGCCGAGCAGGTCGTCCTCGGCGATCTCCTCGTCGACCTCGGCCTCGACCTCGACGCTGCTCCCCAGGTCCTCGATGGAGCCCTGGTCCTCGCCGACCTCGACCTCGTGGCCGTGCTGGCGCTCGTCGCCCCCACTAGGGTCGCGCTCCGGTCCCGGCGTCCGTTCCTCCTCGTCCCCGTCCGGACTGATCGGGTCGCCGGGCACCGTCCCGCCGGTCCCGCCCTCGGGGTCGTCGTCGGGTTCCGTGTCGTTACTCATTGAGCTAATCCAGTACTACAACCGAAGGACCGTTGCCTGATATACTTTCTCCCCGTGGTATCAACGTCGACAATCCGATAAACTCGCAATTCAGGCCCTCTACGGCGCGATCTTCCCGATCCGGGGGACCCGCCGAGTTTATAAACCCTCCGGGGCAAACTCGCGACGCATGCGGGGGTTCTACATCGGGCGGTTCCAGCCCTATCACGACGGTCACCATCACATGGTGAGCGAGATCGCCGACGAGGTGGACGAACTCGTCCTCGGCATCGGGAGCGCTGGCGACTCGCACACGGCGCGCAACCCGTTCACCGCCGGCGAGCGCATCATGATGGTCAAGAAGTCGGTCCGGGAGTTCGACCTCCCCACCTACGCGGTCCCCATCGAGGACCTCGAACGGCACTCGGTCTGGGTGAGCCACGTGCGCAGCATGTCCCCCGCGTTCGACGTGGCCTACTCGAACAACCCGCTCGTGGTCCGCCTGTTCGAGGAGGCCGGAGTCGAGGTCCGCCAGTCACCCATGTTCCGGCGCGAGGTCCTCGAGGGGGCGGAGATCCGCGAGCAGATGGTCGAGGGGGGCGGCTGGCGCCGACACGTCCCCGACCCCGTCGTGGAGGTCATCGAGGAAGTGGGCGGCCTCCAGCGCATCCGCCGGGTCAGCGCGACCGACGCGAACGGGGAATGATCACGCTCGCCTCCGACTTCGGCTCGCCCTATCCCGCGGCGATGCGGGGCGTCATCGCCCGCCGGTCCGACGCCCGCATGGTCGACGTCGCCCACGACCTCCCGCGGCAGGACGTCCGGGCCGGGGCCTTCTGGCTCCGCTTCGTCCTTCCCGAGTTCCCCCCTGCGGTCCACCTCGCGGTCGTCGACCCCGGCGTGGGCACCGGGCGCGACGCCCTCGTCGTCCGGGCCGGCGACCACGCCCTCGTCGGTCCCGACAACGGCCTCCTGCTCCCCGCGGCCCGCCGCCTGGCCGACGGCGCGGGAGGCGAGCCCGAGTCGTTCGTCGCCGACCCCGGCGACCCGGCCTCGTCGACGTTCCACGGCCGCGACGTCTTCGCCCCGCTCGCGGCCGAGGTCCACGGGGCGGGCGTCGACGCCCTCCATACGCTCGACCGCCTGGCGCCCACCGACGACCCGGTGGACCTCCGGCTTCCCGACCCGGCCGTGGGCGACGCCGAGGCCCGCGGCGAGGTTCTCGCGGTCGACGGCTTCGGCAACGCCATCACGAACCTGCCCGGCGACGTGCTCGCGGGGCGGGACCGGGTGCGCGTCAACGGGATCCCGGCCCCGGTCGTCGACACCTTCGACGCCGTCGACCCGGGCGAGCGCCTGGTCACCGTCGGCAGCCACGGCAACGTGGAGTGCGACGTCAACCGCGGGCGCGGCCACGAGGCCTTCGACTTAGCCGCCGGCGACCCGGTCGTCCTCCGGTTCTGACCGGCGACGGGTCCGCGGGCGGGCGAGTCCGCGGGGGGGTCACGGGGGCAGGCTTACCTATCGGGCCGCCGTCGGGGCGGTCGACGGATGCTCGAACTGGAGCACGAGTTCCGCGCGCTCGACTGTAACGCCCGCCTGTCGCCGACGGCGGCGCGGGCCGAGCGCGGCGGACCGGAGGACCTGGAGCGCGAACTCCACCAGGCCGGCATCGTCCGTGCCGTCGTGGCCCCGACTCCCCGTGCGGTCGACGGGAGCGCGGAGGGCTACCTCCGGGACAGCAACGCCGTGGCGCGGATGTCGGTCGACCGGCCGTTCCTCGCGGTCGCCCGCCTCGACGGGCCCCGGGACCCCGGCGCGTCGACGACCGCCCGCCTGCGGAACGTCGCGGCCAGTCGGGCGGACCACCACGCCTCGCCCGAGGACGTCGAGCAGTTCGGCTACGACGACCGCTTTCACGCCTTCCTGCTCGACCCCGCCCGCGACGGCCTGCCCGACGAGGGGACCCTCGACGCGATCGCGGACGCGGAGATGCCGGCGCTCGTCAGGGCCGGCCGGGGGTTCCCGCCGTCGGCCGCCGCGGGGGCGGTCCTCGACCGGGGGATCCGGACGGTCCTGCTCGGGTTCGGCGGCCACCCCCTCGACCGCGACCTGATGGGCGACGCGCTCGACCTCCTCGACGACTACGAGGAGTGCTACCTCGAAACGGGCTACGTCAGGTACCGCGGCCTGCTGGAGCGGGGGTTGCGCGAGCACCCGGACCGCATCGTCTTCGGCAGCGGCGCCCCGATCACGCACCCGAACGTCAGCGTGATGGAGCTGCTGACCCTCGACGTGCCCGCCGACGCGATGCGGCGGGCGTTCTCGCACAACCCGGCCCGGGTCCTGCCCGCCCTCGACGTTCAGCGCCAGTCGTAGCGCGCGACCGCCCGGTCGTGCCGGTCGGAGATGCCGTGGGGGTTGCGCCGCGGCGTCCGGTCGCGCGCCCGGGAAACGAGACCGTCGGAGACGCCCGTGGCGATGCCCCCGACGACCCGCCGCCCGCTCCCGAGCCACGCCGTCGGCACCGAGTCGCCCCGGACCACTTCGCGGGCGTTGGCCACCGCCTCGCTCCCGGCGTGACTCAGGATCCGCCGCACGACCGTCGGCCGCACCCCGTAGTTCTTGACCAGTCGGTACGCGAGCGAACGGTACTTCCGGCCCCACTCCGCCGCCGTCCGCCCGCCGTCGGTCCCGTACTCCCGGCGGGCGCTCATCCCGGACCGCCAAGCGACGGGGTAGTCGAGCGCCGCCAGCCGGTGGGCGGTGTCGCGCGCGCCGCCCGTCTCCAGGTACTCGTCGAACCCATCGAGGGCGTCGAGCGCCGCCCGCTCGAAGGCGACGTTCCCCCCCTCGAAGTACGTCACCGACCGGCCGGCGATCCGTCGCCGCTCGGGCTCCTCGGCGGTGGCGCCGCCGCTCACCCGGCTCCTCGCCGGACCGGTCGTGACGGCGGCGTCCCCGGCCAGCGCGTCCCGCAACGCCTCCTTCCACCCCTCGCCCACGACCAGGTCGTGCCCGACCAGGGCCACCACGTCGCCCGTCGCCGCCTCGATCCCGGCGTTGCGCGCCACGTTGAGCGTCCGGTCGGAGACCTTGACCAGCACGTCGACGTCGTCCCGACCGCGCACCATCCCGGTGGTCCCGTCGGTCGACGGGCCGTTGGCGACGACCACCTCGGCCCCGGGGGCGCGCTCGGCTAGCGCGTCGAGCGTCGCGCCGAGGCTGTCGCGGCCGTTGAGGGTCGGCACCACCACCGAGAGCTCCATACCGGTCGGTGCGGTACGCAGGGTTAAATCCGTTCGCTCTCGGCGTCCGCGACCGGCTCGCGCCTGCCATCGCCGACGCCGTGCCCGTCGGCCACGGCCCCACGGCGTCGGTCCGCCCCGCCGCGCTCGGTCCCCGTCCCGTCAGCGCCGGACACCGTTGCGCTCCAGTACGAGACGGAAGCGAACCGTCGACCGAGCGGCGTCCGGCCCATGGCGGCGTCGAGGTTCCGGACCGCGTCGGCCACGCTGTTCGGGGTCTGCCGGTAGAAGCCGTACGGGACGACGAAGTCGTGCTCGTCGCCGTCGAGTTCGAGGCCGGCCTCGTCGATGAGCCGCTCGACCTCCTCCCGGGAGTAGAGCCGCGACCCCATCGGGAGCAGCCAGTTGTACATGACCCGCGCGCTCGCGTCGTTGAACGTGTCGAAGAAGACCCGCTCGCGGGCCACCCGGGCCATCTCGGTGAGGAACTTCGCGGGGGTGTCCGCGAGGTGGAAAAAGCGCATCGCGAAGACGACGTCGAAGCTGTCATCCGGGAACGGCAACCGGGCGGCGTCGCCACGGAGGAACTCGATGTGGTCCCCGACGCCCGCCTGGGCCGCCTTCGCCCGCCCCTGCGAGAGCATGGCCGACGAGATGTCGAGCCCCACGATGTCGGCCCCCCGCTCGGCCAGCATCACCGTGAACCGACCCGTGCCACAGGCGATCTCGAGCACCTCCTGCTCGCCGACCGGCCCGATCGCGTCCAGGACCGCCCGCTTCTCCCGGCGGTCGATCAGCCGGCCGCCGCGCGAGAACCGCTTGTCCTCGTACTCGCGGGCGACCTCGTCGGCCTGGTACCACTCCTTGCCCTTCACGTGGTCCCCCGCAGAACCTCCCGGCGTAAAAACCGTACTGAATGCGTCCGGCCGCGGCCGCGACGCCGGACGGAAATATAAGGTGTATGGATACATTTCTCACGTATGTAGCCAACCTTTAGGTTTCATCCGGCCCCCGGACAGTACATGAGCCTCACGACGGCTGACGGCGACGCCGAGCCGCTCTCCGATTCGGAGTTTCGCGACAGGCTCCGCGACCTCCCCCCGAGCGCGAAGCTGGTGGCGAAGGTCCTGGAGACCGACGCCCCGCTCTCGCAAGGCGACCTAGCCGAGGAGTCGCTGCTCCCGGACCGGACCGTCCGGTACGCGCTCAACCGCCTCGAGGAGCGCGACCTCGTCGGCTCGCGCCACAGCTTCCGCGACGCCCGCAAGCAGGTCTACTTCCTCCGCACGTAAGGCGCCCCGTGCGTCGCATCGCGCTCCCCGTCGAGACCAGCGCCCCGGCCGGCACGACGAACGCCTACCTCCTCGGCGCCGGCGAGTCCGTGCTCGTCGACCCTGCGACCCCCGGGATCGCCGACCGCCTCGATCCCGCCGACGTCGACCACGTCGCCGTCACCCACACCCACCGCGACCACGTCGGCGGCGTCGCCCAGGTCGCCGCCGCGTCGGACGCCACCGTCTGGGCGCGCCGCGGGCGCGCCGACCGCTTCGTCGACGCCACCGGCGTCGAGCCCGACCGGACGTTCCGCGAGGGGACCGCCCTCGGCGCGAGCGGCGTCGACGTCGTCGAGACGCCGGGCCACGCCCCCGACCACGTCGCCTTCGAGACGCCCGCGGGCGTCGCCTGCGGCGACCTCGCCGTCGCGGCGGGCAGCGTCGCCGTCTCCGCCCCGGAGGGTGACCTGCGCGCCTACCTCGTCTCGCTCCGGCGCCTCCTCGCCCGCGCCCCCGACCGCCTCCTGCCGGGCCACGGCCCGGTCGTCGACGACCCGCCGGGGACGCTCTCGCGCCTCCTCGCCCACCGCCGGGACCGGGAGCGCCGCGTCCTCGACGCCGTCCGCGCCGGCGCCCACACCCCCGGGGCCGTCGTCGACGCCGCGTACGACAAGGACCTCTCGGGCGTCCGCGACCTCGCCCGCGCCACCGTCGTCGCCCACCTCGAGAAGCTGGCCGCCGAGGGCCGGGTGCGGTGGGACCCCGACGCGGGGCGGGTCGCTCCGGCCTGACGCGGCCGCCGACGCACGACTTTTGCCCGCGCGTCCCCGACGGCGCCCGTGGACAGCCTGGAGGCCGAACTCGAACGTGCCCGGGACCTCGCCGTCGCCGACCTCGCCGACGCCGTCGAGGCCGTCGGCTTCGAGTGCACCCGCTGTGGCGCCTGTTGTAAGGGGTACGTCGACGGGTGCGGCGACGGGACCGGCGAAGCCGACGGGAGCGGCGCGGGCGGCGACGAGACCGGCGAAACCGACGGGAGCGGCGCGGGCGGCGACGAGACCGGCGAGGCCGGCGGGGGCGGCGCGGGCGGCGACGGCGGTCCGGCGGGCGACGGGGCCGAACCGGGGCCGGACGACGCGGAGGGCGCCGGCGACCCCCACACCGCGACGGTCTTCCCGGACGAGGTCCGCCGGCTCCGCGAGGCCGCGGCGGCGTCCGACGACCCGGCGCTCGCCGACGAGTACGACTGGCGGGACGTCGCCCGGCCGATGCCGTACGGCCTCCGGGAGGACGGCACTGCGGGCGAGACCTTCGAGTGGGCGCTGGCGACCGACGACTGCGGCGACTGCACGTTCTACGACGGGTCCGGCGGCGAGGGTCGGTGTGCGGTCCACGACGATCGGCCGCTCGTCTGCCGGACCTACCCGTTCAGCGTCGACGTCGGCGGCACCTCGCAGCCGATGGGCGGCGTCGTCGAGGAGGCGGGGCCGGTCCGCGCCCACGAGTGTGAGGGGCTCGGGCGGGACATCTCGCGGGCGGACGCCGAGGACCTGGCCCGGGCGCTCAAGGAGCGGGCGGTGCGGGAACTGGAGGAGGCCATCGCGGTGCGCGAGGCATACGCGCCCGCCGACGCGGACGGAGTTGTCGTCCACGACTCCGAGGGGGCGAAGCGACCCGACGGGCGCCCCCTGCGGGGGGACCGGGCCGGCGGGGACGGCCCCGACGGCGCGTGACTACACGCCCTGGCCCATCAGGTGGCTGCGGAGGACGTCGGGCGTCTTCAGCCCGGTCGCGGGGTTGACGACGACCACCTCGTCGTCGGCGCCGACGGTGTCGGCGAGGGCCCACGCCGCGGCGGCCGCGACGCCGCCCGCGGTCCCGACCTCGACGGTCGTGGTCTTGGTCGTCGCCACGGCCGCCTCCAGGGCGTCGTCGTCCGGCACCGCGACGGCCTCGCCGTCGGCGCGGGCGAGCGCCCGGAGGGCGAGCCGGCCGCCAGCGGGGTCGGGGATCTCCAGTTCCCCGCAGATGGTGTCGGGGTACTCCGGCGGGGCGGGCGCCTCGCTCCCGCTCTCGAACGCCTCAACGACCGGCGCACAGCCCTCGGGTTGAGCGGCGACGAGCCGGGGCGTCGCGTCGATCAGGCCCAGTTCCCCGAGTTCGCGGAAGCCCTTCTCGACGCCGACGAGGAGTTCGCCGGTACCGACGGGGACGACGACGGCGTCGGGGGCGGTCCAGCCGCGCTCCGCCGCCACCTCGTAGGCGACGGTCTTCGCCCCCTCGTGGCGGTACGGCGACGTGAACTCCTGGAGCGAGTAGTGGTCGGCAGCGAGGTCCTCCCCGAGCGCCGCGAGGGCGTCCGGGTAGCGCCCGCCGCTCACGCGCATCTCCGCCCCGTGGACGTTCACCATCGCCTTGTTGGCGAAGGGAGCCCGCGAGGGGACGAACGCGTAGGCCCGCAGGTCGACCCGGCCGGCGTACGCGGCCGCGGACTGCCCGGCGTCGCCCGCGGCGGCGAGCGCGAGCGGTTCGGTCCCCGCGTCCGCCGCCGCGGTCACGGCGAGCGCCATTCCTCGGTCGACGAACGAGCCCGTCGGGTTCCGACCCTCGTCCTTCAGCCGGACGCGCCCGGCACCGAGTTCCTCGGCCAGTCCGGGGGCGTCGACCAGCGGCGTCCCGCCCTCGGCGGCGCTCACGGGGTCGGCGAACGGCAGGAGCGGGCCGAACCGCCACATCGAGCCGTCGCCGTCCGCGAACTCGGGGACGGCGTCGTAGTCGTACGTCGGATCCAGCGGCGCGTCACACGCCGGACAGCGGCCCTCCTCGGCCGGGTACGTCTCCCCGCAGGCCGTACACGTCAGCCCGCGGAACGCCGGGGTCGTCTCCATACGGCCGGCTCGGGCGCGAGCGACTAAGCCCTGGCCCTTCGGGGCCCGACGCGCCCCGGCCGGGCGATGTGGCAGGGACTATGACCCCCGCGTCGCAACGGGCGGCCATGCGAGACACGTCCGTCGTCGTCGTCGGCGCGGGGCTGGCGGGCCTGGTCGTCGCGCGCCGCCTCGCCGACGCCGGCGCGTCGGTGACGGTCCTCGAGCGCCGGGACGGGGTCGGTGGGCGGGTCCGGACCCGCGAGCGCGACGGGTTCACCCTCGACCGGGGCTTCCAGGTGTTCTTCCCGGCCTATCCCGCCGCCAGCGGGGAACTCGACCTCGCCGCTCTGGACCTCCGGCGGTTCCGCCCGGGCGCGGTCATCGCCCGCGAGGGGCGCCGGTCGGTCCTCTCGGACCCGCTCCGTGACCCCCGGGCGGCCGTCGAGTCGGCCCTGAACCCCGAGGTGCCGGCGAGCGACAAGCTCCGGACGCTCCTGCTCCGCCGGGACCTGCGCGGGCGCTCCGAGGACGAGGTGTTCTCCGGCCGCGACCTGAGCATCCGCGAGTACCTCGACGAGTGGGGGTTCTCCGATCGGTACGTCGAGCGGTTCGTCGCTCCGTTCTACGGCGGCATCACCCTCGACCGTTCGCTGTCGACCTCCAAACGGGTGTTCGAGTACACCTTCCGGATGCTGAGCGAGAGCGCGGCCGCACTGCCCGCCGACGGGATGGGCGCCATCCCGGCACAGCTGGCCGACCGGGCGCGCACGGCCGGTGCCGAGATCCGGACGGGCGAGCGGGTGACCGCGGTCGACACCGCCGACGGCGGCGTGACCGTCGAGGCCGACACGCGCCTCGGCGCCGACGCCGCGGTGGTGGCCACGGACCCCCGGACGGCCCGCGACCTGACCGGGGTCGGGAGCGTTCCGACCGAGGCCGTCGGCTGTGTCACGCAGTACTACGCGCTCCCCGAGCACGCCGCCCTCGACACGGGCCGGAAGCTGGTGCTCAACGCCGACGACGCGGCGCCGAACACGCTCGTCCCGCTCTCGGAGGTGGCCCCCGAGTACGCCCCCGACGGCCGGGAACTCGTCTGTGCGACCTTCCTCGGCGACGGGGCGCTCGGGCGGTCGGACGACGAACTCGCGGTCCTGACACGCGAGGCGTTCGGGTCGTGGTACCCCGAGCGGAGCGCCGCCAGCCTCGACCGCCTGGCGACCGACCGCATCGAGTTCGCGCAGTTCGCCCAGCCCCCCGGAGTCCACGAGAGCCTGCCCGACGCCCGCGACCCGGACGGCCCGGTCTACCTCGCCGGCGACTACACGACGTGGTCCTCGATACAGGGCGCGATACGCAGCGGGCGGGAGGCCGCGGCGGCCGTGGCGGCTGACGTGGCCTGACGGGGCGCGGTCACTCGTCCCGCAGGAACGCCCCGTCGCCGTGTTCCTCGCGGAAGCGTGCGAAGGCCTCGCGCTGGCGGCGCACCTCGGGGGGCAGGTCGGCGTAGGCGTGGTCGAACATTCCCTCCGGGTCGGGGTCATACGCCTCCGCCCGCTCGATGGCCGCCGCGACCGTCTCCCGGGCGGCCTCGCGCATCGCGTCCTCGCGCTCGTCGTCGAGCAGCCCCCGCTCCCGGAGGAAGGTGCCGAAGCGGTCGATGGGGTCGCGCTCCTTCCACCGCTCGACCTCCGCCTCGTCGCGGTAGACGGTCGGGTCGTCCGCCGTCGTGTGGGCGCCGAACCGGTAGGAGACGGCCTCGATCAGCGTCGGCCGGAGTTCGCCGCTCCCGGGGTTGCGGGCCTTGTCGACCGCCTGCTCGGTCACCTCGTAGGTGGCGAGCGGATCCATCCCGTCGACGCGGACGCCCCAGAACCCGTAGGCCTCGGCCTTCCGCGCGAAGGTGTCGCTCGCCGTCTGCTCCCCGGCGGGGTGGGAGATGGCCCAGCCGTTGTTGTGACAGAGGAGGACGGCCGGGACGTCGAACACGCCGGCGAAGTTCAGCGCCTCGTGAAAGTCGCCCTCGCTCGTGGCGCCGTCGCCGAAGTGACAGGCCACGACGTCGTCCGCGCCCCGCAGGTCCGCCGCCCACGCCATCCCCACCGCGTGGGGGATGTGGCTGGCGATGCTGATGTTCAGCGGGAAGACGTCGATGTCGGCGAGGCCGACGTGGCCGTCCTCGTGGCCCATCCAGTACTTGAGGTAGTCGCCGAGGGTCTCCGGGCCGTCGTCGCGGGCGATGACGGCGCCGTGCTCGCGGTACTGGTAACAGACGGGATCGTCATCGGCCAACGCGTACGTCGAGGCGACCTGCGCCGCCTCCTGTCCGGCGCAGGCGGCGTAGGTGCCGATGCGGCCCTGCCGCTGGATGCTGACCGCCCGCTCGTCGAAGTGGCGGGCACACAGCATGTCGCGGTGGATGTCGAGCAGGGTCTCGTCGGCCACGTCGGGCACCGCGGCCCCGTCGCGCACCCGGCCGTCCTCGTCGAGCACCCGGACCAGGTCGTCGTCGCGTGTCACGCTCCCACCTCCTCACGGCGGGGTGATAACGGCTCGGCCTTCGACCTCGCCGTGCTCCAGGCGCTCGGCCACCGCGTTGACCTCGTCGAGGTCGTAGCGCTCGGTCCGGAGTTCGACCGCCCCCTGCTCCACCAGCGCGACGAGCTCCTGGAGCTCGGGGTACCGACCGACGAGCGTCCCCCGGTATGCGAACTCGCCGTCCACGAGCGTCTGCGACGGCTCGTGGACGTGCCCGCCGTAACCGACGACGTGGTGGTCGCCGCCGGGGGCGAGGACGTCGGGCGCGAGCGCCGTGGTCGCGTCCGCGCCCACGAAGTCGATCACCTGCCGCGCCCCGGTCCCGTCGGTGACGTCGTCGACCGCGGCCGCGACGTCCTCGCTCGACGGGTCGACGGCGTGGTCGGCGCCGAGGTCCGTCGCGAGCTCCCGGGCCGTCGCCCGGACGTCGAGCGCCGTGATCTCGGCGGCGCTCATCGCGTCGAGACACTGGACCCCGATGTGGCCCAGGCCGCCGATCCCCACGACCAGGGCGTGGTCGCCGGGGTTCAGTTCCGCGACCGCCTTCTTGACCGCGTGGTAGGCGGTGATGCCCGCGTCGGCGTGGGGCGCGACCGTCGCGGGGTCGATCCCGTCGGGGAGCGGGACGACCGCCCGCTCGGACGTGCGGAGGTACTCCGCGAACCCGCCGTCGGTCGTCAGCCCGGGAAAGGAGAGGTTCTCGCAGTACATGTCCTCGCCCCGCCGGCACGGCCGGCAGGTGCCACAGGTCATCGTCGGGTGACAGATCACCCGGTCGCCCTCCTCGACGGTCGTCACCTCGGGGCCGCGCTCGACCACGGTCCCCGCGTTCTCGTGGCCCAGCGTCATGGGCAGGTCCTGCGGGACGTAGTCGGCCCACATCCCCTCGATGACGTGGTTGTCGGTCTGACACCAGCCGGCGCCCTCGACCTCGATCACGACGCCGTCCGACCGGTCGACGGTCGGCCGCGACACCTCGTCGACGGACAGCGCGTCGCCCATCTCGTCGGTGTACTCGTGGAGTCGCGCTGCGAGCATGTCACGCGGGACCACGGTCGGGGACGGCTAAGTTCTTCGCCCGGCGCCGCGGGACGCCGTACCCGTCGCCCCGCCATCCGACGACGCTCAGGGTCCGCGTCAGAGCATCCGCCGGAACCGCCCGAGCGGCGGGAACGCCAGCGTCTCGTCGGCGTCGGGGTCGTGGACCACCGGCCGGAGCGCGTCGGCGTCGCGGACCAGCGGCGACGCGAAGTCCCCGGCGTCCATCCGGTTGACCTCGACGCCGGGCGCGACGCGGCTGAACGCCGGGAGTACGAGCAGGTCGGCGTCGCGGTAGACCCCCTCGCCGTACAGCAGGCAGGGTCGGCGCTGCCCCTCGATAGCGATGGTCGGGTGGTCGTGGCCGACGACGTAGGCCGGGGCGTCAGCCGACGGCTCCTCGTGGCCGTGGCAGACGACCGTCCCGTCGGACAGCCGGAACTCGTCGTGGACGTCGCCGGGCCACGCCCCGTCGAGGCCGACGTCGTGGTTGCCCGCGACCACCACCGCCCGGACGCCCGCCGCCCGGACCGCCCCGATCAGGTCCCGGAGGGCGTCGACCGACCGGGCGGAGGCGTCGCCGAACCGGTGGAGCAGGTCGCCGGCGAAGGCGACGGTCCCGGGGTCGAACCGCTCGACCGCGGCCGCCAGCCGGTCCCGGAGGTCGGCCCGCTCGCCGAGCGGGTACTCCACGTCGGAGGCCGCCGCCCGGCCGACGTGGAGGTCGGCGACGACGAGGGCGCCCGCGGCCGGCAGATGACAGGCGCGACCGCGGAGGGCGAGTTCGCGGCCGCCGATCGCGACGGTCGGCACGTCCGCGGGCAGGCGGGCCGCGGGCATGTGGCTTGCGGACGCTCCGGCCGACGCCTCAGTCGGCGTGGTTGCGGGCCGTCGCGTAGGCCTCGCGGACCCGCTTGAACGCCTCGCTGTCGCCCCCCTGGTCGGGGTGGACGTCCTTCACCCGCTCGCGGTAGGCCGCCCGGACAGCGTCGCTGTCGGCCCCGGGCGTCAGGCCGAGTTCCTCGAAGGCCGCGGTCACGGGGTCCGGGGCGTCCCGGCGCTCGTCCGCCAGGTCGGGCGTCTCGAACGGCAGTCGGCGGCCGAGTTGCCATCCCGGCATCTCGTGCTCACAGAGGACGGTCCGGACGCCGGCCGACTCCAGCCGGAAGTACGCCTGCGCGTCGAAGGTGATGGCGACGTCGCGGTGGAGTAGGTAGAAGGCGATCCGCCGCCCCTCGACCTCGTGGTCCTCGGCGTAGGGTTCGCCGATGGCCCGGAGGTACTCGCGGATCTCGGTCCGCCGGCGCTCGTTGCCGG
>JBDGSZ010000108.1:0-13049 GCA_042217265.1 Haloferacaceae archaeon
TCCCGGGCACACCCTGCCGGCGGCGCTCGACCGCGCGGGCTACGCGCCCGCCGACATCGACGGCGTCGTCCTCTCGCACCTGGACTGGGACCACTGCGGCGGCCTCGACCGGTTCGAGGGGCCGGTCTACGTTCAGCGCCGCGAGGTGGCCTACGCGGCCGCCCCCTACCCGATGCACGCAGAGCGGTACGACGCCCCGACGCTCGGCCGCGACCCGCCGTGGCTCCACCCCGGGCTGACGCCGGTCGACGGCGAGACCGACCTCGCGCCGGGCGTGACGGCGTTCCCGACGCCTGGCCACACCGTTGGCCACCAGTCGGTCGCGGTCGAGACCGACACGGGGACGACGGTGGTCGCCGTCGACGCCGTCCCCACCAGCGGGAACCTCGAGGGCGAGGACGGGGTGACCCTCGGGAGCGCGATGGACGACTTCGCCTGGTGGCACAGCGTCCGCGAGGTGCGGGACCGCGCGGACCGGATCCTCCCCGGCCACGAGTGGGACCTCGTGCCGGAGGGGCCGGGCGAGGTCGGGTGACGCGGCGTCCTGCGGGCGACCGGCGGACGCGGGCGCGGACGACAGGTCAACAGGTCACAGGTCCATGTCCGGATCCGGGACCGGCGGATCGGTCGTCGGCATGCCGACGTCGGCGTCGGTTCCGGCCAGACGTGCACGCTCCATGAACGTCTCTTGGGCGTCCCGGGTCGGTTCGTCCGGCGAGGGGTTGACTCGGTCGTACGAGCCGTCCGGACGCATCACCCATCGCCGGCGGTTGTCCGCGAGCATCGTACCCATGATGGAGCGGAGCTGGCGCCGGATCGTTGGGTCGTCGACCGGCGCGACCGCCTCGACGCGGTGGTCGAGGTTGCGAGTCATCCAATCGGCGCTGCCGACGTAGTACTCGGGGTCGCCACCGTTTCCGAAGTAGAAGACACGCGAGTGTTCGAGGAACCGCCCGACGACCGAATACACGTCGACCGTCTCGCTGACCCCCTCCAGCCCGGGCCGGAGGCGACAGACGTCGCGCACGACGAGGTCGATGTCGACGCCGGCCATCGACGCGCGATACAGTTCGGCGATGAGGTCGGGATCCTCCAAAGCATTGATTTTGGCGACGATGCGGCCCGCCCCGTTCTCCCGGGCGTGCTCGGCCTCGCGTCGGATCAGGTCGGTGAACCGCTCGCGCATCGTGACCGGGGCGACCAGCAGCTTCCGAAAGGTCCGGTCGAGCGACGGACCGGTGAAGAAGTTGAACAGCTTGACCAGGTCCTGGCCGATGTCGCGGTCCGCGGTCAGGATGCCCAGGTCTACGTAGCTCTTGGCGGTCTCGGAGTTGTAATTGCCCGTCCCGACGTGTGAGTAGAGTGTGACGCCGTCCCCCTCCTGGCGGACGACCAGCGCCGTCTTGGTGTGGGTCTTCAGCCCGACGGTTCCGTAGGCGACGTGGATGCGCTCCTCCTCCAATCTCCGCACCCACTCGAGGTTGTTCCGCTCGTCGAACCGGGCTTTCAGTTCGACCATGACCGCCACCTGCTTGCCGTTGTTCGCGGCGTCGATGAGGCTCTGGATGACCTGGGAGTCGCTCGCGGTGCGATAGATGGCTGCCTTGACCGCGAGAACCTGCGGGTCGTTGGCGGCCTCCTCGAGGAACCGCTGGACGGTGTCGTCGAACGAGTGGTACGGATGGTGGACGAGGATGTCGTCCTGGCGGATGGCCTCGAAGATGTCCGTCGGCGCCTCCGGACCGTCGTAGCCCCGTGCCTCCGCGTTCAGCCGCGGGTGGGGCCGGGGAGTCCATGAGGGGCCCGTCAGGTCCGGCCGATCGAGGTCAGTCAGGCGAAAGAGGTCGCTGTAGTCCATCGGTCCCGACCGGCGGAAGACCTCGCGCTCGTCGACGCCGAGTTGATTCGTCAGGACGTCAAGCATCCGGTCCGGCATGTCCGCCGCGACCTCCAGGCGCACAACGGTCGCGAAGCGCCGTTGCTCGATGACTTCCTCGATGACCTCGATGAGGTCCTCGGCGACCTCCTCGTTGCGTCTGATCTCGGCGTTGCGCGTCAGTCGGAACTTCGCGACCGAACGGATCTCGACGTTCGGTAAGAGCAGGTCGAGGTTGGCCTCGATGACGTCCTCTATGAGCACGAAGGCGTACTCGCCACCGTCGCGTTCGAGTTCGAGCAGCCGGGGCTGATTCTGCGGGACCTTCACCCGCGTGAAGGTTGGATCCGAGTCGGGGCTGTTGCGCGTCAGGATGCCGAGCGAGAGCGACTGGTTCGAGATGAAGGGGAACGGATGGGCCGGATCGAACGAGAGCGGCGTGAGCGTCGGGAGGATCGACTCCTCGAAGCGATCACGGAGCGTCGAACGCTGTGCGTCGGAGAGCTCGTCGTACGCCAGCACGTGGACGCCGGCAGCCGCCAGGGCCGGGCGAAGCTCCGACTCCCAGAGATCGGTCTGTCGGTCGAACAGCGGCCGGGCCCGGGCTAACACCTCGCGGTGCTGCTCGGCCGGGGTCCGTCCGTCGGCCGTCCGCTCGGTGACGCCGGCGTCGATCTGCTGTTTCAGCCCGCCGACGCGCTTCATGAAGAACTCGTCCGTGTTCTTAGTGACGAACGCGAGAAACCGGAGCCGGGCCAGGAGCGGGTTCCGCTCGTCGGCCGCCGCCGCGAGGATCCGCTCGTGATAGGCGAGCATCGACAGCTCGCGATTGAGGTACCATTCCGGGTCCGACAGGTCGACGTCCGACCGGCCGGTGCCGGAGGTGTCCCCCGTCCCGTTCACATCGCTCCCCGCGCACTCGTCCCCGCTCATCGACCCACGGACAGTAAGCCGGTCGTGTCACGCATCCGTCCACCTGTGGTGCCGCCTCCCGTCGTTTAATCTTTCATATTACGAATACATTCACAACGGGTGTACTACCTTCCGATATATATGTATTCAAACGACGAGGGGACGACGGCCCCTCACTCGGAGACGGCCGGGAGGTTCGCTGGCGTGACGAAGTCGTCCGGATCGCGCTCCTGAACCGTCCGGTCCGAGTCGAGGGTCAGCGTCCGATCCCGGCGGCAGTCGTAGGCGGTCAGAGCCCCGCCGTACACGCACCCGGTGTCGAGGCCGATCGCGTGGGGACGGCGGAGCGGGGCGTCGAGGGGCGTGTGGCCGAAGATGACGCGCCGGGGGCCGACGTACTCATCGAACCAGAACGGGGGCCGATATCCGCCGTCCGGGTGGAGCGAGCGGACGGTCTGAAGATCGTCGACGGTCTGGCTCCGGAGCGGCTTGCGGGGGTCGACCCCGGCGTGGACGACGAGCGTCCCCTCCCAGGAAACGACGACCGGCAGCGATGCGAGCCAGTCGAGATCGTCCGGGGTGAGCCCACCGGAGGCAGCCTCGCCCCGCAGGAGCTTCTCCTCGTTGTTTCCCCGGACGGCGAGGAAGTTCGACCGGGACCGGACGATGTCGACGACTCCCGCGCCGTCGGGCCCCTTCCGGACGAGGTCGCCGACGAACACGACCAGGTCGTCGGGCCCGGGATCGATGCGGGCGAGCAACGACTCCAGTTCCCGACGACAACCGTGAACGTCGCCGATCGCGTAGATGTCGCTCCAGGCGTCCGCATCGACGCGCCTGTGCCGAGCCTCGACTGCCGGATCGAACACCGGCGAGGTACTCATCGTTCCCTATCGCGTCGGGGAGGAAATAAACGGTTGCTATGAGACGTATGGAGGACTACGTATTGCGGGGTGTCACCCGTGGTCGAGCGGCACGTCGATCCAGGGCTGTCCGCCGCTCGCGTAGACCAGGCGGTCGGTGACGTCCTCGATCGCGTCGACGACCGCGTCGAGGCCGGTCGCCAGGTGGCGGCAGGTCAACGCCGTCGCGTCCGGTACCTCCGCGAACGCCCGGTCGACGACGTGGTTCCGGAGCTCGTCACACTGGCTCTCCAGCCCCCGGATCTGCTCGACGGCGTCACGGATACGGGCGTGGCTACCGGGCTCGCGGAGCGCGCGGACGTACCCGTCGATGGCCGTCTCCAGAAGCGCCATCGCGTCGACGGCGAGCGATGCCATCGTCCGGATCCCCTCGGCGCACTCACGTGGAAGGGTCGGGTCGATGGCGGCGAGCTCCTCCGCGGTCCGCTCGGCGGCGTTGGCCACGTCGTCCAGGGCGTGGTACAGCTCCGCGACGTCGTCGAGGTTGACGCTCGACCGGCCGAACGGCGTCGTGCCGTCGGCCCGGAACCCGACGAGGGTGCGGGTCACCTCCCGTTCGGTCACGTCACAGACCGTCTCGAACTCCCGAACGCGCCGGAGCGGCTCCCCGTACGACCGGCCCTCGGCCCACCGCTCGACGACCGCGTCGAGCGCGTCGACGCAGTCGTGGACGCGGTCGGTGTACGTCTCCGAGAGCGCGACGAACTCGGTCCCGGCCACCTCGGGTTCGTCGGTTGCCATCGACACGGGGTGGGACCGGACCCCGAAAGTCGATTGCTATGAGGGATCCGTATGGCAACGTACCGGTCCCGACGGGGGCGCGACGAAACCGGAACTCGTTGCCGGATCGCGCGCGAAATAACCCGTGGCGGGCGTACGCGGCGCCATGTCCACGACGGGCGAGGTTCTCCGGCGGGCGGACGCGGAGGACGTGGAACTGGTTCGCGTGGTGTTCGTGAACAACAGCGGCGTGCCGCGGGGGCGGGTCGTCGACCGGGCGGGGCTGGCCGACGTCCTGGAGACCGGGACGAACGTCACCCACGCGATGCAGTCGTTCAACGCGCTCGACCGCCTTGCGCCCGGGGGGACGTACGGCCCCGCGGGGGAGGTCCGGGTCGTGCCCGACCCGGAGACGTTCACGGTGCTGCCGTACGACGACCGCGCGGCGCTCCTGCTCGCGGAGCTCCACGACCTGGACGGCGACCCGTGGGCGGCGGGGCCTCGCGCGCAGTTGCGCCGCTACCTCGACGAACTCGCGGTCGACGGCTACGTGCCGCGGACGGCCTTCGAGAGCGAGTTCTACTACACCCGCGAGACGGAGGACGGCGTCGAGCCGTTCGACGACAGCGCCTGCTTCGCCACCGACGGGATGCGCAGCGCCCACGACGTGATCCTCGACACCGTGGACGCGCTGAAGGATCAGGGGATGGGGCTGTCGACGTACTACCCCGAGTACGGCCCCGGCCAGCAGGAACTGGTCGTCGACCACGCGGCGGGCGTCACGGCGCCGGACAACCACGTCCGGTTCAAGGAGACGGTGAAGGCCGTCGCGGCCGACCACGGTCTCGGCGCGACGTTCCGCCCCAAGCCCTTCCCACAGCTGCCGGGGACGGGCTGTCACGTCCACCTGTCGCTGTGGCGCGACGGGACCAACGTCCTCCACGACCCCGGGACGGACGGTCCGTACCCGGTGAGCGACGAGGGGCGCGCCTTCGTCGGCGGGCTGGTCGAACACGCGCCGGCGCTCGTGGCGCTGACCGCGCCGACCGTCGAGTCCTACGACCGCCTCGCACCGGGGATGTGGGCGTCGGCGTACGCCTGCTGGGGGTACGACAACCGCGAGGCCGCGGTGCGGGTGCCCTCGGTCGACCGCTCGGCGCCCGCCGCCACCACCCGGTTCGAGTTCAAGCCCGCCGACAACACCGCGAACCCCTACCTCGCTCTGCTCGGCCTGCTCGCCGCCGGGATGGACGGGATCGAGCGGGACCTCGACCCCGGCGACCCGCTCGACAGCGACCCCGGCGCGCTCGACGACGACGAGCGCGCGGACAGGGGCATCGAGCGCCTCCCGACGACCCTCGACGAGGCGCTCGACGCGCTCTCGGACTGTGACCCGATCCGCGAGGCGATGGGCGACCCGCTGTTCGAGTCCTACCTCGAAGTCAAGCGCAGCGAGTGGGAGCAGTCGACCGACGACGAGGGCGAGTGGGAGTCGGAGTACCTCTCGCGGGGGTTCTGACCGCCCCGCGACCGGCAGCCGACCCGGTTACGACGAACGTCGTGAGTGGGTTTTATATCGGGGGGGTTCACCGTTACCCCAAATGGGCGGGTACGCGCACCGGCGATGGGCGCGAACGGCGCTCACCCCCCGGCTCCTCGTCGGCGGCGGTCTCGTCGCCTCGGTGGCGTTCGCATACGTGTTCCTGACGAACACGCCGTTCGTCCGCGAGTATCTCCCCGAGCGGTTGATCGAGTTCCTCCTGCTCGGCATCCCGGCCTTCGGGCTCACGTACGCCGGGTACTGGCTCGACACGCTGCCCGTCGCTCCCGAGCGGACCCGGCGGATCGGGTCGTACGCGCTGGGCGGGGTCCTCGTGGCCGCGGCGAGCACCGCCGTCGTGCTCGTGTTGTTCCCGCTCGGGGTCCCCCCCGGACCGGCGACGTTCTTCCTGTTCGTCAGCACCGGAACCGAGGGCGCCCTGGTCGGCGTCCTCGTCGGCGTGCTCGCCGTCACCGACCTGTTCGCCCGGTCGAGCGCGGAGCTGTCGGTGCGGAGCGAGCAGTTCGAACACGTCGAGCGGGTGGCGGACATCGGGTACTGGGAACTCGACCCGACCGTCGAGCCCTACGAGATACGCCAGTCCGAGGGCGGATACGAGCTCTACGGGCTGTCCCCGGACGAACCGCTCGCCGTCGACGACGTCCTCGATCGACTGCATCCCGAGGACCGGCCGCGCGTCGAGGCGGCGGTCGAGCGGGCCGTCGAGGCCGGCGAGCCCTTCGATCTTGAGGCGCGCCTCGACGGAACGGACGGCCGGTGGGTCCACCTCACGGGCGACCCGCTGACGCGCCGGGGCGAGGTGGTCGCGGTGCGCGGGACGGTCCAGGACGTCAGCGAGCGCAAGGACCACGAACGGGAGCTGGAGCGGCGGAACGACCGCCTCGACGAGTTCGCCGGCGTCGTCAGCCACGACCTGCGGAACCCCCTGAACGTGGCCGCGGGGCGGGTGGAACTGGCCCGGGCGGCCTGCGAGTGTGGGAACGCCGACGAGCACCTCGCGGCGACCGCGCGGGCACACGACCGGATGGGGACGCTCATCGACGACCTCCTGACCCTCGCCCGGGAGGGGGAGACGGCGGACCCGCAGCCCGTGGCGCTCGACGCCGTCGTCGAGCGGTGCTGGGGGCACGTCGACACCGGCGGGGCGGCGCTCGTCTGCGAGGCCGAGGGGAGCGTCCGGGCCGACCCCGGTCGCCTCCAGCAGCTCCTGGAGAACCTCTTCCGGAACGCCGTGGAACACGGTTCGACGGGCAACCGGCCCGAGGCCGGTGACGGCGTCGAACCCCGTGGCGCGGGCGGCGCGGTCGAGCGGGGCGACGCCGTGAACGTGACCGTGGGGAGCCTCGAGGACGGCGCCAGGTTCTACGTGGCCGACGACGGCCCCGGAGTTCCGGAGGATGTCAGCGACCGGCTGTTCGAGCCGGGGTACTCGACATCCGACGACGGAACCGGGTTCGGGTTGAGCATCGTCGAGGCCATCGCCGACGCCCACGGGTGGGAGGTCGACGTGACCCGGAGCGCGGACGGCGGGGCGCGGTTCGAGATCACCGGCGTCGAGCGGGCCTGACGGCCCGGGAAGCGGGGACGCGGGACGCCGACCCCGCGATCGGGCGGCGCCGACGGAGACCGCCGGAGCAACCGGCCGCGGACGGCGCCCCGCGTGCCGGACGGAACCGGGGTGACGGTACCCGCCGTCGCCGGCGTGGCCGACGGGAGGATCACGACTGACCCGCCCGCTCCGCCGCCTCCAGGATCTCCTGATACCGGTTCCGGATGGTGACCTTGCTCACGTTGGCCACCTCGGAGACGTCGGCCTGCGTGGTCCCCTCGTCGAGCAACCGGGCGGCGGCGTAGAGCGCGCTCGCCGCGATGCCGGCCGGGTGCTTGCCGCTGTGGACGCCCTCCTCGGTGGCGACCTCGATCAGGTCACGCGCGCGTCGCTCGACCGCGTCCGAACAGCCGAGCTGCGAGGCGAACCGACTGACGTACTCGACCGGGTTCGTCGGGGGAATCTCGAGGTCGAGTTCGCGCGACAGATACCGGTAGGCCCGCTTTATTTCGATGTCGTCGACGCGGCTGACCTCGGCGACCTCCTCTATCGAGCGCGCGACCCCGTCCAGCCGTGCGGCGGCGTACAGCGACGCGCTGGCCATGCCCTCGATCGACCGGCCGGGCAGGAGGTCGTTCTTCAACGCCTGCCGGTAGACGACGCTCGCGGTCTCGCGGATCGACGCCGGCAATCCGAGGGCCGATCCCATCCGCTTGATCTCGCCCAGCGCCTGTTTGAGGTTCCGGTCGTGGGCGTCCTCGGTCCGAAACCGCCGCTGCCACGTCCGCAGGCGGGACAGCTCCTTGCGGTTCCGGATGGCGGCCCCGGCGTCGCCGTTCCACCCGATCTCCGTCGCCAACCCCCGGTCGTGCATCAGCGGGGTCGTCGGACTCCCGACCCTGGATTTCTCGTCGCGCTCCGCGGCGGTGAACGCGCGCCACTCCGGACCGGTGTCGAGTTCCCGCTCGTCGACGACCAACCCGCAGTCGGTACAGACGGTCTCCGTCGTCTCGTCGTCCCCGACGAGCCGCCCGTCACACTCCGGACAGGCCGCCGGGACGCCCGACCGGGTGCGGTCGGACGACGGCCGTGGCCGGGAGCGACGTCGCTGGCGCTGGCCCGTCACGGCCGACCACCACGCGGCCCGGTCGCGTCCCCGCAGCTCGCTCGTCGACCGACGGGTCGGCGGCCGCCGTTCGATCCGTCCCGGGGCCGTCCGGCGGCGGATGGCGCTCGCGCTCCGTTCCGTCCGGGGCGACCGTGATGCGTCATACCATGACATCCTGCCTCCAGCGAGGTAAATGTTATCGGTTATAAAAGTTCGTAACAGAAATTTGCGTAACTGCTTTCAGTTACTCCGCGCGGTGGTTCTCGGCGCGACGTCGCCGGCGCCGACGAGAACGCTCGTCGGGCCGACGGCCGCGACGGCCCGGAACCCGTAGCGGGCTTTTTGTGCGCCCGGCGCCACGCCGGCCCCATGTCGACGGCCGTCGTGACGGACTACGACTTCCCGGACCTGGACATCGAGCACGACGTCCTCGACGGGGTGGCGGCGCTGCGGGCCGCCGACGCGTCGACCCCCGCGGCGGTGATCGAGGCCGCCGAGGGGGCGGAGGCCCTGCTCGTCCAATACGCGCCGATCACCCGCGAGGTGTTCGCAGCCCTGGACGACCTGCGCGTGGTCGCCCGGTACGGCATCGGCGTGGACAACGTCGACCTCGACGCCGCCACCGACCACGGCGTGTACGTGACGAACGTCCCGGACTACTGCCTCGACGAGGTGGCGGAGCACGCGCTCGCGTTGCTCCTGACCTGCGAGCGGAATACGGCGCGCTACGCCGCCGACCTCGCCGACGGCGGGTGGGACTGGAAGGTCGGCAGGCCGATGGACCGCCTCCGCGGGAAGACCCTCGGCCTCGTGGGGTTCGGGGCGATCCCGCGCCGCCTCGCGGCGAAGGTCGCGGGCCTCGGGTTCGACGTTCTCGCCCACGACCCCCACGTCGACGAGGGGACGTTCGCCGAGCACGGCGTCGAGGGCGTGGGACTCGACGACCTGCTCGATCGGTCCGACGTCGTCTCGGCACACGCGCCGCTGACCCCGGAGACGGAGGGGATGCTCGACGCCGAGGCGTTCGCCCGGATGAAAGACGACGCGACGCTCGTCAACACCGCCCGCGGGGGGCTGGTCGACGTCGACGCCCTGGAGGCGGCGCTCGCGGCGGGCGATCTCGGCGCGGCGGGCCTGGACGTGCTGCCGACGGAGCCGCCGGGCGAGGAGCGGCGGTCGCTGCTCGCGCGGGACGACGTGGTGGCCACCCCGCACGTCGCCTGGTATTCGGAGGACTCGATGCGGGAACTCCGCCGCCGGACTGCCGGGGCGGCGCGGGCGGCGCTCCGCGGCGACGTGCCCGAGCACGTGGTCAACGACGAGGTGGCGTAGGGGCCGCCGCCGACCCCGGGGACCGACAGCGACTAATGCCCGCCCCGTGTCAGTTTCTTCGTGCGTGACCACGGGACCGCCGGACCGACGCTCGCCGGCGTCGGCGCGGCCCTCGCGCTCGCGGCGGCGATACAGCACCTCGTCGTCGAACCGCGGGTCGTGCGGGGCGCGGGTCCGGTGCTCGCCTTCCTGCTCGACGGCGGCGTGCCGCTCGCGCTCGTCTACGGGGGCTACCGCCTGTCGCGGTCCCCGCTACCCGAGACCCACCGCTGGACGGTGGTGCGGTGGTGTCTGCTCGGCGGCGTCGCCTTCGTGGCGGCCATCGCCGCGACGGTGCTGATCCGCCGGTTCGAGGGGCGGACGGTCGCCGAACCCGCGTTCCTCCTGCTGGTCGCCGCCGACGCGGGCGCCGTCGCCGGCGCCGTCGCGGGCTACTACAGCGCCCGGGCCCGTCACGACGCGGAGCGGGCCGAGCGCGCGCGGCACGCCCTGGGGTTCGTCAACCGCCTGCTCCGGCACGACCTGCGGAACGGGTTGGCGGTCGTGCGGGGCCGGGCGGAGACGCTCGATCCGGCGGACCCGGACCCCGAGCGGGTCCGGACGGCCGCCGACACCATCCGGAGGCGGGCCGACCGGATGGACGACCTGATCGAGAGTACCGGCGCGGTCGCCGAGACCCTGCTGGGGGAGGCGAGCGGCGACCGGATCGACCTGACGGAGGTCGTCGCCGACGCGGTCGAGGCGGTCGACACGCGGGGCGCGACCGTGGTCGTCGACCTCCCCGACGGCGCCCCGGTCGTCGCGAACGAGGCGCTCCGGTCGGTCGTGGCGAACCTCGTCGAGAACGCCATCGAACACGGGCCCGACGACGGGCGCGCGCCCGACGACCTCCGGGTGGAGGTGACCGTCGAGGCGGCGGACGACGCCGTCCTGCTCCGGGTCGCTGACGACGGCGTCGGGGTGCCCGACGGGGAGAAGGAGTCGATCTTCGAGCCGCGTGCGGGGCGACCCACGGCGGGGGCCTGCACCTCGTCTCGACGCTGGTCGACCGGTTCGGCGGGTCGATCCGGATCGACGACGCCGAGGCCGGCGGGGCCGCCTTCGAGGTGACCCTGCGGCGGGCGACGGGGGATGACGGGGCGGTCAGCCGCTGATCGGCCGCTCCTCGCCCTCCCAGTACTCCTCGCGGAGCTCGTACTTCTGGACCTTGCCGGTCGCCGTCTCGGGGAGGTCGTCGACGAATTCGACGTCCTTGGGCGCCTTGTAGGTCGCGAGGTGTTCGCGCGCGTACCCGATGACCTCGTCGGCGGTCACGTCGGCGTCGGGGCGCTCGACGACCAAGGCGTGGACCGCCTCGCCCCACTCGTCGTCGGGGACTCCGATGACCGCGGCCTTCTGGACCGCGTCGTGCTCGTAGAGGACGTCCTCCACCTCGATGGAGGAGACGTTCTCCCCGCCGGAGATGATGATGTCCTTCTTGCGGTCCTGGACGCGGATCATTCCCGTCTCGTCCCAGGTCGCGATGTCGCCGGTGTGGAAGTAGCCCGAGAGGCGCTCGTTGAACGCCCGCTCGGTGGCCTCGGGCTTGTTCAGGTAGCGGTCCATCACCTGGTTGCCCCGGACGACCACCTCACCCATCGTCTCGCCATCGCGGGGGACGTCGTTGCCCTCCTCGTCGACGACCCGCAGGTCGGTACAGACCGCCTCGAACCCCTGTTTCGTCTTGATGCCGGTCGCGTCGCCGGCGCGGAACCGTCGCGGCGAGTTGCTCGTCGTGATGAGCGGCGCCGTCTCGGTCAGGCCGTACAGGTGCATGAGCTCCCACCCGAGTTCCTCCTCGACGGTGGCGATGGTCGCCTTCGGCGGGGCGCTCCCCGCGGTCGTCAGGCGCACGTCCCGGTCGCCCGTCGGTTCGGGGTCGTGCTCCTGGTAGTACCCGACGAGTTTGTTGAGGACCGTCGGCGCACCGCAGAGGTAGGAGACGTCGTACTCCCGGATGCGCTCGAACGTCTCCCCGGGATCGAACGCCCGCTGGCAGACGTGCGTCGCCCCGACGCCCGTGAGCGCGTAGGTGTGCCCCCAGCCGTTGCAGTGGAACATCGGGAGCGTCCACAGGTAGGTGTCGTCGTCGGCCATCTCCATGTGATGGAGGAGGACCAGGGCGTGCCAGTGCTCGGCGCGGTGGGTCCGGACGACGCCCTTCGGGTCGCCGGTCGTTCCGCTGGTGTAGTTGATGGTCGCGTCGTCGTCCTCGTCGATCTCGGGGCGCTCGGGCGGGTCGGCGGACGCGGCCCCGACGAACCCGGCGTAGTCCCGCCAGTCGCCGTCGATGCGGTCGGCCTCGTACCCGACGAACAGGTCTGCGGGCACGTCGTCGCGGACCGCCTCCACCTCGTCGGCGAAGGCGTGATCCGCGACCACCACCCGCGCCTCGCAGTCGTTCAGGATGTACTCGTAGTCCGGGGCGATGAGCCGGTAGTTCAGCGGGACGAACACGGCCCCGAGCAGGTTCGTCGCGAACTGCACCTCGAGGAAGTAGTGGGTGTTGCCCGAGACGAGCGCCACCCGGTCGCCCTGCTCGACGCCCGCGTCCCGCAGGGCGTTGGCCGCCCGGTTCACCCGGTCGCCGAACTCGTCGTACGTGTACGCCGTGCCGTCGTCGGCGACGACGCCCGTCACGTCGCCGTACAGGTCGATCCCCCTGTCGAGGAAGTCGGTGGTCAGCATCTGGACCTTCATTATCGACGGTGAACTGCGGCCGGGGATGTGGTAAATATTGCCCCCGGGCGGGGGGGCCGCGGGCCGAACGACTAAGTGCGACGGCGGAACCACGCCTCCCGTGCAGTCGGGGCGAGACGGCGCGGGGCGGACCGACGGCGGCCGGCCGGCGAGCGACCTCGGGGGGAACCCGCCGGACAGGGAGGTGCGCACCCCGTCGGGCGGGGGGTCCTCGGTCGCCCTGTTCGACCGGGCGCTGTACGCGCTGTTCGCCCGCCACGCCGACCGCGAGCGCCACCGCCGCGATCGCCGGAACTACCGCGGCGCCGACCTCCGGACGGGGTTCGAGA
>JBDGSZ010000070.1:0-12920 GCA_042217265.1 Haloferacaceae archaeon
TCGTCCAGATCTACACGATGTACCGCTCCGGCATGGCGAAGATGAACGCCAGCGGAACCGTCGAGGGCGCCGACGAGGCCGCCGGCTTCCTCGCCTGACGCTCCGCGACACCGAACACCAACCGTTTTTTTGCGTGCGGGCTCCGATGGAGGGACGAATGTCATCCAACCGGGGCGAGGGACTCGACCGGCTGTTCCGCCTGCTGGTCGCCCACCGGATGCTGGTGTACGTCGGCGGGCTCGTGGTCATCGGCATCCCGCTGTTCATGGTCCGGGCGTTCGGCAGGGAGCTCCCCTGGGCGGTCCGGACGACGCTCGTCGTCACCAGCCTGACGATCATGATCGTCACCTACGTCGGCGAGCGCCGCGTCGGCCACGACCACCTCGACGACACGACCGGCGAGAGCACCGAGGAGTACCCGCTCCGGATGCGCCTCGCGGTGGCGATGGCGGTCCTGGGGCTCGCGGTCGGCGTGTTCGTCGCGCTGGAGGTGAACGTCCTCGGCGGCCTGATGTTCATCGGCGGGTCGTACTTCTTCGCGTACGTCGCGTACCGTGACGGCGACGACGGCGCCGGGGGGGTCGAGGCGTGACGACCAGGGAACCGTTCGAGGAGCCGGCCGAGGAGGGCGCCTTCGACGACCTCCCCTCGACGGACATCGACGTCGAGAACTACATCCACTTCGGGATGGCCGGCTCCTTCCCCCTCCGACTCGCGGACCTGTTCTTCGCGGAGGACGGCCTCCACATCGTCGAGTACAGCTACATCACCGTGATGTTCGGGCTCGGGACGGGCAAACACCGCCGGGAGGCGAAGGCGATGAAGGCCGTCTACGACACCCACGGCATCGACGAGGTGCGCCTGCGCGGCGACAAGTCGATCTGGCTGAACTACGGGGGGATCGACCGCGTGGTCCTCGACCGCGGCGGCGGACTCGGCCGCCCGAAGCTCACCGTCTACGCGGCCGACGGCGAGTCGTACGCCTACCGGGTCCACGAGTCGGGCGGCGACGGCCGCGAGGACACGGCCGCGTTGCTCGCGGACCTCGAGGCGAGCGCCGCGGCCCACGACGTCGAGCTCGAGGTTCGCGACGGCTTCGGGTTCCGGCCGGCTGAGAGCATCCACCGGTTCATCCGGTGACCGTGCGATCTACCGCGCCGCCGGCCCGTCGTCGCGCCGGTCGGTGACCGCGAAGTACGCGTGGCTGGCCGCGCCGAGCGCCATCCCGACGACGTAGAGCGCGACGAGGGCGAGCGCCAGCGCCGGGCGGCGCGGCCCGGACGCTGTCCGGTGGCGCCGGGCCAGTCGGGCACAGAGGCGGACGAGCCCGCGGACGGCCCGGGTCGGTGTCGCCGACGGGTGACGCGCCAGGCTCCGGGCGATCGGCGGACTGATCCGCTCGTAGAGCGCGACGAGCGCGCCGCCCGGGGCGGTCGGCGCGAGCGCGTCGTCGCGGAACCCCCGCAGGTCGTCGAGCGTCCGGCGCTCGCCCGCGACGGCCGTCGTGATGAAACACGCCGAGTGGTGCTGTTTCACCGTGACGCGGGCGACGTCCGCCTTCTCGTACCGGGTGGTCTCGGACTCGGGAAACTCAGGGTCCTCGGAGACGGCGAAGGTGCCCGCCGTGTGCTGGAGGTAGACCCCGCCGTGTTCCTCCGTCTCGCCGTCCGGCAGCAGGATCGTGACGTGCTTCTCCCGGCCGTCGGAGACCGTCTCGTCCTCAGGGAACCCGGGCTCGTCGTCCCCGTCGGCCGGTCCGGCGGACTCCTCGGCTCCGGGATCGTCGGCGGCCGGCCCGGAGGATTCCCCGGCCGCGGGGTCGTCGGCGGCCGGTTCCGGGGAGGCGTCGTCCTCGTGCCCGTGGTCGGTCGCCTCGCTCCCGCGCTCGCCGCGGTCCCCGGGACTGCCGGGGTTACCGGACGCGGCCGACGGCTGCTCGGAGCCGGCGTCGTCGCTCATGTCACCCGAACCGCGGTGGACGGTAATCAATCCCCCGACCGGCAACCCACCTAAGTGTACACGGTTCCTCCGACCGGTCGTGAGCTATCTGAGCGCCGTCCTCGGGACGATCCTCTCCCGACTCATCCTCGTCGGTGCGGTACTGGTGAGTATGAAGCTCGCCTGGGAGGGGGCGTTCGTGATGGCCTCCGGACTGATAACGGTGATCGCGATGTTCCTGTATCTCCTGTGGGCCGATCCGGTCTGGCTGCGGTAAGGGGCCGTTCACCCGACACACGGATTATATGTCTCGACGCCCAACGGACGGTCATGATCCTCCCTCTCGACGGGCGCACCCGCTGGCACGACGTCGCACTCGTCGGCAGCATCCTGGCCGGGGTCTCGTTCTACGCCACCCGTGTGAGCGGGGGGAACGTGATGCCGAACCTCATCCGGTTCTACGACGTCTCCCCGGACCGGACGTACGCCGCGACCATGCCACAGGAGAAGGCGCTGTTGCTTCTGGTCGACCCGGCGACCGAGGCGTCGAAGCAGGTCACCGGCGCCGGGCCGTCGGTCGACCCGCTCTGGAACCTCCTGCTGGTCGTCGGGCTCGTGGCGATGTTCGGCGGCGCCTTCTTGGCGTACGTCGACGACTGACGGCCGGTCCGGTACAACGAAGGACCCGCGCCGGCTACCGGCGCCCATGAGCGACCTGCGCGTGACCGTCGGCGACGTCGAACTCGACGCATCGTGGACCGGCGAGAACCCGGAGACGCGGGACGCCATCGCGGCGGCCCTGCCGGTCGAGGGCGACGCCTCGAAGTGGGGCGACGAGCTCTACTTCCGGACGCCGGTCGACGTCCCCGCCGAGGACGCCCGCGAGGTCGTCGAGCCCGGCGCCATCGCGTACTGGCCACAGGGGGACGCGATCTGCCTGTTCTGGGGTCCGACGCCGGCCTCGACGGACGAGCGGCCGCGCGCGGCCTCGCCGGTCAACGTCGTGGCGCGGATCGACGACGTGGGGCCGCTGGCCGAGGTCCGCGGCGGCGCCCGCGTCCGGGTCGAGCGGAGCTAGATCCAGCCGTCCTCGGCGAGCAGTTCGCCGTTGAGGAGGCTGGCGCCGGCCGCGCCGCGGAGCGTGTTGTGCGCCAGGCAATTGTAGCGGACCCCGTTGTCCGTCCCCGTGATACCGCCCGCGGCAACGGACATGCCGCGGTCGAGGTTGCGGTCGAGGCGAGGCTGGGGCCGGTCGGGTTCGTCGAAGACCCGGATGAGCTGCTCGGGCGCGCTCGGCAGGTCGACTCCGGGGTACTCGCGCATCGCCGCGGCGACCTCGTCGGGGTCGGGGTCCTCGGCCAGGTCGACGAAGACGTTCTCCAGGTGGCCGTCGAGCGTCGGGATGCGGTTACAGGAGGCGGCGACGTCGGCGGGGTGCCACTCGACCGCCGCGCCGTCGAACGAGCCGAGCAGCTTCCGGGACTCGGTCTCCATCTTGTGTTCCTCGCCGCCGATGTGGGGGATGGCGTTGTCGATGATCTCCATCGACGTGACCCCCGAGTAGCCGGCGCCGGAGACGGCCTGGAGGGTCGCCACGTCGACCCGCTCGACGCCGAACTCGTCGAGCGCGGCGAGCGTGGGGACCATCGTGATGGTCGAGCAGTTGGGGTTCTTGACGAGCGCCCCGTCCCACCCGCGCTCGTCGCGCTGGACCTCGATGAGGTCGAGGTGGTCGGGGTTGACCTCGGGGATGGTGAGCGGCACGTCGTCGGCCAGCCGCTCGTTCGAGGAGTTCGATGAGACGACGTAGCCCGCCTCGCAGAACGCCGGCTCGACCTCCTCGCCGACGCTCGACGGCAGCGAGGAGAAGATCAGGTCGAGGTCGTCCGGGACCGCATCGGGGGCCGTCCGGCCGACGGTCATCTCCGCGACGTCGTCGGGGATGGGCGTGTCGAGGCGCCACTTCGCGGCGTCGCGGTAGCTCCGCCCGACGCTGTCCTCGCTCGCGGTGAGCGCCGCCACCTCGAAGGTGTCGTGACCGTCGAGGAGCTGGACGAACCGCTGGCCCACGGCGCCCGTGGCGCCGAGGATGCCGACTCGGACTGACATTGCCCCCCTGTGGGTATGGCTCACATAAGGGGGTTTGGATTCGGGTCGGCGACGGGAGCGGGCACGGAAAGCACTTACCGGGCGGGAGGGACGGTCCGCGCGTGCGCTCCCGCACCGGTCCTCTCGCCCTCCTGGTCGTCGCCCTCGCGGTCGCCGGCTGTGCCGGAGCCGCGCCCGCCGGGGACGCCCCGACCGCGGACGCGGCCACGACGACGGCGCCGCCCCCTTCCGGGAGCGTCGACCTGCCCGCGGGGCCGAAAGCGCCCCCGGAGCGGCCGCCGACGCTGAACGCGTCGGCCGTGCGGGAGTACGTCAGGACCTACGAGTACCGCTACGCGTACAACTCCCTGTGGGTGAACGAGCACACCGAGGTGACCCTCGACTGCCGAGTGGACGAGGTGGCCGAGCGGTCGTGGGGGTACGAGGCGGTCGTCACGTGTACCGGGCACTCGAACACGAGGGTGCCGGAGCACTCGACGGCCACGCCGGGACCGCACGCCGACTGGTTCACACAGTCGTACCGCTACCTCGTGAGCGGGAACGCGACGGATCGACGCGACGCGGCGGATCGGGACGCGGCGTCCTGACCGCCGTCGGCGGCCGGGGGGATGTGGCACTTCCGGCCGCGTCGGTCGGAGCGGCGATCCCGGTCCGAACTCCTGGGGCCGACCGGCTGACGCGACGGGCGTGAACCCGGCGGTGCCCGTGAGTAGTTTTTAGTCGCTGTCTCGCGGGGGTTGGCTCATGGCATCGAACCCGACGGACCGCGACGACGGACGGGCCGCGGTGGCCTGAGCATGTTCAGCAAGGTGCTCGTCGCCAACCGCGGCGAGATCGCGGTCCGCGTGATGCGGGCCTGCGAGGAGCTCGGCGTCCGGACGGTCGCGGTGTACAGCGAGGCGGACAAGCACGCCGGCCACGTCCGGTACGCCGACGAGGCGTACAACGTCGGGCCGGCGCGGGCGGCCGACTCCTACCTCGACGGCGAGGCGGTGCTCGACGCCGCCCGCCGGGCGGGCGCGGACGCCATCCACCCGGGATACGGCTTCCTCGCGGAGAACGCGAACTTCGCCGAGCGGGTGGCCGAGAGCGAGGTGACCTGGGTCGGTCCGTCGCCCGAGGCGATGGAGCGCCTCGGGGAGAAGACGAAGGCCCGGTCGGCGATGCGCGCCGCCGACGTGCCCGTCGTGCCCGGGACGACCGAACCCGCCGAATCGGCCGACGAGGTGGCCGAGACCGCCGCCGAGTTCGGATACCCCGTCGCCATCAAGGCCGAGGGCGGCGGCGGCGGTCGCGGGCTGAAGGTCGTGCGGGAGGAGAGCGAGGTCGAGGAGCAGTTCGAGGCCGCGAAGCGCGAGGGCGAGGCGTACTTCGACAACCCCTCCGTGTACGTCGAGAAGTACCTCGAACGCCCCCGCCACATCGAGGTGCAGATCCTCGCCGACGAGCACGGCAACGTCCGTCACCTGGGCGAGCGCGACTGTACGCTCCAGCGCCGCCACCAGAAGGTCATCGAGGAGGCGCCGTCGCCGGTGCTCGACGAGGACCTGCGCGAGCGCATCGGGGCGGCCGCCCGGCGCGGCATCGCCGAGACCGACTACACCAACGCCGGCACCGTGGAGTTCCTGGTCGAGGACGGCGAGTTCTACTTCCTCGAGGTCAACACCCGGATCCAGGTCGAGCACACGGCGACCGAGGAGATCACGGGCATCGACGTCGTGAAGTGGCAGCTCCGGGTCGCCGCCGGCGAGGAGCTCGCCTTCTCCCAGGACGACCTCGAGTTCTCGGGCCACGCGGTCGAGTACCGCATCAACGCCGAGAACGCCGCCGAGGACTTCGCGCCCGACACGGGCACCCTGGAGACGTACGACCCGCCGGGCGGCGTCGGCGTCCGCGTCGACGACGCGATCCGCCAGGGCGACGAGATCGGCGGCGACTACGACTCGATGATCGCGAAGCTCATCGTGTGGGGGAGCGACCGCGACGAGTGCCTGGCCCGCTCGGAGCGCGCCCTGGCGGAGTACGGGATCGAGGGGCTCCACACCATCATCCCCTTCCACCGGCTGATGCTCACCGACGAGACGTTCCTGGCCGGCGAGCACTTCACCCGCTACCTCGACGAGGAACTGGACCCCGAGCGGATCGACCGGGCGGTCGAGACGTGGGGACCGGAGACGGACGGCGACGCGGCGGCCGACGACGAGATCACGGAACGCGAGTTCACCGTCGAGGTGAACGGCAAGCGGTTCGAGGTGGCCCTCGAGGAGCGGGGGGCGCCGCCGGTCCCGACGGTCGACGTCGAAGGGGGCGGCGGGACCCAGCGCCGCCCGCCACAGGCGACCGGAGAGGCCGACGAGGGGACGGCGACGGGCGGCGGCGAGACCGTCGACGCCGAGATGCAGGGCACCATCCTCTCGGTCGACGTCGAGGCGGGCGACGAGGTCGCCGCCGGCGACGTGGTCTGCGTGCTGGAGGCGATGAAGATGGAGAACGACGTGGTCGCCGAGCGGGGCGGCACCGTGAGCGAGGTCCGCGTCGCGGAGGGCGACAGCGTCGACATGGGCGACACGCTCGTCGTCTTGGAGTGACCGTGATCGTCCGCCCCGGCCGCCGTGACCGCGGTCGGCCGGCGTCCGCATGACGGCTGACGAGGACATCCGTCGGGCGCTGGTTCGGGCGCTCGCCGAGGGACCGGTCCACGGCCCGACGTTCGCCGCCGAACACGGCGTCTCCCGGGCCGCCGTCTGGAAGCACGTCGAGGCGCTCCGCGACGCGGGGTTCGACGTCGAGAGCGGGCCGGACGGCTACGAGGTGCGGTCGGTCCCGTCGTACGGCGGGCTGGCCGTCGAGTACGGCCTGGACGCCCCCTACCGCGTCGAGTTCCACGAGCGACTGGACAGCACGAACGACCGGGCGCGCGACCTGGCCGCCGGGGGCGCGGCGGACGTCGCGGTGCTCGCCGGCGAGCAGACCGGGGGCCGCGGCCGGCTCGACAGGGAGTGGGCGGCGCCGCCGGGCGGAGTCTACTGCTCGCTCGCGCTCCGGCCGGACGTGCCGCCGGCCCACGCCCCCGCGTTCACGCTGGCGGCGGCGGTGGCGGTCGCGCGCGCCTGCGAGACGGTCGGCGTCGACCCCGGAATCAAGTGGCCCAACGACGTCCTGGCCGGCGACGGCGAGCGGAAGCTGGCGGGCGTGCTGACCGAGATGGAGGGCGAGGCCGACCGGGTGGCGTGGCTGGTCGTCGGCGTCGGCGTCAACGCGAACGTCGACGCCGCGGCCCTTCCGGCCGGGGCGACGAGCCTCCGGGAACTGGTCGGCGACGTCGACCGCCGGGCGTTCGTTCGGGACCTGCTCGCCGCGTTCCACGACCTGACGGCCGACCTCGAGGCGGTCCTGCCGGCGTGGCGCGACCGGGCCGCGACGCTCGGCCGCCGGGTGCGCGTCGAGACCGCCGGCGGGAGCGTGGTGGGCGAGGCGGTCGACGTGGAGTTCCCGGGGACGCTGGTCGTGTGCACCGACGACAGCGAGCAGCGGGTCCACGCGGGCGACTGCGAACACCTCCGGCCGGCGGACGCGACCTGACGGCCGCCAAACCCGGCTACTCGAACTCGTCGAGCGTGGCGTGTAGCCGGGTCCGGACCTCGCTCACGAGGGCGCCGTCGACGTCGAGCCCGAGTTCATCGACCGCCGCCCGGCCGACGCGGTCGGTGACTCGGGCCGGCGCGTAGACCCCGAGCCGCCACCGCTGGCGGTTCGACTCCCGGAGCGCGTCGACGAGCGGCGACTGGCGGTCCAGGCGACGGATCTCACCGTTGACCACCACCCGGGTCGACGACTCGCGCATCGACGGCCGGTCGGGCACGTCGACGACGACGTCGGTCCGGTCGAGGTCGGTCCGGTCGGCGATCCGCCGTTCGAGGTCCCTGACCCGCCCGTGGTCGGCGGTCAGCAGGTCCTCGGGCACGTCGGGGAGTTCGGCCCAGACCGCCCGCTTGAACAGGTCGCGGTCGTCGAGCCGGGCGACGAGGGGCGCGCTCGCCGACGACCGCCGGAGCGCCGCCAGGAGTCCGGGGTCGTCGAGGCGGCGGAGCTCGTCGGGCGACAGGTCGCCGGCGTCGAGCAGCCGCTCGGCGGCCCGGCGGAGGGTCGCCTTCCCGATGCGGGCGACGGGGTGGCTGTAGACGGTCGGGTTCATCAGCGCCCGGGCGAGCAGGAGCGACTCCGCGGTCTGGACGTTGCCCTCCGCGAGGACGAGCTCGTCGTCGACGAACGTCAGCTCCCGCACCAGGCGGCCGTGGTCGATGGTCCCGTAGGGGACGCCCGTGTGGTGGGCGTCGCGGACGAGGTAGTCCATCCGGTCGACGTCGAGCTCGCCGGAGACGAGCTGGCCGTACCGCCCCTCGCCGCGGACCAGCGCCGAGACCGCGTCCGGGTCGAGGTCGTGGTCACGGAGGGCGTCGCCGACCGCGCCGCCGGCCAGCAGGTCGTCGACCTCGTCGTGGTAGCGGCCGGTCTTCCGCTGGATGAGGTCCTCCAGGTTGTGGCTGTACGGTCCGTGGCCCACGTCGTGGAGGAGCGCGGCGGCCCGCACCCGCTCGGCGGCCCGCCCCTCGACGCCGAGGCTCGCGAGCGCCCGGTCGGCGAGGTGGTACACCCCGAGGCTGTGCTCGAACCGGGTGTGGTTCGCCGAGGGGTAGACCAGCCCGACGGTCCCGAGCTGCCTGATCCGCCGGAGCCGCTGGACCGCGGGCGTGTCGAGGAGCGTCTCGGCGACGCCCCCGACCTCGATGTGGTCGTGGACGCTGTCCTTGATGGTGAGCACGCGCCGACCTGGGGCGCCCGCGGACATAAATTCGGGCTCGCAGCGGACGAGTCACGCGGTTCGGGCCGGCCGCGTCGCGCGGGAGCGTCGGTGCCGGGCCCGTGGCCCCGAATCCGGGCCCGGCCTGCCCGGTCACGCCGGCGCTCGTGTCGCCCCCTGCCCGCCGGCGCCGGCGTGGCGCGTGCGCGGACGGCGTGGACGGCGTGCGCACCGGCGGCGGGCGGCGGCCCAAGGTCCCCGGTCGCGTGCGCACGCCGAATTAACGAACCGAACATCCGGGTGAATCAAGATACTTGCGCCGCCGTCGGGGAACGCTCACGGCGGTCCGACGACCCGCGTCGCCCCCCGGGTTCCGTCCCGCGACGACCCGTCGGGCGGTTTAACCGGCTCGCGGGCACAGGCCATGTATGGTCACCTTCCTCGCCGGGGGGACCGGCACGCCGAAGCTCCTCGACGGCGCCCGGCGGGCGTTCGATCCGGCCGGCGTCACCGTCGTCGGCAACACCGGCGACGACGTCGAGCTCGGCGGGGCGCTCGTCTGTCCCGACCTCGACACCGTGCTGTTCGACGGCGGCGGCGTCCTCGACCGCGGGACGTGGTGGGGGATCGCGGGCGACACGACCGCGACCCACGACGAACTCCGCCGCCTCGCGGACGCCGTGGGGCTGGACGAGGGGCCGCGCTACCTCCCGCCGGAGCGACAGACCGAGGGGCGTGACATCGCGCGCTGGCGGCGCTTCTCGGCGGTCGCCGAGTTCATGGAGATCGGCGACCGCGACCGGGCAGTACATCTCACCCGGACGGGCCTGCTCGACGAGGGCTACACGCTGACCGAGGTGACGCGCCTGCTCGCGGACGCGTTCGGCCTCGACGTCGACCTCGTGCCGATGAGCGACGACCCGGTGGCGTCGATCGTCCACACCGACGAGGGCCCGATGCACTTCCAGGAGTTCTGGGTCGCGCGCCGGGCAGAGCCCGCGGTCGAGGACGTGGAGTTCCGCGGGGCGTCGGCGGCCGAGCCCACGCCGGCGGCGCTCGCCGCGCTCGACGCCCCCGTGATCGTCGGCCCGTCGAACCCCGTCACCTCCATCGGGCCGATGGTCGCGATGGACCGCTTCGCCGACGCCCTCGCCGACGCCCCGGTCGTCGCCGTCTCCCCGTTCGTGGGCGACGAGGTCTTCTCCGGGCCGGCGGCGGAGCTGATGGCCGGCGTGGGGTACGACCCCTCGACCGCCGGGGTCGCCGACGCCTACCCCTTCGCCGACGCGTTCGTCGTCGACGACGACGACCCGACGGCGCTCGACCGGCCCGTCGTCCGGACGGACACCCGGCTCGACGACGCGGACGACGCCGAGCGGGTGGTGCGGGCGGCGGTCGAGGCCCTCGACCGGGCGGACGCGTCGGTGTCGACGGCCGTCGGAGGCGCCGACGGGTCCGGGGGCGGGGACGGGGACGATGGGGGTGGACGGTGAACGCGCGCGTCGCCGCCGCCAGCCTCAGCGGCGCCTCCGACGCCGCGTGGGCGCGGCGGGCGGCCCCGCACGTCGACCTGGCGCTCATGGGCGGCCTCGCGCTCGACCGCCCGACCAGGGCCGCGGCGCGCCGGATGGTCGTCCGGGGTCGCGAGGAGTTCGTCACGACCGACCCGGCGGGGTTCGTCGACGGGGCGTTCCGCTCGCTGTCCGACGCGGCCGTGCGCCCCGGCATCAACGTCCGGGCGGCGGACCCGGAACCGGTCGCCGACGTCGCCCAGGTCTGTGCGCGCCACGGCGCGGTGCTCGAGGTGAACGCCCACTGCCGGCAGACCGAGATGTGCGCCGCCGGTGCCGGCGAGGCCCTCCTGGCCGACCGCGACGCGCTCCGCGAGCAGGTGGCGGCGGCGGCCGACGCCGGCGCGACCACGAGCGTCAAGGTCCGCGCGGAGGTGGGTGGCGTCGACCTCCCGGCGGTCGCCCGGGCGGTCGCGGCGGCCGGCGGGGACGCGATCCACGTCGACGCGATGGACAGCGAGGCGGTCGTCGCCGACGTGGCCGCGGCCGCGGACCTCCACGTCGTCGCCAACAACGGCGTGCGCGACCGGACGACCGTCCGGGAGTACGTCGAGCACGGCGCCGACGCGGTGAGCGTCGGCCGACCCAGCGACGACCCCGCGGTCCTCCGGCGGGTGCGCGACGCGGTCGACGACCTGCTCCGTGACGGCCCAGACGACGGGCCGACCGACGACCGCGACCGGGAGGTGACCGCGTGACCGCCACGGACGGGGGGCGCCACCCTCGCTCCGACTTCGGACCGGCGGCACACGCCGAGCTCGCCCTGCTACTGGAGGTCGCGGGGACGCCGAAGCCGGGCAACGTCGACCGGGACCACGACTTCGCCGACCTCCGGTTCGAGCACTTCCTCTCGGGCGCCGTCGGGGCGCGGCCGGGCCTCGACGCCGCCGCCGACCCCGGGGACCCGCTCGGCGCGGCGTTCGAGCGCGCCGTCGCGGGAATGAGCCAGCAGCGGGGCGGGAACACGCAGTTCGGCTGTCTGCTCCTCCTGGTTCCGCTGGTTCGGACCGCCGCGACCGGAGCGCTGACCCGAGAGCGCGCGGCGGAGACCGTCGAGGCCACCACCGTCGCTGACGCGCGGGCCTTTTTCGCCGCCTTCGAGCACGTCGACGTGGCGGTCGACGATCCGCCCCCGGACCTCGCGGACCTCGACGTCGGGCGCGGGGCCGCGGCGGGCGAGGCGGCGGTCGACCGCGGCCTGACGTGGTACGACGTGATGGCCCGCTCGGAGGGCGACGGCAACGCCGCCGCGTGGACCGAGGGGTTCCTGCTCGTCTTCGAGGCCGCCGGGGCGATGCTCGACGACGACGGGCCCGCGCCGGACCGCGTCGCGCGGGCCTTCCTCTCCCTGCTCGGCCGGCGCGAGGACACGCTCGTCCGCGTCGAACACGGCCCGGCCGTCGCGCGGGAGATACGCGAACGCGCGGCGGGGTGTGACGGTCTGGACGAGGCGGGGGCGCTCGCGGCCGACCTGCGCGAGCGGGGGATCAACCCGGGGACGACGGCCGACGCGACGGCCGCGGCGACGTTCGTTGCGCTCGAACGGGGGTTGCCGGTGTGACCGACGGGTGGCCGGCGGCGCTCCGCGGCGTAACCGAGAGCGTCGTGGCGACGCGGGGACCGGAGGGACGCTGGAACGTCGCGGCGCTCGGCCTCCACGCGCCGGACGACGGCGAGGCGAACGGCGGCCGGACGGACGGAAGCGACGCGGCCGACGACGACCCCGGGGACCGCGAACGGGGGTCCGACGAGGCGGGCCGCGACGGCGACGGGGCCGCCGCCGTCACGGCGGTCACGTGGGGCGACACGCGGACGCGGCGGAACTTCGCGCGCGAGGGCGGCGGGGTCGTCCAGTTCCCGACCGACCCGCGGGACTTCGTGGAAGCGGCCCTGTCGATCGTCGAGCGCGAGGAGCCGGTGCTGGACAGCGCCGCCGCGTGGGCCAGGATCGACGTCGAGCGCGTCGCGACGGGCGAGGAGGGCGGAACGCGGTGGCGGCGGTGGCGGCTGACGCCCGTGGAACACGGGGTTCGCGAGGAGCGGGTCCCGACGATCAACCGCGGGTTCAACGCCGTGATCGACGCCACCGTCGCGGCCTCGCGGCTGGACGTGCCGGCCTACGACACGGCGACGCTGCTCGACCGGCTGGAGTACTTCGCGTCGGTCGTCGAGTCCTGTGGCGGCCCGGCGGAGCGGGAGGCGTTCGCCCGCGTGGACGGGCACGCCGGGTGGCGCGACCGGCGGTGAGCGAGGCCACCGCCCGAGCCGGCCCGCATCGGCGGGGAACGAACGACTTTAGTGGCGCTCGCGGGAACCGGCAGGCATGGCGATCAAGCCGAAGTACGTCAAGCAGCTGGGGAACCTGCTGCTGGAGCGGTACCCGGAGGCGTTCAACGCCGAGTTCGAGACGAACAAGGAGAACGTCGAGAAGCTGACCAACGTCGAGTCGAAGGGCGTCCGCAACCGCATCGCGGGCTACATCACGCGCAAGAAGGCCGGCG
>JBDGSZ010000014.1:0-12899 GCA_042217265.1 Haloferacaceae archaeon
CCGGGGAACACCGAACACGAGCGGTGGCGGGCCGAGCGGGGCGACGCGGTCGCGGTCGCCTACGACGACAAGGTGGTCGTCCAGGGGGCGCGGCCGACGGACCTCGTGGCGCTCCTGCGCGAGGGGGGCGGCCGGGCGCACGTCTACTTCGACGGCGCGAGCCGCGGGAACCCCGGCCCGGCGGCCGTCGGGTGGGTACTCGTGAGCGCCGACGGGGTCGTCGACGAGGGGAGCGAGCGCATCGGCGAGACGACCAACAACCGGGCGGAGTACGAGGCGTTGATCCGCGCGCTTGAGGCCGCGCGGGACTACGGGTTCGACGAGGTCGACGTCCGTGGCGACGCCGAACTGATCGTCAAGCAGGTCCGCGGGGAGTACGACGCCAACGCCCCCGAACTCCGGACGCGACGGGTGCGAGTCCGGGAGCTGCTCGACGGGTTCGACCGGTGGAGCATCGCGCACGTACCGCGGGAGATAAACGACCGCGCCGACCGCTTGGCGAACGAGGCACTCGACGATGGGTGAGGACGCGGAGCTCCCGACGGAGACGGTCGACGAGGTCGAGCGGCTGACGCGGCTGGCGCGGCGCGCCGCCGACCCCAACGAGCGGGCGGCCTACGAGGAGCGCCGGACCGACCTGCTCGCCGACCACGGCTTCGAGGCCCGGATCCGCGAGGCCGACGACACCCTCGTCTGCTACCCGACCGGGTGGCTCGACGACGAGGGGACGGTGCGGCTCGACCGCGTCGAGGACACCGACCGCGCCGTCGAGATCGTCCTCTCGGGACCGGGCGACCCGGAGGAGTGGGAGGCGGTCGCGGCCGACAACGCGGCGCTGGTCGAGGCGGTGGCAGAGGAGGCCGGGGAGGTCCACGCCGCCAACGCCCGGGCGTTCGCGGACTTCATGGACAACCACTACGCGAAGCGGATCGGCCGGGCGACCCCCGAGGAGGTCGAGGAGTTCCTGACCGACTACTACCCGCGGAACGCCTGGCCGACCGACCGCCAGCGGGAGCTGGTCGAGGAGTCGTTGCAGCTCCTGTTCGAGCAGTCGGGGGCCGAGCCGTCGCCTATCGATGCGCTCGGAGGAGCTCCGTGACCGATTCGGCCCGGTCCTCGTCGGTCACGAACCGCGAGAGCACCCAGTCGAGGCGCTCGACGAGCGCCCGCTCCCCCTCCTCGGTGAGCGAGTACTCGTTGGTCCGCTTGTCGAGCTCCCCCTTCTCGACCAGCCCCATCTCGACGAGGTCGTCGAGGTTCGGGTAGAGCCGACCGTGGTTGACCTCGGTCCGGTAGTAGTCCTCGAGGGCCCGCTTGATGGCGAGGCCGTACATCGACTCCTCGGAGAGGATGACGAGGATGTTCTGCTGGAACGCCGTCAGTTCGCTGACGACGCCCACGCTGTCATCTGCCGGTTGTGCCTCTGACATGCGTCCATCACCGGCGCCTTGGTATTTAACCATTTTCAAGCGGTCTCCGCGCTTACACGAACCGCAGGACGGACGAATCCCGAAAGCCCTTTGCGCGCGTTGGGAGAACGCCGTCGCATGACGAACCTCTGGGAGGACCTGGAGACCGGACCGAACCCGCCCGAAGAGATCTACGCGGTCGTCGAGTGTCTCAAGGGCGAGCGCAACAAGTACGAGTACGACAAGGACATCCCCGGCGTGATGCTCGACCGGGTGCTCCACTCGAACGTCCACTACCCGAGCGACTACGGGTTCATCCCCCGGTCGTACTACGACGACGACGACCCCTTCGACGTGCTGGTGTTGGTCGAGGACGCGACCTTCCCCGGCTGTGTCATCGAGGCCCGCCCGGTGGCGCTGATGCGCATGGACGACGACGGCGAGAAGGACGACAAGGTCATCGCCGTGCCGACCGAGGACCCCCGGTACGACCACATCCGGGACCTGGCGGACCTGCCGGAGCAGGAGCGCGACGAGATCGCGGAGTTCTTCGAGACGTACAAGAACCTCGAGGCGGGCAAGGAGACCGAAACCCTCGGGTTCGAGGACAAGGCGGCCGCCATGGACGCCATCGAGCACTCCCAGGAGCTCTACGAGGAACACTTCGGGTAACCGCGGCGGATTCGCGGCGCGCATCCCCGGCGGACGGCGACATGAGTTATGCGTATGGGTAATCTCTTGTGCGTCGCGGCCCTATGGGTGAGCGTGATGGCCGCCACCGCCCCGCGCCTCGGGATCGCCCACGTGACGGTCGTGCCGACCAACCTCGACGAGGACGGCGACGACGAGGACGGCCGGACGTGAGCGGCGCCCGCGGACCCTTTCCCTTTTTACTCGCGTCGCCGCTACGTCGGAGCGATGGCTCGGTGCGACGAGTGTGACCGGCACGAGAACCTGCCCTACCAGTGCCAGCGGTGCGGCGGGACCTTCTGTGCGGAACACCGCCTGCCGGAGAACCACGACTGCCCGGGGCTGAACGAGTGGGACGACCCAGACGGGGTCTTCGACAGCGGCTTCGACGACGGCGTCGCGGGCGGGGACGGGGCCGACGCCGGCCGGAGCCGGGTCGAGCGCGTGAAGACGCGGATCGCCGGCACCGGGGGACTGCTCGGGTACGTCCGCGGGAACGTTGCCTACACCGTCTTGGCGCTCATGTGGGTCACCTTCGGCCTGGAGTGGCTCGTCATCCTCCTCGCACCGGGTGCGTTCGACGCGCTCTTCGTCCTCCGGTCGGACCGGGTGCTCCGCGTCTGGACCTGGGTGACGGCGGTGTTCGCCCACAGCCCGACCAACTTCTTTCACATCGTCGGCAACAGCATCGTCCTGTACTTCTTCGGACCGCTGGTGGAGCGCTACGTCGGCTCCCGGCGGTTCGCCGCGCTCTTCCTGGTCGGCGGCGTCGTCGCCGGCCTCGCGCAGGTGCTCACCCACGAACTGCTGGCGTCGCTGGGGATGCTCGGCGCGGCCGGAGTCACGGGCGTCCTCGGCGCCTCCGGGGCGGTCTTTGCCGTTCTCGGCGTCCTGACGGTCCTCAACCCCGACCTGCGCATCTACCTCTTTTTCCTGCTGCCCCTGCCGCTCTGGATGTTCACCATCGGGTTCGCGCTGCTCTCGGTGGTCTTTTTCGTCTCCCCGGCGGCGGCCGCGGCGGGCGGCCAGAGCAACGTGGCCCACTTCGCCCACCTCGCCGGCCTCGGCATCGGCCTCGCGTACGGCGAGCGGGTCAAAGGCGAGCACAGCGTGCCCGACCGGCTGACGTTCGGCGGTCCCGGCGGCCCCGGCGGACCGGGCGGCCCCGGCGGCCCCGGTCGCGGTCGCCTCTGACGTGCGCCCCGCCCGCCCGGAGTTCGTCCCCGACGCCGACCTGACCCGTGAGGGGATGGAGCGCCTCCAGCGGCGGGTGGCCGACGCCGCGACGTTCGCGGACGACCTGCCGGCCGACCCCGGGGCCGTCGGGTCGGCCGCCGGGCCGGTCGTGGCCGGCGTCGACCAGGCGTTCCTCGGCGACGACCGCGCGGTCAGCGCCGTGGTCTGCTGGCGCGGGGGGACGGTCGTCGAGCGGACCCACGCGGTCGCCGACCTCGAGCTGCCCTACGTCCCGGGCCTGCTCTCCTTCCGCGAGGGGGTCCCCGCCCTAGACGCGTTCGCGACCCTCGACGTCGACCCGGACCTCGCGCTGGTCGACGGGAGCGGCCGCATCCACTTCCGCCAGGCCGGGCTCGCCACCCACCTCGGCGTCGCGCTCGACCTGCCGACGGTCGGCGTCGCGAAGGGCCTCCTCTGTGGGACCCCGCGCGAGGCGGTCGGCGGCCGCCCCGAGGGCTGGCGGACCCCGATCGAGGTCCGGCCGGACGACGACGTCGACGCGCCCGTCGGGACGACGCTCGGCTACGCCTACCAGTCCCGGCAGTACGACGGGTCGCCGCGCGTGAACCCGCTGTACGTCAGCCCGGGCCATCGCGTCGGCGCCGGGACGGCCGTCGACCTCGTCGCCGCGTGCTGTCGCGGGTACAAGCTGCCCGAGCCGACGCGGCTCGCCGACGCCCACGCCGACGCGGTCAAGGCCGAGTACGGGTGAGCGGTCGCCGGGCGCCGGGGGCGCGTCCCCACGGTTAAGACGGGTGCCCCCGAGTCGACGGTATGGACCGGACCGTCCTCATCACGGGGTCGTCCTCGGGCATCGGCCGGGCGACCGCGGAGGCGTTTCTCGACGAGGAGTGGGCGGTGTACGCGACGGCCCGCGATCCCGACGACGTGGCGGACCTCGCAGACCGCGAGGGCTGTACCGCGGCCGAACTGGACGTGACCGACGAGGGGGACGTCGAGCGGGTGGTCGACCGGATGACCGACGCGGAGGGTCGGATCGACTGTCTGGTGAACAACGCGGGCTACGGGCAGTTCGGCCCCGTCGAGGACGTCCCGGTGTCGACCGCACGGCGGCAGTACGAGGTGAACGTCCACGGCGTCCACCGCCTGGTCCGCGAAGTCCTGCCCCACATGCGGGAGCGGGAGGACGGCACGATCGTCAACCTCTCGAGCGTCGCCGGACGGATCGCCTTCCCCGGCGGCGGGGCCTACTGCGGGTCGAAGTTCGCGCTGGAGGCGATGAGCGACGCGCTCCGGGCGGAGGTCGACCCGTACGGCGTCGACGTGGTGCTGGTCGAACCGGGGCCGGTGGCGACCGGCTTCCGCGAGCGCGCGGAGCAGGAGGTCGAGGGGGACGGCGAGACGGGCGGTCTCGACCGCTCCGGGGCCTACGAGTCGTTCTACGAGGTCTTCGGCGACGCCCGGTTCATCGGGGGCGACGGACCGGGCTCGGTTCCGCCCGAGCGGGTCGCCGACGTGGTCGTCAACGCCGCGAGCGCCACCCGACCCCGGGCGCGGTACCCGGTCGGAACGCTCGCACGGCTGACGGTTCTCGGGCGGTTCGTGCCGGACGCGTGGCGCGACCGGCTGTTCGCGCTCGCCGACCGTCTCGCCGGACGCTAGTCCAGGCAGGCGGCGACGACCCGGAGCGCCCGCTCGCCGCGCACCTCGTCGGCCAGCAGGGGGACGCGCTTGACCGTCCGGCCGCGGAAGAGGTCGGTCGCGCGGTCGAGCGCGCGCTTCTGGACCTCCCACCGCCGCCCGCAGAACTCACAGCCCTCCAGGTCCGGCGCGACGACCCACTCGTCGTCAAGGTCGGCGACGTCGGCCGGGGGCTCCATCACCCGGTTGACCACGAGCGTCCGGACCGGGATCTCGAACCCCTCGAGGCGCGAGACCAGGCGCTCGGCCTCGACGACGCTCATCTCCTCGGGCACGGTGACCACCCGGAAGTCGGTCCGTTCGGGGTCGCGGAGCACGGTCCGCAGGCGCTCGACGCGCTCGCGGATCTCGCCCAGTCCGGGGTCCTCCTCGACGGCCCCCTCGTCCTCGCCGAACACGCCCGTCAGGCCGTCCATCATCCCGCCCAGCCGCTCGCGGAGCGAGAGGAGGTTGCCGACCATCGAGTCGAGCACTTCCGGGAGCTGGAGCAGACGGAGGGTGTGTCCCGTCGGCGCGGTGTCGACGACCACGCGGTCGAACCGCGGGTCGTCGAGGTACTCCATCAGCTGGCGCATCGCCGCCGCCTCGTCCGCGCCGGGCATCTCCCCGCCCATCAGGGGGTCGAGGGGGGCGTCCTCCAGCGCCTCGCCGAGGTCGCCCAGGCCGCCCAGCGGCGACTCGCCGCCCAGCGGCCCGGCCTCCATCGCCGCGTCGGGGTCGATCTCGGCCGCGAAAAGCGGGAGATCCTCGCGCAACCGGGTCGGTCGCGCGGGGACGTCGGTCCCCAGCGTGTCCGACAGCGAGTGGGCGGGGTCGGTCGAGACCACGAGCGTCGCGGTCCCCGCGGCGGCGCTCGAAAGTGCCGTCGCGGCCGCACAGGTCGTCTTGCCGACGCCGCCCTTCCCGCCGTAGAGGACGTACTCCGGGGCGTCGACGCTCGCCGGCAGGTCGGCGGCGGCGTCGACGGCCACCTCCTCGTCCACGGAGTCCACCGGCTCGACGTCGAGGTCGCTCATACCATCATTCGGCGGCCGGTCCCCGTGTATCCGTCGGTGTCGGGACGCCGTCCATCACCCGAAGTGGGCCGCCAGGCGCTCGGCCGCCTCGGTCGCCCGCGGCGTGACGAGGGCGAAGCGGAACCAGTCCGCGCGGGCGCTCCCGAACGCCTCGCCCGGCATCCCGGCCACGCCCGCCTCGTCGATGAGCCGCTTCACGTTCTCGAGAGTGCCGGGGAAGCCGTCGAACCGCGCCAGCACGTAGAACGCGCCCTCGGGCGTGGTGTAGTCCGCGCCCGCGGCGTCCAGCGCGTCGGTGAAGGCGTCGATGCGGTCCCGCAGGGTGGCGCGGGTCTCCTCGTAGTAGGAGGGGTCGGTCTCCCGGAGCGCCCGGAGGACCGCCGCCTGCGCCGGGCGGCTCCCGGTCACGTTCACGAGCATGTGCCGCGTCCGGACGGCGTCGGCCAGACCGGCCGGAACGACGGCGTACCCCACCCGGAAGCCGGTGATGGCCATCGACTTCGAGAACGCCGACGTGACGATCCGGTTGGGGGAATCGACCGTCAGCGCGCTCTCGAACCGCCCGGTGTAATCGAAGTGATCGTAGACCTCGTCGGCCAGGAGGACGGCGTCGCGGGCCTCCGCCAGCTCGACCAGCGCGCGGACGTCCTCGATATCGTAGACCGCGCCTGTCGGGTTGTTGGGCGTGTTGAGGACGATCAGCGCCGTGTCGTCGCTCGCCGCCGCCCGGAAGGCGCCGAGGTCGGGCGAGCCGTCCCGCTCGACCGGCACGAAGCGCGCCTCGCCGTCGAGCATGTTCACCTTGCCCGGGTAGTAGGGGTAGACCGGATCGGTCAGCAGCACCTCGTCGCCGGCGCCGCGCTCGAGCGCCCGCGCCATCGCGAGGTAGTTGGCCTCGCCGGCGCCGTTCGTGACGACCACCTGCTCGACGTCGACGCCCCGGCGCGCCGCGACCTCCTCGCGCAGCTCGCGGAGGCCGTCGCTGGGCGGGTACTGGAAGGCGTCGGGGGCGGCGTCGGCGTAGTCGTGAAGCCCCTCGCGGAGCGCCGCCGGCGGCTCCCAGTCCGGGTTGCCGCTCACCATGTCGACGACGTCCCGGTCGGCCGCCGCCGCGTACTGCATGACCCGGAAGAACAGCGGCGTCTCGTAGTCCATACCCACGTCTCGGCGGGAACGGCGTTGTTTCTTGCGGAACGGGCCGCGGCGACCGCCGCCGCGTCGAAGCGGTCGGCGGGACCCGGCCGCGCCGGACCCCCGGGCCCGCCCGCCGACGGAAAGGTTTGTCACGGCCCCCGTCGAGGGGTCGGTATGAACAAGCGGGGCCACGTGCTGAACGCGATCCTGTTGGCCGCCGGGCTCGGCGTCATCCTCGAACCCGCGCTCGACCTGTCGACGGGCACCCGGATCGCACAGCTGTTCGTCCCGGTCGTGCTCGGCGCGCTCTTCCCCGACGTCGACACCGCGTTCGGTCGCCACCGCAAGACGCTTCACAACCTGCCCGTCCTCGGCGTGGTCCTGGCGTACCCCGTCGTCTTCGGCAACCTGCAGTTCGTCTGGATCGGCGTCGCCACCCACTACGTCCTCGACGTCGTCGGGAGCAAGCGGGGCATCGCGCTGTTCTACCCCCTCTCGGACCGGGAGTACGGCTTCCCCGCCGGCGTGACCACCTCCAGCAAGTGGGCGGACGCCGTCACGGTCGTCGTGACGGCCGTCGAACTCGGCGCCCTGGCGGCCGTCCACCTCTATCTCCTCCCGCTCGACGCGAACGTCACGGTCCCGGTCGACGCCACGCGGGCCGCAATCGGCCTTTAGTAGACGCTGACGTCGTCGAACGTGCCGTCGTAGGCGACGTGGTCGGGGTTGGTCGCGGCCATGCCCGACAGGAGCACCCGCTCGAACTTCTCCCAGGTGTTCTCGTAGCCGAGGTGGGCGAACTCGGCCACCCCCCGGAGGCGGTGTCCGGCCCCGTCCCGGTGCATGACGCGGCGCGGGGCGCCGGTCCGGAAGGCCGCCACGAGGTCGCGCTCGTCGTCGACGGCCCGGTCGAACTCGGTCCAGGCCTCGCCGACGGTGCCGCGGAGATGTGCGTACGAGGAGCCGAATCCCGGGTGGCCGGTCGCGGCCGCCACCCGGCCGGCGCGGCGGTTCTGGTGTGGGAGGGATTTGGCGTTGTACGTCTCTACGGCGTCGACGTCGTCGGCGTACCGCTCGACGTCCTCGGCGGCAAGACTGACGGTGAGCAGGTCGGGGTGGGGGACCAGCACGGCGGCCTCCTGTCGCCGGAAGGCCGCCATCGCCCCGTCGAGCGTGATGAAGTCCGGGACGGGCGACTCCAGGCCGACCGCGAGGACGTGCTTCCGGTTCCGCCAGGTGCCCGTGAACACCTCCCGACCGGGCACCACGAGCAGGTCGTCGCCGGAGAACCGCTCCGCGCGCTCGCGGATCGTCGGAAGGCGGGTGAAGTGGGGCGCGTAGACCAGGGCGTCGAGGCCGCGAGCCCTGGCGCGCTCGACGACCCGGTCGTCGAGGACCTTCACGTGGGCGTCGACCCGCGTCGCTGTCACGTCAGGGGGTGGACACAGGGGGGAATTAGCCGTTGCCCTTTCGGCCACGACCGCCGGTCCCGGAGCCGCGGGGACCGGCCGGGAGAAAGGCGGGAACCGGGGTCAGCGCTCCTCGCTGTCGAGGACGCGGATCTGGTCGCCCCGGACGGTCACCGGGATGGGGACGGTGGCCTCGTAGAGTTCGACGGTTACCTGGTCCTTGCCCTCGTCGATGCGCTGGACGCGGGCCTTCTCGCCCTTGAACGGCCCGGCGATGAGTTCGATGATGTCGCCCTCCGCGATGCCCTCGACGTCCGGGGTCGGCGAGAGGAAGTGCTCCACCTCCGCCATCGAGGAGGTGCCGGGCACGACGTTCCGCGCGTGGGGGATCTCGTCGAGGACCCGCTCGAAGACGGCGTCGCCGTCGGCCTCCACCAGGACGTAGCTCGTCAGGGAGTCGGGGGCGAGGACGGCGTGGATGGCGTCCTCCTCGCGGCTGGCGATCATGTCGGCGACGGTGCCCTCCTGGCTCGCGGTGGTCTTGACGGCGAAGATGGGCATCTCAGACGCCCCCCGGGATGAGCGACATGACGGCGAAGATGAGGAAGCCGAGCAGGCCGATGAGGAAGATCCCGGCCCCGGCAATCTTCGAGACCTGGGAGAACTCGTCCCAGGAGGGCGTACTCGCGAGCTCGAGCACGCGCCGGTAACTCGACAGGTCGTACTTGACGTCCATGTTGGCCGGAGGTTGGCCGTCGAGGGTTTTCTATCTATTGGAACGCGTGGGAGAGGGTGACGACGCGGTCCGGACGCGATCGACGACGACGACGCGAGCGGCGACGGGAGGGCCGCCGGCCGGCGTCGTCACTCCACGAAGTCGATGTCCTCGCCGTTCGAGGCCGAGGCGGCGTCGCCGCCCTCGCGGCCGTAGATCTGTGGGGATTCGACGCCGGTGACGACGATCATCGTCCGCATCGTGCCCTCCAGTTCCTCGTCGATGGAGGTGCCCCAGATGATGCGGGCGTCGGGGTCGATGCGGTCGTAGATCTCCTCGACGACGCCCTCGGCCTCCTCGATGGCCATGTCCGACCCGCCGGTGACGTTGACCAGCGCGGAGTTGGCCCCCGAGATGTCGACGTCGAGGAGCGGCGACCGGAGCGCCGACTTCACCGAGTCGTGGGCCTTGTCCTCGGAGTCTGACTCCCCGAGGCCGATCATCGCCACGCCGCCGCGCTCCATCACCGTCTTCACGTCGGCGAAGTCCAGGTTGACCAGCCCGGGCTTGGTGATGAGCTCGGTGATCCCCTTCACCGACCGCATCAGCACCTCGTCGGACACCTTGAACGCCTGCTTGACCGGGAGCTTCCCGACGGCGTCGAGCAGGCGATCGTTGGGCACGACGATGACCGTGTCGGCCACGTCGCGCAGGCGCTCCAGCCCAGCCTCGGCGTTGGTCCGCCGGACCTCGCCCTCGGCGGTGAACGGTGTCGTGACGATGGCGATGGTGAGCGCCCCCGACTCGCGGGCGGCCTGGGCGACGACCGGCGCCGACCCCGTGCCGGTGCCGCCGCCGAGGCCCGCGGTGACGAACACCATGTCCGACCCGTCGATGGCGTCGGTGATGTCCTCCTGGCTCTCGATGGCGGCCTCCTCGCCGACCTGTGGCACCGAGCCCGCGCCGCGGCCCCCGGTGCGGTCCTCGCCCATCAGGATCTTCGTGTCCGCCTCCACGTCGACGAGGTGTTGGACGTCGGTGTTCGCGGCGACCAGCTTCGCCCCCTTGATCCCCTCGCGGGCCATCCGGTTGACGGTGTTGCCGCCCGCGCCGCCACATCCGACGACGGTGATGTTGGTCTCGAGGTCCTGCAGGACGTCCTGGAGCTCCTCGTCGGTCATCTTCCCCGACGACCCCGAGTCGGGGGTCGGCCCGGCCCCGGCGGGACCGAGCTCCTCGGCTCCGTCGACGGCCCGAGTCCCATCCCCGGCTTCCTCGGCTTCGTCTATCGCGTCGTCGACGATCGAATCCATGATCTGAAGCCCCGTTTCACGTCGAGGTTCATTACTGTTCCCCCGTTGTCACACGTCCGTCTGACGCTTTTCTCGGGGAAAGAGCAGCCGGAAATCTGGATCCGAACCGTCGGTGCCGCCGCGGCGGCGGGAAGCTATCGGATCGGGAACCTGTCCACCCGCTCGCGTCGCACCGTCGCCGGGTCGACGCGGCGCCCGTCGACCTCGACCGGTTCGCCCGCCGCCAGTCGCCCGAACGCGGGGCCCTCGGGCACGCCCCTGTCGCGGGCGAGATCGGGGTCGAACCCCTCCCGCCGCGCGACGACGACCCCGTCCCGGCGCTCGACCGCGTCGTACTTGCGTTCGATGACGCCCGCGAGCGCCGACACGAGGGCGTCGTAGGCCGCGTCGGTTCCGTCGGCGTCCTCCGGCCCGTCGCCCGCGAGGAGCGCCGCCCGTCCGCGCGGCCGGGTCCCGGCCTGCTCGGTCTCGAAGGCGCAGGCGTTCGCTTCGACGGCCCGCCGGGTTGCATCGCGGTCGACGCCGGCGGCGGCGTCGAGCAACTCGTCGGGCAGATCACGGACCGAGACGGCGGCGTCCGGCGCCGCGCGGGCCGCGCGGTCGCCGAACCGCAGCCCCTCATCGACGGTCGTCAGCGCGTCGGTCAGGCGGTCGACCAGGGGGAGCGAAACCCCGTCCGTCTCCCGGAGCCACGTCTCGCTCACGACGCGGTGACCGAGCGACTCGACGGCCTCGACGAGGTTCGGTCGGTCGCCCTCAACGAGCGCGAGGTCGGCGCCGCTCCGCTCGAACGCCCGGTCGACGACCCCGCGGTTCTCGCCGGGGGCGCCCATCGCGTCGAGCGCCCAGTCGGCGCCGACGTGCCCGACGGCCCACCCCGTCTCGCGGGTCACCCGCTCGAACCGCGGGGCGTAGTGGCCGCCGCCGAACCCGACGACCGTCCGGTCGCTCTCGGGGTCGACGCCCCGCAGGTCGAGGGTTGCGCGCGCGACGGCCCTGGCGCCGGCGGGGTCCGTCCACTGGGCCTCGTCGCTCCCGAGTTCGACGAACAGGAAGGGGACGTCGACCGCCGTCGGGCCGTGGTGGGTACACTCGACGCCCACGTCGTAGCCCTCGGGGGCGTGGCGGTCGAGGGCCTCGACGGCCGCCTTCTGCGCCGCGGGCGCGGCGCGGGCGAACCGCCCCGACTCGCCGCCGTACTCCGCGGGCCCGAAGTTGCCCGTGTGGTGGGCGGTCAGGAGCGCCCCCGTGTCGCCGGCGTGCCGGGAGACGACGACCACCAGGTCGGGGTCGTCGAAGGCCGCCGCTGGGTCCGCGAGGTCGACGTGGCGGTCGTCGAACGTCCGGAGTTCGAAGCCGTCGGTCCGCCGGACGGTCCCGCCGCCGTCCGGGGGCGGGCGGGCGTCGTCGGTCGCGGTCGTCCAGTCCGCGAGGTCGCGCAGGTGCTCGCCGACGTGCTCGGAGGCCGCGTCCGCTCTGCTGACGACGATGCCGATCACGGTCCGGCCGACGGGACCGTCGCTCAAAAACACGACGGACCCGGGAGGCCGGCGGCACGCGCATTGGTAATTGTTAACAAACCTCGATCCGTCCGGAGCGCGAACACCCGGGCATGCGCGTCTTGGTCCCGATGGACCGGTCCGAACGGAGCGCCCGGGCACTAGAACACGCCGTCGACATGGCCGCGGAACGGGGCGGCACGGTCGACGTCGTCCACTACACGGAGACGGCCGGCGACGATCCCGACGTCATCCGGGAGCGGGTTCGGGAGACGTGCGCCGACGCGGACGTCGAGTGCGGGGACGTGGAGGTGGTGACCGATGTCAGGATCGGCCACGTCCGGTCGTCGAACCGCGTCGGCCGGAACGTCGTCGAACTCGTGGACGGGCGCGGGTACGACCACGTGGTGATGAGCCACCACGGGACCGGTCGCGTGGGGCGGGCGTTGCTCGGCAGCGCCGCCGAGACTGTCGTCCGGAACGCGCCGGTCGCGGTGACGGTCGTTCCCTGAGACGGGTCCGCTGACCCTCCCCGGGAGTTGCCGCGGGGTCCGTGACCGTCGCAAAACCGGCACGGCGGCCCGTGTGGTGCCGTGTGTCGATGTAGTATGGAACCGCTTAACTACCCCTCCAATCAAACCCCGGTCACCATGACCGAGGTGGCGCTCGTCGGACTCCCGTTCGTCGGCTCGCCGATCGAGAACGGGATCCTCCTGCTCGTCGCGTTCGGCCTGCTCCTCTTGGGGGCCGAGGTATTCACGAACGGCGTCGAGTGGCTCGGGAACCGACTCGGGGTGAGCGAGAGCGCGACCGGGA
>JBDGSZ010000021.1:0-12768 GCA_042217265.1 Haloferacaceae archaeon
CCAGCGTCACGTCGTGCCGGCGGTCGAGCACGGCGCCGACGAGGCTCCCGAGGCTTCCGGCGCCGAAGACGACGACCTCCATGCCCCGGCCTGCGGGCCGCCGCGCAAGTAGCTTGCGGGCTCCCGTGGGATCGATCCCCTCGCCGTCTCGCGCGCCTCGACGGCGTCCGGTCCCGGCGCCCCGGTCGTCCCTGGGGCGGACGCTCCCGATGCCGGCGTCACTCGGCCGGCGGCTCGGCCACGTCGAGCGCGTCGCGGACGTCGGCCGCGAACGCCGCCCGGCCCTCCGCCGCGACGTCAAGATCCGGGAACGAGAGGAAGGCGTGGACCGTCGTCGGGTAGTCCCGCGTCTCGACGTCGACGCCGGCCTCGCGCAGGCGCTCGGCGTAGGCCGTCCCCTCGTCGCGCAGCGGGTCGAACCCCGCCGTCACGACCGTCGCGGGCGGGAGGTCGGCGAGCGTCGGCGCCCGCGCCGGAACCGCGTAGGGGTTGTGCGCGTGGAGGTCGGCGGGGAGGTAGCGCTCCCAGTACCAGTCCATCGCCGCGCGGGTGAGCAGGCCGTCGTCGGCGTGGGCCCGGTACGAGTCGGTGTCCAGCTCGCGGCGGACAACCGGGTACAGCAGCCCCTGGTGGCTCACCGCCGGCCCGTCGGCGTCCCGGGCGCGGAGCGCGACGGCGGCCGCGAGGTTGCCCCCCGCGCTGTCGCCGGCGACGGCCAGGCGCGACGGGTCGGCCCCGAGCGAGCCGGCGTGGTCGGCGGCCCACGCGGTCGCGGCGTAGCAGTCCGCGAACGCGGCGGGGAACGGGTGCTCCGGCGCCCGGCGGTAGTCGACCGAACAGACCAGCGCGCGGGTCCGACGACAGAGGTCGCGGCAGAGCTCGTCGTGGGTGTCGACGTCGCCCCGGACCCAGCCGCCGCCGTGGAAGTAGACGAGCACGGGCGGGTCGTCGGCCGTCGGGTCGTAGGCCCTGACGGGCAGGTCGCCGCCGGGGCCGTCGAGCAGCAGGTCGCGGGTCGCGGCGACGCCGGGCGTCTCGCCGCCCGGGTCCGGGAACGTCGCCCGCAGCGCCGCCCGGGCCCCGGCCGGGGAGAGGGCGTTCGACGGCGGGAACCGTCCCCCGATCCGGTCGAGCAGCGCCTCCGTCCCCGCGTCCATCTCCGCGCCCGCGTGCGAGTCGGCCATGGCTCCGCGTCGGCCCACGGGGGATTAAACCCCCGTGCGGCCGGCGCGGCGGCGACCGGCGCGGGAGACGATTCGGCGTCGGCGGGGGCTCAGACGTACGCGAGGACGCCGCCCAGGAGGAGGAGCACGACGCCGATGGCCGAGGCCGCGAGAAGCATCGGCCGCGCGCCACGGGCCGGCCCGCGGACCTTGCCGGCGTCGAAGCCGTCCGCCAGGCGGCTCCCGGCGGCCTCGACGAGGCCGGCCATCAGGAACCAGAGGACGACCATCGCGAGGACGGCGTAGCCGGCGGTCGATCCGGTGAGCGACGCGGCCGTGTACCGCTGTGCGGCGGTGTGGCCGCCGGTCAGGAGGAGCGCGAGCGCGCTGATCCGGGAGATCCACCGCAGCCGACCGGTCTGGACGGCCAGCGGTCCCGCGTTCGAGGTTCCGTCCATCGCGGTCGGGAGCACGGCGAACGCGACGAAGAACACGCTTCCCGCCCAGAGGCCGGCGAAAAGCAGGTGCGCGGCGTACATCGCGACGTCGATGGCTGCCATACCGGCGGATGGAGCGTCGATACCTTCAACCCCCGGGGAACGCGGCGCGCGGGCCGAGAGGCCGGTTCCGGGCCCGTCAGTCCACCCGGTACTCGCCGATCACGCCCTCGTCGAGCTCCACGCCAAGGCCCGGGTCGTCGGGGAGGGAGACGCGTCCCCCCTCGACCGCGAGGTCGGAGACGAACAGGTCCTCGAACAGCTCGAAGCCGGTGGTGTCGAACTCCAGCCACTCGCCGGCGGGCGAGGCGGCGAGCGTATGTATCGTCGCCGCGAGCCCCACGCCGGTCGTGAAACAGTGCGGCGAGAGGACGAGGTCGAACGCCTCCACCAGCGCGCTCACCTTCCGCGCCTCGGTGATCCCCCCACAGCGCATCACGTCGGGCATCAGGTAGTCGGCGGCGCGGGCCTCCAGCAGGTCGCGAAAGCCCCACTTGGTGTACTCGTTCTCCCCGGTCGCGATGGGCACGTCGAGCTTCCGCCGGAGCTCCGCCAGCCCCTCGACGTCGTAGGGCGTCAGCGGCTCCTCGTACCAGTAGACGTCGTACTCCTCCAGCATCCGCCCGGCCCGCAGGGCGTCGGCGCGGTCGTAGCCGCAGTTCATGTCGACCATCAGCTCGGCGTCGCCGATCGCGTCCCGCAGGGCCGCGACCCGCTCCTCGTCGGCGTCGATGCCCCGCCCGAGGTGGGTCTTCACCGCCGTGAACCCGCGGTCGACGTACGACGCCGCCCGCTCGGCCATCGTCCCCGGGTCGTCCCAGAACAGGTCGCTCGCGTACGCCTTCACGCTCCCCGCCCCGGCGGCGTCGCCGCCGAGCAGCCGGTAGACCGGCTCGTCGTGGACCTTGCCGGCGAGGTCCCACAGCGCGATGTCGACGCCGCTGGCCGCCGAGACGCCTTGGCCCTTGCGGTCCTTGTAGACGTCGTCCGTCAGCATCGACGCCCAGTGCCGCTCCCGCTCCAGCGGGTCCTCGCCGACCAGGCGGGGCGCGTACTTCTCCTCCACGATGCGCTCGACGATGTACGGCTCCGGGCCGACGCCCTCGCCGATGCCCGTGATCCCAGCGTCCGTCTCGACGACGACGAACGCCGCGCCGCGGGCGTCCATGCCCCGTCCGTCCGAGACGCCGAGGGTCCGGTCCAGCGGGACCTCGACTTTCACCGTCCGCACGTCGGTTATCTCCATGGCCCCTCGTCCGGAGGAGCCATAATAAAAGGGGATGGGAGCGGCCGGGCGGCGCCGCGGCCGTCGCGTGCGGCCCGGTCGTTGGAAAAATCTCTTCGATGACTTGTTCCGACAGACGTTTACCTTTCACGTCCGCTATCGTTCGCGTATGGCGTACGATCCGGACGCCACGGCGGTGGTGGTCGTCGACATGCAGAACGGCTTCTGTCACCCCGACGGGAGCCTCCACGCCCCGCCGAGCGAGGAGGCTATCGGCCCGGTGAACGACCTCGTCGCCGCCGGCCGCGAGGCGGGCGCGTCGGTCGTGTTCACCCGGGACGTCCACCCGCCGGAGCAGTTCGACGACGCCCACTACTACGACGAGTTCGAACGCTGGGGGGAGCACGTCGTCGAGGGGTCCTGGGAGGCCGAACTGGTCGACGACCTCGACGTCAGGGAGGAGGACCACGTGGTTGTCAAGCACACCTACGACGCCTTCTACCGGACCGACCTGGAGGCGTACCTCGACACCCACGGGATCGACGACCTGCTGATCTGCGGGACGCTCGCGAACGTCTGTGTGCTCCACACGGCCGGCAGCGCCGGCCTGCGGGACTACCGCCCGGTCCTGGTGCGTGACGCCCTCGGCTTCATCGAACCGGACCACCGCGAGTACGCCGTCGACCACGCCGACTGGCTGTTCGGCGAGGTGACCGAGCGGGCGGACGTCGAGTTCCGCTGACGCCCCACTACGACGACCGCCGCGATTCGCAGGCGGGCGAGCACGTCCGCGTCTCCGCGGCGTTCGCGCCCGGGAGCGACTTGAACGCCTCGCCACAGACCGCACATTCGACGGTGTCGAAATCGGTCATGGCACGCCGACGGTAGCGGTTCCGTGCCAAAGAATCCTGTCGCTCCCGGGTCCGCCGGGCCCGGTCGGTCACCGCCGGCCCCCGCCCCCGTTCCGGCGTGGCGGGGCTACCCGTCCTCGTCGGCCAGGATGCCGTCGTCGGGGACGTTCGGGGCGCCGACGACCAGCACCCGGCTCGCCTCCTCGGCGACGAGCCGGCGCCACGATTCGGGGGGCACGACCACGTAGTCGCCGGCGGTCACCTCGAACTCCTCGCCCTCGACCTCCATCCGGAGCCGACCGTCGAGGACGACGTAGAGCTCCTCCTGCTCGCCCTGGCGGTGCCGGTTGTTCGCGTCCCCGGCGTCGTACTCCCAGACGCTCGGGCGCATCTCCGAGGGCCGGAGCTCGTACCCGACCGCCCGGAGCGTCGGGGCGAGGCCGTCGACGTCGCGCGGCTCGACCGCCTCCAGGCTGACCTTCTCGTAGGACATATGATGCCGTTCGGCGGCCGTCGCCTTAGCGATGGGGGCGGGGGCGCGCGATCACCGCCAGGGTGCCCAGTCGGGGTCGACCCTGCGCTCGACCCGATCGATCGCGTCGAGCTTCGCCACGTCGGCCTCGTCGAGGCGCAGGGTGAGCGACCGCCAGTTGTCGCGGATGTGGGCCTCGCTCGTGGCCTTCGGGATGGCGGTGATCCCCCGCTGGCGGAGCCACGCCAGGCTCACCTGGGCGGGCGTCGCGTCGTGGCGGGCGGCCACGTCGGCGATCTCGGGGACCTTGAGGACCCCGCCGCGGGCCAGCGGGGAGTACGCCACCGGGCGGACGTCGTGCTCCTGGCAGGCGTCGAGCAGGTGGTCCTGGGGGAGCAGCGGGTGACACTCGAACTGGTTGGCGAAGATCGGCGCGTCGGCCCGCTCGCAGGCCTCGGCCAGCCCCTCGGGCTCGAAGTTCGAGACGCCGATCCGCTCAGTCACGCCCGCCTCCACCAGCTCGTCGAACGCCTCCAGGGTGTCCTCCGGGTCGTATGCCCCGGCCGGCCAGTGGACGTACAGCAGGTCGACGTAGTCGGTGCCCAGCCGGTCGAGGCATCCGTGGGCCGCCTCGAGGGCGTCCTCGTACCCCAGGTTCTCGATCCAGACCTTCGTCGCCAGGAAGACCTCGTCGCGGTCGACGTGGGACCGCTCGATCGCGTCGCCGACGACGCTCTCGTTGCCGTACGCCTGCGCCGTGTCGACGTGCCGGTAGCCGGCGTCGAGCGCGGTCGCGACGGCCTCGGCACACGCCGTCGGGTCGTCGAGTTCCCACGTGCCGAACCCCAGCATCGGCATCCCCCCGAGACGGGGGACGTCGGCCGCTGTCGCCGCCCCCTCGACGGTCGTGACCTCGATCTCCTCGGACATGTGTCCCCGTACGCCGTTCCGGGCGGAAGGGGTTGACGGACGACCCACGCAGGGGGGGGTGCCGGGCGCTACGAACTGTATGTGCCATGGTAACTCGTGTTACCTCTCGGCTTCAGGTAGAGGTTATCGGTCGGCCCCCGACCGTCCCCGCCACGGTCGGACGGGACGGGTGGCGGGTCCGGGATGGTCCGGCCGCACGTGATCGCCGGTGGGCCGAGGGCGGCCGGCCGGCCCCGTCGGACCGGCGTCCGGGCCGGCGGGTCCCTCACCGAACCGGGATGCCCGTGCCCTCGGCCCCGGACCGTCGCCGGTTCGTGGTGGAAAACGGACCGGCTCGCCGAACCGTCGCGTCGACCCGCGAGCCGGGTCGGTTCGGCCGTCACGCCGCGTCGCCGCCGTCGGGTTCGGGGAGCACGCGCTCGTTTCCGCCGAACTCGCTCCTGCCCTGCGGCTCGACCTCGTCGAACGCCCGGTCGAAGTGGTCAGCCGTGATGACGATCTCGTCGGCGTCCCGCCCCTCGCCCTCGGCGGTCGCGCGGACGTGGTCGCGGACGGCGACCTGGGCCGCCTCGCGGCAGACGGCCTCGATGTCGGCGCCGACGTAGCCCGCCGTCCGCTCGGCCAGGTCGCCCAGGTCGACGTCCTCGGCCAGCGGCCGGTCGCGGGTGTGGACCGCGAAGATCTCCCGGCGCGCGTCCGCGTCGGGCTCGTCGACGGCGACGTGGCGGTCGAGGCGACCGGGCCGCAGGAGCGCGTCGTCGATGAGGTCGGGCCGGTTCGTGGCGGCGATCACGACCACGTCCTCGAGTTCCTCGAGGCCGTCGAGTTCGGTCAGCAGCTGTGAGACGACCCGCTCGCCGACGTTCGAGTCGCCGGCGCCGCGGCCCCGTTCGGTCGCGAGGGCGTCGATCTCGTCGAAGAACACGACCGTCGGGGCGTTCTCGCGGGCCTTCGAGAACACCTCGCGGACGCCCTTCTCGGACTCGCCGACGTACTTGTCGAACAGCTCGGGGCCCTTGACCGAGATGAAGTTGGCGTCCGCCTCGTTGGCGACCGCCTTGGCGAGCAGGGTCTTGCCCGTCCCCGGCGGGCCGTACAGGAGCACGCCCTTCGCCGGGTCGAGCGCCACGCGCTCGTAGGCATCGGCGTAGTGGAGGGGCCACTCGACGGTCTCGCGCAGGCGTTCCTTCGTCTCCTCGAGCCCCCCGACGTCCGCCCAGGCCACGTCGGGCGTCTCGACGAACACCTCCCGCATCGCGGAGGGCTCGATGCCCTTCAGCGCCTCGCGGAAGTCGCGCTCGGTCACCTCGATGGAGTCGAGCACGTCGGCGTCGATCTCCTCGCCGTCGAGGTCGAGTCCGGGACGGATCCGGCGGAGCGCGGTCATCGCGGCCTCGCGGGCCAGGTTCTCCAGGTCGGCACCCACGAACCCGTGGGTGTTCTCCGCGTACCGCTCGAGGTCGACGTCGTCGCCGAGCGGCGTCCCGCGGGTGTGGATCCGGAGGATCTCCTCCCGGCCCGCGGCGTCGGGGACGCCGATCTCGATCTCGCGGTCGAACCGGCCGGGGCGCCGCAGGGCCGGGTCGACGGCGTCGATCCGGTTGGTCGTCCCGATGACGGTGATCTCGCCGCGTTCCTCGAGGCCGTCCATCAGCGAGAGCAGCTGGGCGACCACGCGCCGCTCGACGTCGCCGCCGGCCTCCTCGCGCTTGGGCGCGATGGAGTCGAGTTCGTCGATGAAGACGATGGCGGGCGCGTTCTCGGTCGCCTCGTCGAAGATGTCCCGCAGCTGCTCCTCGCTCTCGCCGTAGTACTTCGACATGATCTCCGGCCCCGAGATGGTCCGGAAGTGGGCGTCGATCTCGTTGGCGACGGCCTTGGCGATGAGCGTCTTGCCCGTCCCGGGCGGGCCATGGAGGAGCACGCCCTTCGGCGCGTCGATGCCGAGCGCCCCGAACAGCTCGGGGTGGCGCATCGGCAGCTCGATCATCTCCCGGACCCGTTCGAGTTCGTCGTCCAGCCCGCCGACGTCCTCGTAGGTCACCGCCGTCGCCGCGGTCCGGTCGGCGGTCCCGTCGGACTCGCCGGGCGACACGGCGACCTCCTCGGCCGACGGGTCGACGACTCGGACGTCGGTGGAGTTGCGGACGACGACGGTCCCCTCGGGCTCGGTGTCGACGACCCGGAGCGGGACGCGTCCCGACCGTCCCGAGAGGGGACCGAGGCCGGTCGAGAGCGGGATCCGCTGCCCGCTCGTCACGGGCCGGTCGGTGAGTTCGTCCCGGAGGTACGACTCGACGTCCCCGCGGAGCCGGAGGTTCTCCGGGAGCGCGACGGTGACCCGCTCGGCCGGGTCGACCTCCGCCGGCTCGACCTCGACGCGGTCGTCGATTCGGGCGCCGATCGCCCGCCGCAGCTGCCCGTCGATGCGGACGATCCCCTGCCCGGTGTCCTCGGACCCCCCGGGCCAGACCCGGGCGACGACCCGTCCATCGCGCCCCTGTACGGTGACGAACTCGCCGCTGGAGACGCCGAGTTCCTTCATCGCCTCGCGGTCGATGGAGGCGAGGCCGCTACCGGTTTCCTTCCGCTTGAGTTGTCTGACTCGCAGCCGCATGGTCCGTGACCGGAAGCGTCCCTTCGACGGGCGCCGGCGCTGCGGGGGACCGACGGGCCGTCCTCGCCCCGGTCGACAGCACCGGCGATCCCGTCGGGCGATGCCGCCGTTCGCGCCGCTGCTGTCCCAACCCGTTCGTAGGGCGTCGAACCAATTAAATTCCGCGCCGAACCGCCCGACGCCGTGGCCGTGGCGCCGGGCACCCGTCACGCATTTCAGCCTCGCCCGGCTCACGCCCGCGCATGGCGCTCCCGGGCGGCGGGGACCACGTCCTCGTCCGGCTGCTCGTCCGTCGCGGGCTGGCCCTCCTCTACCTGCTCGCCTTCCTCGTCGCGGCGCGGCAGTTCCGCCCGCTGGCCGGCGAGGACGGCCTGCTCCCGCTCGGGGCCTACGTCGACCGGCGCTCCTTCCGGGAGCGGCCGAGCCTCTTCCACCGCTTCCCGGACGACCGGGTCGTCGGCGCCGCGGCCTGGACCGGGGTGGGGCTCTCGATCCTGGCGCTCGCGGGCGCCCCCGGGTGGCTCCCATCGCCCGTCGCCCTCCCGGCGTCGATGGCGCTCTGGGCGGCGCTGTGGGCGCTCTACCTCTCCTTCGTCAACGCGGGGCAGACGTTCTACGGCTACGGCTGGGAGTCGATGCTGCTGGAGACCGGCTTTCTCGCCGTCTTCCTCGGGACGGCCGGCACGGGGACGCCGGTCCTCGTGGTCTGGCTGCTCCGGTGGGTGCTCTTCCGCAACATGTTCGGCGCGGGGCTGATCAAGCTCCGCGGCGACGACTGCTGGCGCGACCTGACCTGCCTCGATCACCACTACGAGACCCAGCCCATCCCAAACCCGGTCTCGTGGTTCGCCCACCACCTCCCCGACCGGTTCCACCGCGTCGAGACCCTGGGCAACCACGTCGTCGAACTGGCGGTTCCCTTCCTCTATTTCGCGCCCCAGCCCTTCGCCGCCGCCGCGGGCGCCCTTACGATCGGCTTTCAGGGGTGGCTCATGCTCACGGGCAACTTCGCGTGGCTGAACGCGCTCACCGTCGTCCTGGCGGTCGCGACGTTCTCCGACGGCGTGCTCGCCGCGGTCCTGCCGGTCGCGGCTCCGGCGTCCGCCCCGGTTCCCCTCCCGCTCCAGGTCGCAGCCGGCCTCCTGACCCTCCTCGTCGTCGTCCGGAGCGTCGAACCGGTCCGCAACATGCTCTCGGAACGCCAGGCGATGAACGCCGCCCACGACCCGCTCCACCTCGTCAACAGCTACGGTGCCTTCGGGTCGGTTACGAGGGAGCGATACGAGGTCGTCATCGAGGGGACCGCCGACGGGACGGTGACGGCGTCGACGGAGTGGCGCGAGTACGGGTTCCCGGGGAAGCCGACGGACCCGTCACGGCGGCCGCGCCAGATCGCCCCCTATCACCTCCGGCTGGACTGGCAGCTCTGGTTCGCGGCGATGTCCCCCACTCCGCGCCGGAGCCCGTGGTTCCGTCGCCTGCTGAGGCGGCTGCTGGCGGGCGACGAGGCGGTCCGCTCGCTTCTGGCGACAGACCCTTTCCCCGACGACCCGCCGACCCACGTCCGGGCGGTCCGGTACCGCTACCGGTACACCACGCCCGAGGAGCGGGCCGAGACCGGGCGGTGGTGGCACCGCGAGCGGGTCGGCACGTACGTCCGGCCGCTCTCGCGGACGGACCCCGGCGGGAGCCGCCGACGGACCCGCTGACCGGCCGCCGGCCTACCGTCGCTTCCGCGCGGGCGGGGTCTTCGAGACGAGCTTCCCGAACGTGTCGCGGCGGTCGGCGACGTACCGGTACGCCCGCTCGCGGAACCGCTCGTAGTCGTCGAAGTGCCGGAGGAAGCGGACCAGCGGCCGGACGTCGCGGCCGAGGTCCGAGCGCAGGAACGCCTGCTCGACGGACTCGCCACAGGAGTACACCTCGTCGTCGGTCACGAGGTGGACGCACGTCTCGTAGTCGTCCGGCAGGCGCTCCCGGAGATCGTCGTCGAGCTCGGCGAATCCGACTGGACGGACGTCCGTGCGGTCGGCGAAGACGTCCGCCCACCACGTACAGAAGCCGCAGTCGTCGTCGTACACCAGGGTGGCCTCGCTCATGTGCCGGGGTAGGGACGCCAGCCCTATCCGTCTCCCGGTCCCGAGCGCGTTCGGACGCGCCCGCGATTAGCGCGCCTCGCCGGTACCGACCGTCCGACCCCGGCGGTCTTCCGGCGGCGATACGGGTCGACCGGTACCGGTCAGAGCACGAGCGACGCACAGAGCGCGTCGAGGCCGCCCTCGTCGCGGCGGCGGCGCTGGCGCGTGGCGCCGCTCCCGGCCTCGAACACCTCGCGGAGGCCGTCGACGCCGAGGTGGTCACACTCCCGGTCGACGACCGCGGCGAGGGAAACCTCGCCGCCGTCGGGGTCGACGAACGACGCGTCGTGGCCGTGTCGCATCGCTCGCCACTTGTTCTCGTCCAGCAGTTCCCGGCGGAGGTCGGTGCCGGCCTCGCCGTCCTCGTAGCGCTCGGCCAGGTCGAGGACGAGCGCGTGGACGTACTCCACGAACGCGAGGACGCGGTCGGGGTCGGCCTGCGCGTCGGGCGAGCGCACCTCGACGGTCCCGTGGCCGGTGTGCGGGCGGACGTCGTACCAGAGCTCGCCCCGGTCGTTGATGGCGCCCGTCTCGACCATCCGCTCCTCGAACCGCCGGTAGGCGTCGAAGTCCTCGAACCGCGACGGGACGCCGGTGTTCGGGAGCGCCTCGAAGACCTTCGCGCGGGCCGAGGCGAGACCGGTGTCGAACCCACACCAGTACGGCGAGTTGGCCGAGAGCGCGAGCAGCGGGGCGAGATACCACCGGAGCTCGTTGGCCACCCACGTCGCCTTGTCCGCGTCGTCGACGCCGACGTGGACGTGGAGGCCGGCGGTGGTGTTGCGGTGCTGGGGGTACTGGATGCGGTCGAGTTGCGCCCGGTAGCGCTCCTTGCGGGCGTGGTCGAGTTCCCGCCAGTTCGCGGCGGGGTGGAGGCCGGCGGCGGCGATCCGGTAGCCGTGGTCGGCGGCGTGCTCGACCAGCGCCTCCCTGACGGTTTCGAGGGCGTCGGCGGCGTCGCCCGGGCGCTCGATGAGCGGGGTCTGGGTCTCGATCGTACACTGGAACAGCTCGTGGTCGAGCCGGTCGACCAGCGGCTCGGGGGGCTCGGGCCCGTAGACCAGGTCGTCGATGCCCGAGGTGGGGCGGCCGTCCGCGTCCACGACGTAGAACTCCTCCTCGATGCCGAGCGTCCCCATCCGGGCGAACGCGTCCCGCGAGCCGAGTTCCATCGCGGTCGGAGTGGGCGGCCGTGGCTAAATATCCGGGGGACGCTACGCGGCCGACCGTCGTTGCGCGGTCGCCGGCCCGGGCGGGCGGGCGTCCGGTCGTTACTCCGGGTCGAGCCGCACGCGCCTGTCGGCCCGGGCGTCGAGCGCGTCGAGGGCCGCCCGCTCGTTCCGCGAGACGGGGTCGTCGGTCCCGAATTCGTCGGAGTCGAAGGCGTTACAGACACAGACCTCGGCGCGCTCGCAGTAGTCGGCGAGCGGTGTGGGGTCGCCGTCCGCCTGGAAGGGGACCGTCGCGTCGTTGACGAACGCCGCCCGGGGCGCGGGCGCGGCGGCCAGCAGGCGGGCGGCGCGGGCGGCGTTGTCCCGGGCCAGCGCCAGCGCCGCGTCCGCGTCCGCGCCGTCGGTCCGCGGCGCGTGGGCCTCGAGCACCCCGTGCCAGGCGCCGTCCGGGACGGACGTGAACCGGGACAGGCGACCGCCGAGGACCGTCCCCTCGCGCTCGACCACGGGCGCGAAATCGAGGACGACGACGCCCGTCGCGCCGTGCTCGGCGACCCACGCGTCGAGGGCGGCCGCGGTCAGGCGCGTCTTGCCGGCGTTCGAGGGGCCCGTGACGAGCGTCGTCCCCAAGAGCGGGAAGGGGAGGTCGGCGGTCACGACCCGATCCCGGTCGCGCGCCGGTCGCGGACGAACCGGACCCCGAGCGCCAGCGTCGCGGCCGCGAAGGCGACGGCGAAGGCGACGACGAACGCCGAGATGGGATCCCGGGTCGCCGTCCCCGCCCGCCGGGCGACGAACTGGCCGGCCGTCATCGCGCCGACGGCGAAGACGGCGAGGCCGCCGAGGTTGGCCGCCGTCGACGTCTCGCCCGGCACGCCCTCGGCGTCGAGGAGGACGAGCACCAGCGCGACGGCGAAGGGCGTGCCGACCAGACCGAACGCGAGCACCAGCGCCAGGAGCGGGAAGAGCGCCCCGCCGACGAACGCGCCGCCGGCCGAGAGGAGCGCGACGGCGGCCAGGAGCCCGCGGTACCGCGGGTCGGAGACGTCGGTCCCCCACCCGAGCTTGTCGGCGACGAGGTACGGCGGGACGACGGTGTTGCCCCCGAGCGTCGAGACCGCCGCGCCCCAGAGGCCGAGCAGGAACAGGCGTTCGGCGCTCGGACCGGCCAGCGGGCCGAGGGCCTGGGCCGCCGAGGTGGGCGTCAGGTCGCCGGGGGAGACGCCGGGGCCGTGGAGCACCGAGGCGGTCACGAGGAAGATGGCGAGGCTGTAGCCGCCGAACGCGAAGAGCATCGAGACGCCGACGTCGAGCTTCGCCAGCCGGAGGTCGTCGATCCCCCACCCCCGGGCGGTCACCGTGTAGGTCTGCATGGTCACGAGCGTGACGTGGACGGCGCCGCCGAGGATGCCGGCGGCCAGCAACGCCCCCTCGACCCCCGCCGGGACGACGGGGACGAGACCGCCGACCGCAGCGCCGGCGTCGACGGGAACGACCGCGAGCGAGGCGACGAAGGCGAGGACGACCGCCGAGACCAGGACCTTCGCGCCGAGTTCGGCGACCCGGTACCCGCCGCCGGCGAGGCCGACCGCCAGGACGACGGCCCACGCGACGCCCCAGACCCGGGCGTCGACGCCGGTCACCGCCGCGCTCACGTCCGCGACGGTCCGCATGATGACCAGCTGCGCGAGCCCGGCCGCGAG
>JBDGSZ010000049.1:0-12675 GCA_042217265.1 Haloferacaceae archaeon
CGGGGCGCTCGACGCCGACCTCCTCGAGCCAGAGGTCGTAGACGGCGTCGTAGGCCAGGAAGCCGACGAGCCCCCCCTCGAGCGCCTGCCGCTCGCCCCCGGGGAACCCGACCCGGTCGAGGTCCGGAAGCGCTCCGCGGAGGCGGTCGAGGACGTCGCCCTCGCCGGGGTCGATCAGGTCGGCCGCGCGCCCGCCCAGCGACTCGACCTCGGTCCCCTCGTCGGTCACCGAGACGACCGCCTCGGGGTCGAAGCCGACGAAGGAGTATCGGGCGTGGCGGTCGCCATCGGTCGACCGGCCGAACGCGCCGTCCGGGTCGCTGGAGGGTGTCTTCTCGGCGCTCTCGAGCAGGAAGCCGTAGTCGTCCCGCCCGACGAGCGCGGCGTACGCCGCGAGGGGCGTGACCTCCCGGTCGATCGGCACCGCCACGTGGGCCACCGCCGGCTCGTCCCGGCCGGCGAGCGACGCGACGAACGCCTCCCGGTCGGGGTCGAACCCGATCACGGAGACACCTCCCGTCCTCTGGCGTCGCCGGCCCGACGCGCCTCGCGGACGAAGGTGTCGACGGCATCGTGGTCCTTCACGCCACCGCTCCGCTCGACGCCGCTCGCGACGTCGACGCCGTAGGGGTCGACCGTGCGCACGGCCGTCGCGACGTTCTCCGGGTCCAGCCCGCCCGCGAGGACGACCGGGGTGTCCAGGTCGGCGGCCAGCTCCCGGGTCGCCGCCCAGTCGTGGGTCTCGCCGGTCCCGCCCCCGCCGGACTCGGTCGCGGAGTCGACGAGGAGGCCGTCGGCGGCGGGCGCGACCGCCCGCGCCGTCGCCGGGTCGGCCGCGCCGACGGCGACCACGAGCCGCGCCCGGACCGCGTCCCGCATCGCCGCGACGTCGTCCGGGTCGGACAGGCCGTGGACCTGGAGGTGGTCGGCGCCGGTCCGCTCGGCGACGTCGGCGGCGGCCGCTGGCGTCTCCGGCATCGTCACCGCCGCCGTCGAGAGGAACGGCGGGGCCGCGTCGAGGAGCTCGCCCGCCCGTTCCGGGGGCACCTCCCGCGGCGTGTCGACGGTCACGTCGGTGACGACGCCGACCGCGTCGGCCCCCGCGGCGGCGACGGCCCGCAGGTCGGCCTCCCGGGTGACCCCACAGACTTTCACGCGCATGTCAGTCGTCCGCCCGCTCGGCGGCGGTCGTCGCCGACCGGAGGTCGTCGAGCTTCGCGGCGGCGGCGCCGGATCCGATGGCCTCCCGGGCGCGCTCGACGCCGCCGGGCAGGTCGTCGGCCTCGCCGGCGACGTAGATGGCCGCCCCGGCGTTGGCGAGGACGACGTCCCGCCGGGCGTCCGCCACCTCGCCGGTGACGATCCCTTCCAGCGCCGCGGCGTTCTCGGCGGGCGTCCCCCCGGCGACCGCCTCGACCGGCGACCGCTCCAGGCCGAGGTCCTCGGGCGCGAGGGTGTACTCCTCGATGCCGTCGCCGTCGACCTCGGCGACTGTCGTCCCGCCGTGGACGCCGATCTCGTCGAGGCCGTCGCCGTGGACGACCAGCGCGCGCTCGACGGGCATGCGCGCCATCGCGCGGGCGATGACCGGCACGAGGTCGGGGTCGTAGACGCCGACCACCTGCGCGTCGGCGCCGGCCGGGTTCGTCAGCGGCCCGAGGACGTTGAACACCGTGCGCATCCCGAGCTCCTTGCGCGGGCCGATGACCGCCTTCATCGCCGGGTGGAACACCGGCGCGAGCATGAACCCGATCCCCTCCGACTCGATCGCGGCCTCGACCGCCGGCGGTTCGGCGTCGATCTCCACGCCGAGTTCCTCGAGGACGTCGGCGCTCCCCGACGAGGACGAGACCGAGTAGTTGCCGTGCTTGGCGACCGCGACGCCCGCACCGGCCGCGACGACCGCGCTGGTCGTCGAGACGTTGATGGTGTCGTGGTCGTCCCCGCCCGTGCCGCAGGTGTCGACCAGCGGTCGCCGGTCGGGGTCGATGGTCCGGGCGGCGTCGCGCATCCCGCTCGCGAAGCCGGCGATCTCCGCCTCCGTCTCGCCCTTCCCGCGGAGCGCCGCCAGCAACGCGCCGATCTGGGCCTCGGTCGCCTCCTCGAAGACGAGGCGGGCCGCGTCCCGCGCCTCTTCCATCGTCAGATCGTCGCCCTCCGTCGCCCGCTCGATGTAATCCCGTATCATGAGTGAACGCGTTCGTGTTACGATGTACAAACTTGTACATCACGATAACTCTTTCGACACCGATGGTCGTAGACGTTCACGACGCGGCGCTCCGCCCCTGTTCCGAAAGGTTCAATTGCCGTCCCAGGATACCTGTAGTCGCAACGAACGCGCGACTGGGTTGGTGGTCTAGTTGGTTATGACACCTCCTTGACATGGAGGAGGCCGGCGGTTCAAATCCGCCCCAACCCACTCGTTTTCCCGACGTTCCCACACCTCGAGCGTACCGGCGCTCCCGCCGAGCGGAGCGGGGCGTGGAGCAACGGACGACCGCAGGGAGTCCGCCGGCGTTCGAATCCGTCCCAGCCCGCTCCATCATGTGGGTTCCAACAGCCCGGAGGTGTTTGTCGATTCGAGGACGCGGATCCGCGAGCCGCGGCGCCGGGGATCCCCGTGTCGTTTCGTTCCGACCCCGACGGAGTCACTAATCCCGACGACCCCCGTGATGGCGCCGAGGTCGTGCGCGGGTACGAGCCTCGCCGATGAGCCCCCGCCGTCGGCGGTTCGCCCTCGCCACCGCCGACTACCGCTTCCGGAGTTTTCAAATCTGATTTTTCGGGGGGAGGGTTCATGCGTAACGAACGCACGTATCCGTATATGCTGTCCGCGGTCAGACGGAGTTACGGGGCGAAACTCGGCATCGCATACGTGGCCGTGGGAGGACTGATAGTTGCCGTCGGCGTCGTCACGGGGGACGTGAACTCGACGGTCGTCGCCGGCATCGCGGGGCTCCTCACGCTCGGATCGATCAACGCGGCGGAGAGCGTCGCGAGCACCACCGAACTGTCCGAACAGACGGCGGCCATCGCGAACGGCGACCTCGACCGCAGGGTCGCCTCGACGCGGACCGACGAGTTCGGGCAGCTGGCGCGCTCCATCGAGGAGATGCGACAGTCGTTACAAGCCCGGGTCGAGGAGATGGAGGAGACGCAGGCCGAGGCCGAGCGGGCCCGGGAACAGGCCGAACACGCGGAGCAGGAGGCCCGGGAGATGGCCGAGGAGTATCGCGAGATCGCCCGTCGATACGGCGAGACGATGGAGCGGGCGGCCACGGGCGACCTGACACAGCGCGTGGATACCGAGACCGAGTACGAGGCGATGGAGACCATCGGCGACGCGTTCAACCGGATGATGGACGACCTCGAGGCGGCCTTCGGGACCGTCACCGACGCCACGGGGCGGATCGAGACCGAGGCCAAGGAGATGACCGGGATGAGCCGCGACGTCGAGTCGCAGGTCGAGGCGGCCGTCACCGCCGCGGAGGAGATCCAGACGAAGGCCGACGATCAGCGCGCCGAGTTGGAGTCGATCGCGACGGACATCGACCAGTTGAGCGCGTCCTCCGAGGAGATCGCGGCGACGGTCACGGACCTGGCCTCCCGGAGCGACGAGGTGGCCGATGCGAGCGGGAACGCCCGCGACTCCGCGCAGGCCGCGCTTGATGAGATGGCGGCCATCGAGACGGAGGTCGAACGGACCGTCGAACGGGTCGAGACGCTTCGGGACACGGCGACCGAGATCACCGAGATCACCGACATCATCTCCGACATCGCCGAACAGACGAACATGCTCGCGCTGAACGCGTCGATCGAGGCGGCCAAGGCCGGGGAGGGAACCGCGCAGACGAGCAACGGGTTCGCCGTCGTCGCCGACGAGATCAAGACGCTCGCGGAGGAGACCCAGGAGCGGGTCGACGAGATATCCGCGACGGTCGAGGAGGTCACCGAGCGGACCGAGGAGGTCACGTCGTCGGTGCGCCAGGCGCAGGACCGGGTACAGGCCGGGTCGGACACCGTCGAGGCGGCGCTCGCCGACATCGACACCATCGCGGACTCGGTCGCGGACATCTCCACGTCCATCGAGGAGATCGACCGGACGACCTCCGACCAGGCTTCGACGGTACAGGAGATCGTGACGTCCGTGGACGCGCTGACGGACCTGAGCGACGAGACGGCCGGGAGCGCCACCGAGACCGCGACGGCGGTCGAACAACAGCGGGAGATCGTCCACACGATCGCCACGTCGCTCGAGGAGTTCGAGGACACGGTCATCTCCCGGCTCCGCACGGAGGTCGAGACGTTCTCCGTCGGGAGCGACGCCACGGACGCGGGCGCCGGAGCCGTCCGCGGGCCCGCGGCGGCCGACGGGGGTGAGCACTGATGGACGCCGTCACGGTCGCGTACGCGACGGCGGCGGCGGCGTTCGTCCTCGGGACGGCCGTCGTGGGCGTCCTCTACAACTCCACGGAGGGCTCGACGGCCCAGTCGCGGCTGGCCGCGCTCGCGATCATCCCCGGGTTCGCGGGCCTCGCGTACGCCGGCATGGCGTTCGACGTCGGAACGGTGACGGTGAACGGCACCCGGTTCGTCGGGCTCCGGTACCTCGACTGGCTCGTGACGACCCCGCTGCTGGTCGGGTTCGTCGGCTACGTCGCGGGCGCGTCCCGGCGCTCCATCGCCGGCGTGATGGTGGCCGACGCGCTGATGATCGTCGCCGGCGCCGGGGCCGTCGTCACGACCGGCCTCCTCAAGTGGAGCCTGTTCGGGGTCTCGGCACTCTTCCACATGTCGCTGTTCGGGTACCTTTACCTCGTGTTCCCGCGGAACCTCCCCGACGACGCAGCCCGTGTCGGGCTGTTCAGCCTCCTGAAGAACCACATCGGGCTGCTCTGGCTGGCGTACCCGTTCGTCTGGCTGGCCGGGCCGGCGGGCCTCGGGTACGCCACGCTGGCCGGCACGTCGCTGACCTACGCGTTCCTCGACGTGCTGGCGAAGGTCCCGTACGTGTTCTTCTTCTACGCCCGGCGCAGCGCGTTCACCGACCGCGTGGTGAGCGAGACGGGACCCGAACCCGCGGCGGCCGACTGAGCCCGCGGTTCGATCGAGCGGTCAGGGTCCGACGACGGCCCGGGTCGGTCCCCTGCCGTGGTCGGGTCGACCGTCCGCCGCGCCGTCCCGGCGGAGGACCCACGCGACGGGCGAGCGTCGAACCGGACGCCGTTCGAGGTCGGCACGTCCCCGACGTCGGGAACCGTCACCGCCGTCGGGAGTGCCGCCGGTCCCCGGCGGTGCCGTCGAGCGCGACGCGCAGGGAGTCGTCGGCCGGCAGTTCGTGGCCCGCCGCGACGGCGTTGAGCTTCGCCGCCGCCGGCGACTCGCGGAGCCTCTCGTCGCCGTAGCCGGCGTCCTCGAGCGTGCCGAGGAGGGACGCGTTCGACCGGAGGCTGTACTTCTGGTGGTACGGCTCGGCCGGGTGGAACCGCGACAGGCGCTCGACATCCGTCGCGATCCCGTCGGGGTCGTACCCGTTGTCGGCGAGGTACGCCGCGAGCGTCTCGCGCTGCGCGTCGGAGGCGGTGAGCACGACGTTCCGGTACTGGGTCTTTCCGGCCTGGTGGTGCGGGTCGTGCATCTCGAAGGCCCGGGCGAGGAGCGCCCGGTACGGACAGCGGTTCGGGTCGTAGTCGACCTGTACCACCTCGGTGTGGTCGCCCAGGGCGTGGTACCTCGGGTCGGGTTTCGTCCCGCCGGCGTATCCGACGCGCGTCCGGACGACGCCCTCGTGTGCGCCGAACCGCGCGTCGGGGCCCCAGAAACAGCCGAGGCCGAACGTCGCCGTCTCGGTGTCGGCCGGGCGGGGCGCGTCGTCGTCGCACTCCTCGACGAGCGTCGGGGTCAGGGACACGACCCTTCGTCGGTGCTCGACGACCGTCAGCGTGACGCCGGTCGGACAGCGGACCCCGACGGGCGGAGTCGCCCGGCGCCGGCGAGCCGGGCGTCGATATCCCGCGCCGGCACGCGTCGTCCCGGACGAGGAGGTCGCGGCGCTCAGTCGTGGTCGTGGCCGGGGACGAGCGCCGCCCGCGTGACCTCGCGGCCGTCCGACCGTGCGAGCGCCTCGTCGACATCGACGAGGTCGAACTCCGCGTCGACGAGGTCTCCGTAGGGGTACGCGTCGGCGTTCTCGTCGAGGAAGTCGAGCGCGCGCCCGAGATACCACGGGTCGTAGCGCAGGACCGCCGTGATGGAGACGGACTTCCGGGTCAGCGTCCCGGGGTCGAAGTCGGTGGTGTGTCCGGGGCTGATGTTCCCGATCTCGAGGTACCGGCCGCCGTCGCGCAGGAGTTCGACGCCCTCCGCGAAGGCGTCGGGCGTGCCGGCCACCTCGATGCCCACGTCGGCCCCGACGCCGCCGGTGAGTTCGCGCACCCGCTCGGCGCGGCCCTCGACGGTGTCGTGTTCCCGGAAGTCGACGACGTGGTCGGCGCCGAACGCCGCCGCGCGCTCGATGCGGCCGTCGACGCCCTCGATGACGATCGTCTCCGCGCCCCGCTCGTTCGCGTACGCGACGGCGTTGAGGCCGAGGCCGCCCGCCCCCTGAACGACGAGGGTGTCGCCGTACTCCAGGCCGACCTCGTCGAGGCCGAACATGACCTGCGAGAGCGCGCAGTTCGCGCCGGCGGCGATGGACTCGTCGAGGCCGTCGGGCACCCGGTAGAAGTACTGGTCCGGGTGGATGAAGTAGTGGGTCGCGAACGTGCCGTGGAAGTGCGGCGGCTCGTCGGGCGACTTCGCCCAGTGGCGCAGGCCGTTCTGACAGCGGTTGAACTCGCCGTGCTGGCAGGCGTAACACTCCTGGCAGGTGATGAAGTACACCGGCGCGACGAGGTCGCCGGGCTCGACGGGCCGGCCCGCGGAGTCCGTCTCGACGCCCTCGCCCAGCTCCCGGACGCGACACAGCGCCTCGTGGCCGAGGACCGCGTCGCGCACGGCCGGGTGGTGGCCCCGCCAGATGTGGAGCTCGGACCCGCAGACGTTCGCCCGGACGATGTCGGTCAGCACGGTGTCCGGGTCCGGCTCCGGGACCTCGTACTCGCGGAGCTCCAGCGTCTCCGGTTCGGTCAGGTACACCAGCCGCCCCGTGGGTCGCGTTGCCATACCGTACCCCTACGGGGTGGGTCTCAAAAATCCCGGTGTGGCGGCGAGCCGCGACGCCCGGAACGGTAAAGCGGACGGGGGCCCGGTTCCGACCGTGAGCGACGGGGTCCGGCTCCGGCGGTACGAGCCGTGCGACGCGGCCGCGGCGTGGACGCTCCACGAGCGGGCGCTGCGCGACGCGGGGACCGATCCGGACGACGTACCGGGCACGGATGACCTGCGGGACGTGCCCGGCACGTACCTGGCCGACGGCGGGGAGTTCCTCGTCGGCATCGACCCCGACGCCCCGGCCGCGGGTGACCGACGGACCCGCGACGGCGCCCTCGTCGCCATGGGCGGGTTCCTGCCGGGGGCCGACGGCGCGGCCGAACTCCGGCGGATACGCGTCGCCCCGCGGTGCCAGCGACGGGGACACGGCCGGCGGCTGGTCACGGAACTGGAACGCCGGGCGGCGGACCGGGGGTTCGAGCGCGTCGTCGCGACGACGGCGGCGCGCCAGCGCGCCGCGGTCGCGTTCTACCGGTCGATGGGGTACGACGAGGTCGACCGGACGACGGCCGGGGGGTACGAACTCGTGCGCTTCGAGAGGCGCCTCTAACCCAGGTCGAACCTCTCCGCGGCCGTTTGCATGTCCTTGTCGCCCCGGCCACAGAGGTTGACGAGGATTGTGTCGTGACGGTCCTCCTCGGCGAGCTTGAGAGCGAGCGCGATGGCGTGGCTCGGCTCCAGGGCGGGGATGATGCCCTCGGACTCGCTGAGTTCGCGGAAGGCGGCGAGCGCCTCCTCGTCGGTGATGCCGTGGTACTCGGCGCGGCCGAGCTCCTGGAGCGCGGCGTGTTCGGGCCCGACGGCGGGGTAGTCGAGGCCGGCGCTCACCGAGTGGTTCTCTGTGTCCTCGTCGATGACCTTGGTCTTCATCCCCTGGAACACCTGTGGCTCGTCCCGTTCGGTGGCCGACAGCGGCGCCGAGTGCTGACCCGAGTTCAGCCCCTTGCCGGCGGGTTCGGCGCCGTAGAGCGCCACGTCGTCGTCCCGGAACGCGTGGAACAGGCCGATGGCGTTCGAGCCGCCGCCCACGCAGGCGACGCAGGCGTCGGGCAGGTCGCCGTGCAGCTCCTGCACCTGCTCGCGGGCCTCGCGGCCGATGACCGACTGGAACTCCCGGACCATGCGCGGGAACGGATCGGGACCGACGGCGCTCCCGACGAGGTAGTGGGTGTCATCGAGGTTCGCGACCAGGTCCTCCAGCGCGGCGTCGACCGCCTCGGCCAGGCCCTCGTTGCCGCGCTCGACCGGCTCGACGTCGGCGCCGAGCAGGCGCATCCGGAACACGTTCATCTCCTGGCGGTTCATGTCGTGACGACCCATGTAGATCGTCGTGTCGAGGTCGAGCAGCGCCCCGACCATGGCCGTCGCGGTGCCGTGCTGGCCGGCCCCCGTCTCGGCGATGAGGCGGTCCTTGCCGGCCCGCTTGGCCAGGAGTGCCTGCCCCAGCGTGTTGTTCAGCTTGTGCGCGCCGCCGTGGAGCAGGTCCTCGTGTTTGAAGTAGACGTCCGCGTCGTACCGCTCGCTGAGCGTCTCGGCGTGAAAGACCGGCGTCGGACGCCCGCCGAAGTGTTCCAGGTAGTACTCGAACTCCTCCCGGAACTCCGCCGTCGCGGTGATCTCGTCGAACGCGGCCGCCAGTTCGGCCAGCGGTTCCTCCAGCGGTTCCGGGACGTGCCGCCCGCCGTACTTCCCGAAGGTGCCGTCCGAATCCATACGTGTGCCCCGTCCGGGGCCACGGTAAAACCTCCCGCCGGGATCGACCGACCCCCGTCCCGCCGTCCGCTCCGATTCTCACGAACGATAGCCCGCCCGTCAGGTTTACGCGGGTCAGCGGCAACCCACCGGGCGTGATGCGGGTAGCCGTCCTGGTCGCCGTGTTCCTCGTCGTCCCGGCGACCGCGCCCGTCGCGGGGGCTGCGGACGCGTCGGTCGAGGCGACGGTCGACGGCACGAGCATCGACGGCGCCCGACTCGTCGTGGCCGACGACCCGACGCTCTCCGTGTCCGGGCAGGCGCCGGAACGGGTGGAGAAGGTGACGGTTCGCGTGGACGGGTCGACGCGGCGGGTCTTCTCGCCGAACGCCACCGCGTTCTCGCGGGACGTTCCCCTGTCGCTCGACGAGGGCGACCATCGGGTGGCGGTGATCGTCCGCGCGGGGGGCCGAACGGTCGAGGCGGTCGGGACCGTCGCCAAGGACACGACTGGGCCGCGCGTGGCGTACCGGTCGCCCGCGACGACCGCGGCGGTCGAGGGGCCGCCCGACATGGTGCCGGTCACGACGCCGTCGGTGGAACTCGCCGGGAAGCTCTCGGACGTCAGCGGCGTCGAGACCGTCACGGTGACCCACACGTACGTCTACCAGTTCGCCGGGGAGCGCCACCGCCACCGCGAACGCTACGTGATCCGTGACCCCGGCTCCGCGTTCTCCCAGCGGCTGTTTCTCGGGATCGGTACCAACCGGATACAGGTCCGCCTCGCCGACCGGACGGGCAACGTCCGGAGCCACGAGCTCCGGCTGAAGCTCCGCGACGGCGACGCGCCGACGATCCGGTTCACGCGGATCGAGCGGATCGACGGCGGCGAGCGGGTGCGGGTCGCCGGCGTCGCCAGCGACGACGTGAAGCTCCGGACCGTCGGCGTGACCGGCGGCCACGGCAACAGCGAGCGGTTGCTCCTCACGGCGACGGGCGCGCAGCCAGACCCCGACCGCCGGACGGTGCGGTTCGAAACGACGGTCCCCGCCGGCCCGCAGACCGGTCGGATCCGGTTCGTGGCGACCGACTACCAGGGAGCGAGCACGGCGCGATCCCTGCCGAACGAGTACGGTCGGCCGGTGGCCCCGGACCTCCGCCTCGACGGGGCGCGAACGCGGCTCCGCGACGGCCGGGTGACCGTCCGCGGGGCGGCCTTCGGCGGCGAAATCAAGCGGGTGACCGTCGAGACGCGAGCCCCCGGCGGCGAGCGAGTCGCGTTCGCAACGGTCCACGCGGGAGCCGTCACGCGTCGCGTCGAGGTCTCCCGGCGCCTCGGCGCCGCCGAGAGCGGGCGGACCGTCGTCCGGCTCCGTGTCGTCGACGCCGCCGGGCAGGAACACACGACGTCCCTCGTCGTCGGCGAGCGCGCGTCCGCGACCGCCACCCCGACCGCGGCGACCGCGACGGCCACGACGACGCCGACCGCCGAGCCACCGGGACCGGGTGGTGGCGACGGCCGCCCCGACCTCGTGACGGCCGGCGTCGCTGGCGTGACGCTCTCCGCGCTCGCCGCCGCCCTCGTGCTCGTCTTCCGCTAGCGGCCGGCGATGCCGCACCGGCGACGCGCCGGGCGGTCCCACGCCGGCGTCGGCGAGGACACGGGCGGCCCGGCGCGTCCCGCTCGCCTGGGGTTCGGGCATCCACGAGAACCCGGGCCACCGCGCGGGACACTCACCGTCGCTCGTGCTGCCGCAATCAGCGCTGCGATCTCACGTGTTAATAAAAAAGTGGCCCCACGGGGCCGGTCCCCGCGGGGCCGGAGGGGTGTGTCGGTGACCGCTTTCGGCGGTCAGTCGTAATCGGTTAGTCGCGCCGGACGGCCAGCAGCGCGGCCGCCAGCAGCGCGATCACCGCGACCACCGCGCCGAAGCCGGGCCCGCCGCCCTCGGTGGGCGTCGGGGTCGGCGTCGCCGTCGGGGTGGCCGTCGGCGTCGGCGTGCTCAGCTGCTCGACCAGCTCGACTTCCTCGGTCACCATGTTCTCGCCGTCGTCAGCCTCGAGCGAGTAGGTGCCTGTGGCCGCACCCGACGTGTCCAGCTGGACGCTGAACTGGCCGTTCTGGACGCCCCACTGCTCGGTCGATGCCAGGTCGACCGTGGCGTCCTCGTTGGACAGTTCGACGGTGATCGTGTTGTCGCTGGGCTCAGGTTGGTCGTGCCTTCCACGACCATCGTGTTGCCCACGGCGACCGGGTTGATCCCGCTCGCCGAGCGGCCCTGCTGGTAGACGCTGTTGATCGACGTCTGGGCGTCCGTGATGCGGACGGTCTGGCTGACGATCAGGTCGTCGCTCGCGGTGGCCTCGGTCGTCTCGTCGAGGATCTTCGAGCGGACCTGCTGGGCCGTGTTGCCCGATTCGTCGAGGCTGTCGACGTAGGCCTGCAGGTCGTCGATCGAGTCGGCGTTCCCGCCGGGCGAGGGCAGGTCGCCGTCACCCACGTCGCCGTCGCGGGCGATGGAGATGACGTGCAGGCTGGTCTGGCCCTTGGGCAGCGAGGAGAGGTCGATGTCCTCCTGGTTGAAGATGTCGTCGCTCTCGACGCTGATGTCCTGGGTCACGACGTTGCCGCGCTGACCGACGGCGACGAACAGGACGTTGTCCGCGCCGGTCGCGGTCCCGCTGACGTCGACGTCGTTGTCAGCTTCGGCGATCTGGCCACGAACGGTCGACGGGAACGAGGCCGTGAGCGCCTGGTCGACGACGCGCAGCGAGCGCTGACTCGACGTGCCCTGGTTGAACTCCTGGGTGCTCAGGGTGCTGTCGGCCGTGCCGTTGTTGTCGAGGTCGGCGTCCTGGGCGTCGATGGCACCGATGCGGATGGTGCCGGGGAAGTTGAGCAGGTTGTTGCCGGGCTCGCCACCGCTGGCGAGGTTGACGTCCTGCTCGGTGAAGGTGCCATCGCCGTCGACGTTGATCGAGGCGGAGCCGGAGACGTTGACGAGTTCGAAGCTCCCCTCGTCCCGGACGTAGATGGAGACGGCGTCCATCTGAGCCGGCGCGGTGCCGTTGACGTCGACTTCGGCGCCCGCGACGTAGGTGCTACCGGGGGTGTCGAGGGTGATCTCGCCCTCCTCGACGGTGAACTGGTCGTCGCTGACCGTGTCGAGGGTGCTGTTGGCCGGTTCGGCCGGCTGCTCACCGTCCGCGTAGAGGTTGGTGGTCACGGAGGTGGTGTCGAGCCGGTCGGTTTCGATCTCGCCGACGCCCAGGCCGTCGTCGTCGACGGTGACCTGTGCGAAGGCGTACTGGACCTGACTGTCGCTGATCGTGGCACCCGAGCTGAGGGTGTCGCTGTTGTCAGCGGAGTTGATGCTGGTAGTGAGTTGGTCGCTGCTGTCGATGTCGCCGGGGTTGACGACGTAGGAGTCGGCGTTGCTGTCGGTGTCGTTGACGACGATGCCGATCTGGTCGGTGTCACCGACGTTGCGGAAGGTGCCCGCGACGGTGTCGGCCGAGAAGTCGTCGTTCCGGAAGTCGTCGGGTTCGATGGTGAGGGTGTGCTGGTCGCCGGCCTCACTCCCCTGGATCTCGTAGCGCAGGTTCTGGCCCTGCGTGACGTTCTCCGAGTCGTACTGGATCGAGGGGGTCTCGCCGGTCGTCAGCTCGACCGTGGTCGACCGTGACGCGTCCCCGAAGTCGAGGTCGTCGACCCCGAATGCTCCGTTGAACGCGACCGCCCTCTGCGGATTGTATCGCTGATTTCAGGGG
>JBDGSZ010000076.1:0-12323 GCA_042217265.1 Haloferacaceae archaeon
GGTGCTTGTCGAGGAAGAGGTCGTACGACCGCTCCCACTCGTAGTCGTCGTCGAAATACCGCTCCGCGAGGGGCTCCTCGGGCATCTCGCCGATGGCCCGCTTCTCCTGGCCGTAGGACGGGCGTTCATCGTCGACGTAGTAGCGGCCCGTGAGGACCTCGCCCTCGTAGAGGGCCTCCTCGGTCTTCGTCATCATCTCCTGGGCCTCGACCCGGGAGTGGACGTCGAAGTCGTAGTCCTCGGAGTCGTTGACGTCGATGTAGGGGACGTACTGCCTGGCGTCCTTGTTCCACGTCGGGCACTGGGTGAGGAAGTCGACGTGCGCGAAGCCGTCGTGCTCCATCGCCTCGACGAGGATCTCCTTGGCCTGGTTGGGGTTGACCGCCGCCGTGCGGGCGACGTAGGACGCCCCGGCGGTCAACGCCATCGACAGCGGCCGCACGGGGTCCTTCGCGGACCCGTGGGGCTGGGTCTTCGATTTGTGGCCCTTCGGCGACGTCGGCGAGGTCTGGCCCTTCGTCAGCCCGAAGATCTCGTTGTTGAACACGATGTAGGTCATGTCGTGGTTCTCGCGGGCCGTGTGGGTGAAGTGGTTTCCGCCGATGCCGTAGCCGTCGCCGTCGCCGCCGGCCGCGATGACCTCCAGGCCGGGGTTGGCGAGCTTCGCCGCCCGGGCGACCGGAAGCGACCGGCCGTGGATGGTGTGGAAGCCGTAGCTCTCGAAGTAGGAGTTGAGCTTGCCCGAACAGCCGATGCCGGTGCAGAGCAACACCTCGTCGGGCGTCCGGCCCACCTCGGGCATGGCCTGCTTCAGGGCCTTCAGGACGCCGAAGTCGCCACACCCCGGGCACCACGTCGGCTGTGGCTCGAGCCCGGGGGTGAACTCGTCGCGGTCGATCTCCCGTTCCTCGCCGATCGCTGAGAACGCGCTCATGTGTCAGTCACCTGCCGCTGGAACGAACTTGGTCGAAGTGCCCGGTACCTCGGTCTCGCCGTCGATGCTGGTCTCGAACCCCTCGACGATCTCCGCCGGCTCGAAGGGGTTGCCGTTGTACTTCAGCAGCGAGGACATCCGCTCCCCGTGCCGGCCGAGTTCCTTCTGGACCAGCCCGCGGAACTGCCCGGAGGCGTTCATCTCGACGACCAGCACCTCGTCGACGCTCTCGATGAACGCCGCCACCCGCTCCTCGGGGAAGGGCGCGAGTTCCGAGACGCCCAACGCCTTCACCGAGTGGCCCTTCCCGTTGAGCCGGTCGACGGCCTCCTCGACGGTGCCCTGCTGGCTCCCGAACGTGAGGATGCCGTACTGGGCCTCGTCCGGACCGTAGTGGGTGTCAGCCGGCTCGTCGTTCGCGTCGAGGTCCTCGCGGACGGCGTCGAGCTTCCGCATCCGGTTGTCCATCTGGAGGACCCGGTTCTCGGGGTCCTCGCTGATGTGTCCGGCCTCGTTGTGCTCGTTGCCGGTCACGAGGAAGCGCCCGCCCTTCTGGCCGGGAACCGACCGTGGGCTGACGCCGTCCTCGGCGTCGTACCGGAACCGCTCGAACTTGCCAGACGGGTCGTGGGGAGCGTCCTCGAGTTCCGCCTCGGTGAGCGTGCTCCCGAGGTCCGCGTTCGGCTCCCGGTCGAAGACGCTCGCCGGCACGCTCACCAGTTCGCCCCCGAGCTTCTGGTCGTAGAGGACGATGGCCGGCATCTGGTACTCGTAGGCGAACCGGAACGCCTGCCGGGTCTGGACGTACGCCTCCGCGGGCGTCCCCGGCGCGAGGACCACCCGGTTGGAGTCGCCCTGGCTGGTGTAGAGGACGTGCTCCAGGTCGGCCTGCTCGGGCTTGGTGGGCATCCCCGTCGACGGGCCGGCCCGCATCGCCTCGATGAGGACGACCGGCGTCTCGGAGATCTCCGCGAGGCCGAGCGGCTCGCTCATCAGCGAGAAGCCCCCGCCCGAGGACCCCGACATCGCCTTCACGCCCGCGTGGGAGGCGCCGATGGCCAGCGCCGCCGCCGCGATCTCGTCCTCGACCTGCTCGGAGATGCCGCCGACCTCCGGCAGGTTCTGGGACATGATGGTGAACACCTCGGTCCACGGCGTCATCGGGTAGCCGGCGATGAACCGACAGCCCTCGTCGAGGGCGCCGTAGGCGATGGCGTCGCTCCCCGAGAGCAACACCTGCTCCTCGTCGTGTTCGCCCTCCGGGACCGACACGTCCGGCGCCTCGACGTCGTACTCCTCGTGGATGAGGTCGTACGCCTGGTCGAAGACGGTGAGGTTGTCCTCAAGGATCTTCTCGGGCATCGCGTCCCGCATCAGGCTCTTCATCGCCTCCGGCGGGATGTCGGCGATCGCGCACGTCACCGCGACGCCGGCCGTGTTCCGCATCACCTCGCGGCCGTGTTCGCGGGCCATCTCCCGGAGGTTCACGTCGAAGACCTGCCAGCCGTTCTCCTCGACGCGCTCCTCGAAGTCCTCGATCTCGCTCGCGTCGAGCAGCCCGGTGTCGTAGACGATGACGCCGCCCTCGTTCAGGTCGTCGAGGTTCTCCGCCAGCGGCTTGACCTCCTCGTTCCCGTAGTAGGCGTGCTCGTCCGGGTTCCGGGCGAACGAGTCGCCGAGCGCCAGCAGGAAGTTGTACCCGTCGCCACGCGACTTTACCGGGTCGGCTGAGCATCGTACCTCCGTGTACGTGTGGCCGCCGCGGATGCGCGACGGATAGTGACGGTGGGTGAACACGTGGAGGCCCGACCGCATCATGGCCTTCGCGAAGTTCTGGCTCGTCGAGGCGATCCCGTCGCCGGATCCCCCCGCGATCCGCCATATGAGTTCGTCGTCAGTCATGTTTCTCTCGGTCCTTGCGGACCACTGTGCGACAGTTGATTACAAGCCGACTAAAGCCTTTGCTATACATTAGCAAACAACAATAATGAGGGTCACGCCTTACGCGGTTTTCCGGGCGGAACCCTCACGCCTCCCCGGTCGTCGAACCGACTGGCTCCCGACCCGGTTCCGACCGACGACCTACTCCCGGTCGGGCGCGGACGGATGGTAGTCGGTGTCGTACTCGCCCGGCCGGTCGTCGAGGCGGTCGGGGTTGATGCGTCCCCCGAGGAGCATGAAATCGAGGATGGTCACGTAGAGCACCGCTTCGACGACCGGCACCGCCCGGGGCATCAGGACCGGGTCGTGGCGGCCGACGACCTGGACGTCCTTCCGTTCGCCGGCCTCCCAGTCCACCGTGGTCTGTTCCTTCGGGATGGAGGTCGGCGCGTGCCAGGTCGCCTCGCCGTAGATGGGTTCGCCGGTGGTGATCCCGCCCTGGAGGCCGCCGTGGTCGTTCCCCTCCGGGACCGGGTCGCCCTCGTCGGCGACGACCGGCCCGTCGCCGTCGTGGAACTCCCAGTCCTCGTTCCGATCCGAGCCGCGCATCGTGCAGGCGTCGCGCCCGGCGCCGAACTGGAAGGCCGTGGTGGCCGGGATGGCGAACATCGCCCGCCCCAGCCGGGCGGGGACGGAGTCGAACCGGGGGGCGCCGAGCCCCCGGGGGACCCCCCGGCACTCGAAGTAGACGGAGCCGCCGATGGAGTCGCCCTCCCGCTGGTACTCGTCGATGGCCTCGCGCATCCGTTCCGCCGTCTCCGGGTGGGCACACCGCACCTCGTTGTCCTCGGCGTGTTCGAGCATCTCCTCGAACGTGACCGGCGGACACTCGATGTCGCCCACCTGGTTGACGTGGGCCTTCACCCGGACGTCGTGGTCGCTCTGCTCCAGCACCTGCCGCGCGACGGCGCCCGCGGCGACCCAGTTGACCGTCTCTCGGGCCGAGGACCGACCGCCGCCGCCCCAGTTGCGCGTGCCGAACTTCGCCGAGTAGGTGTAGTCGCCGTGGGAGGGCCGCGGCGCCGTCACGAACGGCTCGTACTTCCCCGAGCGGGCGTCCTTGTTCTCGATGGTCATCCCGATGGGCGTCCCGGTCGTGTACCCGTCCTGGAGGCCGCTGCGGATCTCGACGGAGTCGGGCTCGTCGCGGCTGGTCGTGATCATCGACTGGCCCGGCTTCCGGCGGTCGAGTTCGCGCTGGACGTCCTCCTCCGAGAGCTCGACGCCCGCCGGACACCCGGAGACGGTCACGCCCATCCCCGGCCCGTGGCTCTCCCCGTAGGTCGTCACCTGGAACAGGCGACCGAACCGGTTCCCGTTCATTACTCCCCCCTCGCGGGGCCTCCGACATAAAGGGCCGCATGCCCGGTCGCCATCGTCGACATCGTCGCCGCCCGCCATACGGCCTCCCGGCCGAACGCCCCCGGCGCTCACCACATGGTCTCGACGAGGTCACGCAGGTCGTCCACGTCGGGGTCGTACCCCGGCGGCCCGTGTGGCAGCAGGTGGTCCTCGTGGACCGCCCGGGCGACGGCGTCGAAGTCACCGGGTGATGGGCCGTCGACGTCGCGCAGGCGGGAGGGCAGGTCCAGCGCGTCCCGGACCTCACGCACCGCCGCGACGATCGAGGCCGGGTCGGCCGCGACCTCCAGCCCCTCCGCCAGCAGGTCGCGTTCCCCGTCGACCGTCTCGAACACGTCACGCAGGACGCGTGGCGCGGCGACGGCGTGGGCCACCCCCTGCTGGAGGGGGTAGCCCCGCGAGAGGCCGTGGCCGAAGGCGTGGATCGGGCCGAGCTTCGTCGCCCCGGGCGTTGAGAGGCCGTACTGGACGAGGACGATGCCCGTCACCGCCCGCTCCATCGCGGCGCCGTCGTCGAGCGCGTCCGGCAGGCCCCGCCGGAGGTAGCGCAGCCCCCGTACTGCCGTCGCGTCGGTCACCGGGCTGCCGTCGCTGGCGTACGCCATCTCGATCCCCTTGTCGAAGCCGTTCATCGCCGACCCGCGCAACACGGAGTCGGGCGTCGTCTCGAACAGCGCGGGGTCGTAGCACGCCACGTCGGGCATCAGCCGGCGGTCGGTCAGCCCCGCGTTCGGCCCGGCCGGGAACGACACCGACCCTCCGACCGAGAGGTCCGCGCCGGCGAAGGTGGTCGGCACCGCCGCGGCGGGCGCCGGGTCGACGCCCTCGGGCAGCCGCAGGCGCCCGTGCTCCTCGGCCTCCGCGCGCAGGTCGTCCCGGTCCCGCGGCTTGGCGGCGATGATCCGCATCGCCTTCGACACGTCGAGGCTCGACCCGCCGCCGACCGCGACCAGCCCGTCGGCCTCGGTGTCCCTCCAGGCCTCGACGCCCGCGAGTGCGTCCTCGACGGACTTCCTCGGCGTCGTCCCGTCGAAAACGCCGGCGAACCGGTCGCCGAGCCCCTCGCGGAGCGGGTCCATCAGCGCGTCGTTGGCGCCGACGTTCGAGCCACAGACCACGAGCGCCCGCTCGATTCCCCGCTCGCCGAGCGCGTCCCCCAGGTCGGCGACGGTCCCCCTGCCGAACAGCACGTCCGCCGGCGTGTACGCGTGCTCGAACGCGTCGACGCCCGCCGGGTCGTCGGTGTCGGTCATGAGCGTGAGTCGGCCGGACGCCGGAAAACGGTTCTGAACCCGGTCATCCCGGTCCGTGCCCGATCCGGCGACCACACGGACGGCGTCCCGGCCCGGAGTTCCCCGCCTCGGTCCCGCGCCAGCGCGGATCGGATGGATCAGATCTCCCTCACGTCCGCCCCCAGCTCCGAGAGCGTCCCGAAGAAGCCCGGGAACGACACGTCGACGTGCTCGGCACCGGCGATGCGGGTGGTGCCTTCGGCGGCCAGCGCGGCGACCGCCAGCGCCATCACCACCCGGTGGTCGGCGTGTCCCTCGACCGCCGCGCCGCGCAGGTCCGAGTCGCCGCCGTGGACGGTCAGCTCGTCGGGTTCCTCGGTCACCCGCGCGCCGAGCTTCTCCAGTTCGCCCGCCATCACCGCGACCCGGTCGGTCTCCTTGTGGCGGACGTGCTCGCAGTTGCGGATGCGGGTCTCGCCGTCCGCGACCGCGCCGAGCGCCGCGATCGTCGGGAGCAGGTCCGGCGTATCGCCCACGTCCACCTCGACGCCCGAGAGGGGCGCGCGGGACACGTCGATTAGCCCCGCGGACCGGTCCCACTCGACGTCGGCGCCCATCCGGTCGACGATCCCGACGATGGCGCTGTCGCCCTGCGCGCCGGGGCGTGCGCCCGCCACCGTCACGCCGTCCTCGCCGGCCACGGCCCCGGCGGCGAGCAGGTACGAGATCGAGGAGAAGTCGCCGGGCACCTCGTAGGCGTCGGCCCGGTAGGACTGCCCGCCGGCGACTGCGAACCCGTCGGCCGTCGGCCCGGCCTCGACTCCGAAGTCCCCGAGTACCTCGCAGGTGATGTCGACGTACGGCGCCGACTTCAGTTCGGTCGCCAGCTCCACCTCGATCCCCGCCTCGGTCGCCGCGCCGGCCATCAGGAGCGCGGTGACGAACTGCGAGGAGACGTCGCCCGGGATGCGCGCCCGCCCGCCGTCGATCGGGCCGCCGACGACCAGCGGCGCCTGCCCGTTGCCCCGCGTGCTCTCGGCGCGCCCGCCGAGCCCTCCGAGCGCGTCGAGCAGCGGACCCTGCGGCCGCGACCGGAGCGACGCGTCGCCGGTGAGGACGGTCAGCCCGTCGGCGAGCGCGGCACAGGCCGTCGTCAGGCGCATCGTCGTGCCGCTGTTCGCGCAGTCGATCACCCGGTCGGGCACGGCGGGGCGGCCCCCGAACCCGTCGACGCGCACCGTGCGGCCGTCGCGCTCAACGTCGCCGCCGAACGCCTCGACCGCCCGCATCGTCGCGCGGGTGTCGGCGCTCACCAGCGCGTTCCGGACCGTCGCGCCGTCGCCGTAGCCCGCCGCGAGGACGGCGCGGTGGGTGTAGCTCTTCGACGGCGGCGCGCGCGCCCGGCCGGCGACCGGCGACCCCGCGATCTCGAGCTCCATACCCTCCCCTCCCCGCCGGTCCGTATCAGCGTGTCGCTCCAGGTCACGTCCCCGCGGTCTCCGGAGCCCTCCGGAGGCCACAGTTCCCGTACGTCCGACCCGTAAGCCGGTATGAAGTGGACGCGGAGCGTACCGAGGATCGATGATCGGCACACCGGTCAGAGCGGTCATGTCTCCCCCGGAGGCCGTCGTCCGGCGGCGCGCCACGGTCCGGGCCGTCGCGGAGGCGCTGTGCGAGACGGGCACCCGGTCGGCGCTCGTCGTCGACGCGGCGGGGTCCGTCGTCGGTCTCGTGTCCGAGCGCGCCCTGCTCTCGGCCGTCGCGTCGGGCGCCGGGCCCGACGGCCCGGTCGGCCCGCACGCCGACGGCCCCGTTCCGACCGTCGACCCGGACGTGACGGTCCGGGCGGCCGCCGACCTGATGGCCGCCGAGCGGCTCGGGACCCTCCCCGTGGCGGACGAGGGCGCCGCCGACCCGGCGGGCGTCGTCACCGCGGCCGACGTGGCCCCGTTCGTCCCGATCGGACGGACCGTCGCCGCCGACGCCCGACGCCCCGAACCCGGCGGGGATGACGACGGCGACCGTGGCCCCCGGCGTCCCGAGCGGTCGACCGGGGACCGTCGAGGTTCCCCCGGCGCCGGGGTCACGACGGGCCGGTAGGTCGGCGGCCGACGGGAGGGTTTTGGCCCCTCGGCACGGGGAAGGGACATGGACGAGAACGCCGACCCCGACGCGGACCGCGTCGACTACGCGCCGCTCCGGGACGCGCTGTCGGACGACCGGGCCTACGACGGCTACCTGCTCGACGCCGACGGCGAGGACTCGAACCAACGGTACCTCTCCGGGTTCGACGCCCCGGATCCGTTCGTGACGCTCTGGACGCCCGACGGCACGCACCTGCTCGTCTCCTCGCTGGAGTACGGCCGCGCGAGCGAGGTCGCCGACGCGGCCACCGTCTCGCGCTTCGCCGACTACGACTACCGCGAACGGGTGGACGAGCACGGCCGGAGCGGGGGCCGGGCCCGGACCGTCGCGGCGTGGCTGGACGACCGCGACGTCGCCGCGGTGCGGACCCCCGGGCGGTTCCCCCTCGGCCCGGCCGACGGCCTCCGTGACCTCGGCCTGACCGTCGCGACCGACCCCGACGACGCCGTCCAGCGGGTCAGGGCGCGCAAGACGCCGACGGAGGTCGATCACGTCCGGACCGCCCAGCGGGCCAACGAGGCGGCGATGGACGCCGCGGTCGACCTGCTCCGCGCCGCGACGCCGGACGACGACGGCGTGCTCCGACACGAGGGCGACCCGCTGACCAGCGAGCGGGTCACCGAGGCCATCGAGATGACGCTCCTCCGGCACGGTTGTGGCCTCGACGAGACCATCGTCGCCTGTGGCGCGGACGCCGCGGACCCCCACGACCGGGGGAGCGGGCCGCTCCGGGTCGACGAGCCCATCGTCATCGACGTCTTCCCCTACGACAAGCGCACGGGCTACCACGCCGACATGACCCGCACCTACGTCGTCGGCGACCCGGACGAGCGGGTCCGGGAGTGGCACGCGCTCGTCGACGAGGCGCGGCGCGCGGCGCTCGAGGCCATCGAACCCGGCGTGACGGGCGAGGCGGTCCACGGCGCGGCCTGCGACGTCTTCGAGGACGCCGGCCTCCCCACGCTCCGCTCGGACCCCGGGGCGGACACGGGATTCATCCACAGCACCGGCCACGGCGTCGGCCTCGACGTCCACGAACTCCCGCGAGTGGGGCCCGACGGCGGCGAACTCCGGCCGGGACACGTCGTCACGGTCGAACCCGGCCTCTACGACCCGGCCGTCGGCGGCATCCGGATCGAGGACCTCGTCGTCGTCACCGAGGACGGGTACGAGAACCTGACCGACCGGCCGACCGACCTCGCCCCTTAGGCCCGCGTCTCCAGCCTGTCGACCGTCAGGTTCGACTGCCGCTGGACGACCCGGAACGCCACCCTGTCGCCCTCGCGCACGTCGATGGGTCTGCCGACCGACTCGTTCCACGTCGGCCGTCGGGCGTCGGTCCCCCACCGCGCGACGACCCGGTCGTCGACGAACCGGACCGTCACCCGCTCGCCGGCGGTCAGCCGGTGGTCCCGCGCGCGCTCGCCGTTCAGGACGACCCGGCGGTCGTCGACCGACACGGTCACCCTGACCGCGCGGGCGTCGAGGCGGTTGCCGGCGACGTACCCCACGCGGATCAGGTCGCGGTCGACGTCGACCGGCGTGGGCGTCCCCGTCGCCGACGGCTCGAACCCGAACCGCGCCTCCGGGGCCGGCTGTCGCAGCGGTTCGGTGAGCTCCCCGGCCTGGAGCGCGATGAACGCTGTGGCGACGACGAAGAGTCCCATCAGGATCACCGTGCTCTGGGTCGAGGGGCCGTGTTTCGCCACGGCCGGCAGTACCGCCTCGGCGGTGATTACTCTTCGCCCAGGGGCGGCGGGGCCCGACGGTCCCCCCGCGGGCCACCGAACCGCTTTAGAACGGCGGGGGGCTATCGCGCCGCATGGACCTGCTGGTGGTCGGGGCCGGGGAGATGGGTCGCTGGGTGGGCGACCGCCTCGACGCGGCGGCGTACGCGGACCGCGACCCGTCGGCGGCCGCGGCCGCCGCGGAGGCCACGGGCGCCGGAACCGTCCCCGTCGACGGCGACAAGCGGTTCGAGGCGGTCTGTCTCGCGGTCCCAATCTCGGCCGCCGAGGCCGCCGTCGCGGCCCAGGCCCCTCGGGCCGAGCGGGCGCTCGTCGACGTGACGGGCGCCATGGCGGCCGTGGTCGACGCGATGCGCGAGCATGCCCCCGACCGCGAGCGCCTGAGCCTCCATCCCCTCTTCGCCCCAGAGAACGCGCCCGGCAACGTCGCCGCGGTCCACGACGCCGCCGGCCCGGTGACGCGGGCCGTCCGGGACGCCCTCGACGCCGCCGGTAACGACGTCTTCGACACCACGCCCACGGAACACGACGAAGCGATGCGGACCGTCCAGGCCGGCGCCCACGCCGCCGTCCTCGCCTACGCCCTGGCGGCGGACGACGTGCGCCCGGAGTTCGCCACCCCGGTCTCCGGTCGCCTCGACGACCTCGTCGCGACCGTCACCGGCGGTTCGCCGGACGTGTACCGGGAGATCCAGGAGACGTTCGCGGGCGCCGACCGGGTCGCCGACGCCGCCCGGCGGGTCGCCGACGCCGAGGGAGCGGCGTTCGACCGCCTGTACCGCGAGGCGCGCACGCGGGGCGGACGCGGGGCCGCCTCGCCCGTCGGGGACCGGAGCGCCGACGCCGAGACCGACCCGGACGCCGGGAGCGACCCGACCGCCGATGGTTGACCGCGAGGCGGTCCGCTCGAACGCGAAGTACCTCCGCGGGGTCCGGCCCGTCGACCCCGAGGAGATCGCCGAGTACGTGACCGGCCGGCCGCACCCGGCGGTCGTCCGGCGGGTCCTCCGGGAGGAGGCCTACGACCTCGGCCTGCGCGAGCGGCCGGACGGAGCGTTCGTCCCCGTCGACGACGATCCGATCCGGCGCCGCGACTGGGCCCCCGACGCCCTCCCGGACCGCTACGCCGACGCGCTGCTCGACCTCCTCGTCGACCGGTACGGCGCCGAGTGGCACCGCGGCGCGAGCGGCGACCGCCTGCGCGCGACCGTCGAGCGCCTGAAGGAGGACTACTACCGCGGGGATCCCGTAGAGTACGGCGAGACCGAGGCGCTCGGCTACGCCTGCTATCACCTCCCGGACTACTACGCCGCCGTCGGGTACGTCCTCGACCGGATCGCCGAGCGCGGCCTGCTCCCCCGTCGCCTGCGCGTCCTCGACGTCGGCGCCGGCGTCGGCGGTCCCGCCCTCGGCGTCGCCGACTACCTCCCGGACGACGCCCTGCTCGACTATCACGCGGTCGAACCGGGCGCCGGCGCCGACGTCCTCGAACGCCTGCTGGCCGAGACCGGCCCCGGCGTCCGGACGACCGTCAGCCGGACGACCGCCGAGACGTTCGACCCGGGGGAGGGGTACGACCTCGTGGCGTTCTGTAACGTCCTCTCCGAGCTCGACGACCCGGCGGCGGTCGTCGACCGGTACCTCGACGCCCTCGCGCCCGACGGGACGCTGCTGGCGATGGCGCCCGCCGACCGGGACACGAGCGTCGGCCTGCGCGAGGTCGAGCGGGCGGTCGCCCCGCCGGACAGCGACGTGACGGTCTACGCGCCGACGCTCCGGCTCTGGCCGGGGGCGGCGCCCTACGACCGCTGCTGGTCGTTCGACGAGGGGCGGGCCCTGGAGGCGCCGCCCTTCCAGCGCCGGCTCGACGCCGCCGGTCCGGACGACGGCACGTTCGTCAACACGTCGGTCCGCTTCTCCTACGCCCTCCTCCGCCGCGACGGCCGCCGGTGGGCGGACGTCCGCGCCGATCCGGACCGCCACGCCCGGATGGCCGAGGCCGAGCGCCACGTCACCGCCCGCGTCGACCTGCTCGCCGTCAAGCTCTCGAACGACCTCGCGGACGACGCCGACGCCAACCCCGTCTTCCTCGTCGGCGACGGGAGCCAGTCCGTCGACCACTTCGCCGTGCTGACCCGCGAGTCGGCGCTCAACCGAACCCTCCGGGAGGCGCGCTACGGGTCGGTGCTGGCCTTCGAGAACGTCCTCGTCCTCTGGAACGACGACGAGGCGGCCTATAACCTCGTCGTCGACGGCGAGACCGTCGTCGACCCGGTCGTCGCGTGAGCCCGGGGCGCCCTCCGGGCCGCCGCGTGCCGGAGGGCTTTTGCGCCGGCCGGCCCCCCGGAGGGTATGGGCGACGGCGACGACCTCCACGTGCTCCTGACGAACGACGACGGCATCGAGGGCGTCGGCTTCCGCGTCCTCCACCGGGCGCTCTCGGAGTTCGCCGAGGTGACGGCGGTGGCGCCGGCCAGCGATCAGAGCGCGGTCGGGCGCCAGCTCTCGACGACCGTCGAGGTCGAGACCCACGAACTCGGGTACGCCATCCGCGGGACGCCGGCCGACTGTACCGTCGCCGGTCTCGAGGCGCTCTGCCCGGACGTCGACCTGGTCGTCGCCGGCTGTAACAAGGGGGCGAACCTCGGCGAGTACGTCCTCGGGCGCTCGGGCACCATCAGCGCGGCCGTCGAAGCGGCCTTCTTCGACGTGCCCGCGATGGCCGTCTCGCTGTACGTCCCCGCGAGCGGCGACCGCGACGAGGACGGCTGGCGCGACCGGGCGACCGACCCCGCGGACTACGCCGAGGCCTCGCGGGCGACGACCTACCTCGCGCGCCACGCCCTCGGGGCGGGCGTCTTCGAGCACGCGGACTACCTCAACGTCAACGCGCCGATGCCGGGCGACGCCCCGGCGCCGATGGAGGTCACCCGCCCGTCGTCGCTGTACGACATGCGCGCC
>JBDGSZ010000006.1:0-12208 GCA_042217265.1 Haloferacaceae archaeon
TGCTCGACGAGGCCATCCTCCGGCCCGGCCGGTTCGACCGCCTCATCGAGGTGCCAAAGCCCGACGAGGTCGGCCGCGAACGCATCCTCGAGATCCACACCCGCGACATGAACCTCGACGACGACGTCGACTTCGGCCGGCTGGCGACGGAACTGGACGGCTACTCCGGCGCGGACATCGCCGCGCTCGCCACCGAGGCGGGGATGTTCGCCATCCGCGACGACCGCACCGAGATCACCCACGACGACTTCCGGCACGCACACCGGAAGCTGGAGTCGACCGACGACGTCGGCGAGATCCCCGGAATCACCGACTACCACTACTGAGCCGCCCCGACGGGCTCCGAGGCTCGCACTCGCGACGCTCGCCCCGAGCGGTGGGTTTTTCCCGACAGTACCCCTACGGGTGTCGACTGGAATGAACGGCAACAACCCGTACGCCGGCGCGCCCGGGGCCGTCGATGCCGGACGACCGACGGACCACGACTTCTCCACCGACGACGTCCGGGCACTCCGGGAGGCCGTCACCGGCATCGTCTCGCGGACGCGAACGTACCTCCCCGACGGCTACGCCGTCGGCTCCGAGGTGAGCCACGGCGCGCGCGGCGTCGAGGCCACCGTCGCCGTCCACCCGCCGGTCGGGCATCCGGTCAGCGCCGGCCTCACCCCGGACCGCGAGGACCTCGTCGACGGCCTGGCCGACGCCGACCGCGAGGAGGTCGCCAGGGGGCTGGCGGCGAGCGCCGCGCTCCAGGTGATGAACGCCGTGAGCGACGACCTCACGCCGACCGCGCGGTAACGCCCTCCGACTTCTCAAGCCCTCTCCGGCGGTCGACGGACGGGCGCTCAGTACTCAGTCGTCGGCCGGCGCGTCCCGACCGTCGCGGCGTTCCGGGGCGTCGCTCCAGGCCGCCGGCGTCGGCGCGTCCCGGAAGAGCCCGTGGCCGAGCACGAGCGCCGACAGGACCGAGCCGACCCCGGCGCCGTACTGTGCGGGAACGGCGGTCGCGAGCGCCGCGACCACCCCGAGCAACAGCGGCACCGGGAGGAGCGCGAGGTAGAGGTCGTACCGGGAGACCCTGACTCCAGGGGCGGTGCAGTCGTGGAGGGGTGATCTACGGACGCTCATCGCCGGTCACCTCGTACGTTCCTATGGACCGATCCCACTAAAACGTTACTGGGGGTTCCTCGGCGGTTTTTTCGGAGTTGGTAGGCGGTTTTTTGAGGGTTTCTTGACGGTTTCTCGGTGTTTCTTTCGAAGCCACGAAGAATCAATCTATAACTTATGGCTCGACGACCGGATCGAACTGCCCGACGGCGTCGGTGCGGGACGACAGCGAGGGGCTGGGGAGGGCCCGAAACGGTCACCGGCGGGCGTCAGTTCGCCCCGGGGCGGGGCCGGTCGGGGCTCATTTCCCCCAGAACGGGTCGCGCTTCCGGTGCCTGTCGAGGTAGGACTGGAGCGTCTCCAGTTCGTCGGCGGGGATGTCGTCGTGTAGCTCCTGTTCGAGGATCTTGGCGTGTTTCTCCGGGAGTTCGATCCAGAGTTCGTCGCCCTCGTCGATCTGCCGGCCGACGGTGGGGCCGTCGATGGCGACGCTCACGCGGTCGCCGTGGCGGGCCTCGTCGACGTCCTCGCCCTGCTTTTGGATCCCCGAGAGCTGACCGACCCGTTCGGGCTCCCCGTCCTCCCACTTGACGACGTTGCGGTTGTTCCGGAGCGTCCCCCCGAGCACCTCGACGCCGACGACGGCGGGGCCGGACTGGCGGAAGACGTGGTCGGGGAGGACCTGGAACCGGCAGGGGCGGGCGATCTTCTCGAGGACGTTCTCCTGCTGGGCCCGCTCCCGCTCCTCGACGAACGCCTCGTACTCCTCGACCAGCTTGTAGATGACGTCGTCCCGGAACAGTCGGACGTCCGACTCCTCCAGGTCCGCCTCGGCGTCGGCGAGGACCTCGACGTTGAACCCGAGGATGGTCCGGTGTTCGGGCTCGCGGGCGGTCGAGGCGACGGTGACGTCGCGGGGGGCGACGTCGCCGACCTCGGCCCGGAGGATGGGCACCTCGGCCTCGTCCAGGGCGTTGGCGATGGCCTCGAGCGACCCGAGCGTGTCGGCCTTGACGACGACGCCCTCCTCCTGGGTCTCGACCGTGAGCTCGGCGAGTTCGGATTCGACCTCGGCGACGACCTCCGGGAGCGGGCGGTCGGCGACGGCCCGGACCGGGGCGCCGGCCATGGCGTCGTCGAGGTCCGGCGCGGCGATCTTGACCCCGGCGGCGGCGGCGACCGCCTCGACGCGCTCGAACCGCTTCTCGGTCCGGATCTCCGCGAGGGGGCGGGGCTGGAGCAGCGCCCGCACCTCCGTCTCGATGGGGCCGTCGGTCCCCCCGACGACGATCGCGTCGCCCTCGGCGACGCGCCCGTCGTACAGGACCACGTCGAGCGTGGCGCCGAACCCCCGCTCGTCTTTCACCTCGAGGACCGTCCCCGCGCCGGGACCGGTGGGATCGACGGACATCTCCTCTTTCATATACCGCTGGGAGAGGCCCATCAGCACGGCCAGCAGGTCCGGGACTCCCTCGCCGGTCTCCGCGCTCAGGGGCACCACGCCGACGTTGGCCTGGAAGTCCTGGACCCGCCAGTAGAAGTCGGCGGAGAACCCCTCGTCGGAGAGGTCGCCGATGAGCTCGTAGATCCGCTCCTCGACCGTCGAGCGCGCCCGGTCGCTCTGTCGCTCGAAGCTCTCCTGGATGGGGTCCCCCTCCTGTGGGTTCCATCCCGGCGTCGTGTCCACTTTGTTGGCGGCGACGACGAAGGGCGTCCCGGTCCGCCGGAGGATGTCGACCGCCTCCTCGGTCTGTGGCTGGAACCCGTCGTTCACGTCGACCACGAGGATGGCGATGTCCGCCAGCGCCCCGCCGCGCGAGCGGAGCGTCGTGAAGGAGTGGTGGCCGGGCGTGTCGATGAACAGCAGTCCCGGCAGGTCGAAGTCGTCGGGGTCGACCAGCGCCCCCGCCATGCCCGAGATGGTGTCGAGCGGGACGGCGGTCGCGCCGATGTGCTGGGTGATGGCTCCGGCCTCGCTGTCGCTCACCGCCGACCCGCGGATGCGGTCCAGAAGCGTCGTCTTCCCGTGGTCGACGTGACCGAGGACGGCGACGATGGGTGTGCGAAGCGTTTCCGCCGGTGTGTCCGTCTCCGACATGCGTTGGGCCCCAGAAGTCCGTGCCCACACAACTCCCGGGCCGCAATTAAGTCTTTCAACTCCGCTCCGCGGCGTCTCGCGGCGCCGACGGCCCGTGGCGTTTATGTGAGTCGCCGCGATTACTGCGCTCATGGCAGACATACTCGCCGAGAACCTCTCGGGCAAGTCGGTCATGGGGACCGACGGCACGGAACTCGGCATGCTGTACAACATCACGATGGACCTGAAGACGGGGTCGCTCGACGACCTGCTCGTCACCCCGGACGAGGACTTCGCCGTCGACGCCTCGCAGTTCGACCTCGACGGCGAGGGACGCCTCCACGTACCCGTCTCACACGTCCAGGCGGTGAAGGACTACATCGTCGTGGAGCGCTAGTCCGGAATGCAGGTCCTCGACGCGTCCGCGTTCATCCACGAGTACCACACCGACGAGCCGACGGCGTCCATCCCGCTGGTTCGGGAGGAGCTGGAGGGCGAACACGCCTACCGCTTCGACGCCATGGAGGGCGCGGGGATGCACATCCACATCCCCGCCGACGGGACCGTCGAGAAGGTGGGCCGGGCCGCCGGCGAGACGGGCGACGACGGGGAGCTGTCGGAGGCCGACGTCCGGCTGCTCGCCGCCGCGTTCGAGCTCGACGCCGCCCTCGTGACCGACGACTACGCGATGCAGAACGTCGCCGACCAGCTCGGCGTCTCCGTCGAGGTCATCGCCCGCGAGGGCATCGACGAGCAGCGCGACTGGCGGTTCCAGTGCCAGGGATGTGGCCGCGAGTTCGACGACAGCCGGGACCGCTGTCCCGTCTGTGGCTCGGAGCTCACCCGGAAGAACCCGGCCTGATCCGACCGGTTCACCCGGCCACGCCGGTCACGACGGCGTACTGAACCGCGAACAACACCGCGTTGTAGACCCCGTGGACCGCCGCCGGGACCACCACGTTGTCGGTCAGTTCGTACACCGCTCCGAGGACCAGCCCCAGCGCCGCGGCCACCGCGACGTACGAGACGCGGGAGCCGGCGCCGGTCAGCGCCACCCAGTGAACCAGCCCGAACAACGCGCTGGCGACGACGACCGCGGCCGCGGGTCCCCAGGCCCGGCGAAGCAGCCCCTGGACCGTCCCGCGGAAGAGCAGTTCCTCCATCGGCCCGACCAGGAGCAGGGAGACGGGGATCATGTAGAGGAAGAACCGCGGGTTCTCCCGCCCGATGGCGATGACCTGGTTCTGCGCGACGTCGATGCCGAGCGCCGAGAGCAGTTGGCCGACCGCGGCCGCCGCGCCGAGGACCGCGACCAGCCCCGCGACCGCGTAGCCGGCGTCCCGGAGCGTCGGCACCCGGACGTGGTCGGTCACGACCGCCCAGTCGTCGCCGACGTGGAGGACGCCGGCGAGGCCGACGCCGAACCCGGCGAACTGGAGGACCGTCAGGCCGACGCGACCGGCCATGCTCTCGCGGGCGACCCCGAGCGCGCCGAGCAGGCTCGCCCCGAGCGCCGCCAGCACGACCGCGCCGAGGAAGGCGACCAGCACGACGATGATCGACTGTATCAGGACGAACCCCCGGCCGCCGGTGGGGTCGAACTCGGGCGTCTCCGTCGCCATACCCGCGGTAGGGTCGGGGACCGGATAGGCCCTCCGGTCAGTCGACGACGAGCTCCCGCTTGTCGGCCACCGCGGCGGCCTCCGGGAAGTCGCCCCCGCCCAGCAACCCCCGCGCGGCGCGCTTGCCCCACTCGACGGCCGGCTGGGTGAACGTCTCGACGCCGAGCAGGTCGCCGTACAGGACGCAGGCGGCCTCCATCCCGTAGAGCAGGCCGCCGAGCGACCGCTCGTCGACGCGGGGTATCTCGATGCGAACGCTCGCCCGGTCGGCGGCAGCGAGGCTTGCCTCCGTCGCCCGGAACTCCGCGTCGAGCAGGTCGCCCAGCGACGACCCGCCGAGGTACGCCAGTCCGTCGAGGTCTGTCTTGGGGATGCCGCGGTCCGGCCGCTCGGCCGGGCGGATCAGCGTCACCATCTTGTCCCGGGGGCCGGCGCGGTAGAGCTGGAGCTGGGAGTGCTGGTCGGTCGCGCCGAGCGCCCGGAGGGGCGTCTGGCCGAGGCCCTCCTTCCCGAGGCTCTCGGCCCACAGCTGTGCGAACCACTCCGCGAACGTCTCGAGCGACTCCGCGTACGGCATGACGGCGTTGCTCCCCAGCCCCCGGCGCTCGAGCGCGTAGCAGGTCGCGCCGTACGCGTAGGCCGGCGTCTCGAACAGCGACCCCGACAGGCCGTCGGCCGCCTCCCGGGCGCCGGCGAGGAGGGCGTCGAGGTCGGCGCCCCGGAACGCCGCGAGCGCCAGGCCGACCGGCGACAGCACCGAGAACCGCCCCGGCACGCCGTCAGGGACGGACAGGCGCGGCAGGTCGTGTCGCTCCGCCAGGGTCGCCAGGTTCCCCTCCGCGCCGGTCGTCACGAGCGTCCGCTCGGTCCAGTCGACGCCCGCCCGCTCCATCGCGTCGCGGACGGCGAGGAAGTTCGCCAGCGTCTCGGCGGTCGTCCCGGAGCGCGAGACGACGTTGACGACGGTCCGGTCGAGCGGGACCGCGTCGAGGACCGCCGCGGTCCGCGCCGGGTCGGCGTTGTCGAGGACGTGCGACTCCGGGCCGGCCGGCGCGTCCAGCGCGTCGGCGAGCGTCGCCGCCCCCAGCGCGCTCCCGCCGATGCCCACCGTCAGGACCGCCGCGGGGTCGTCGAACCGGTCGACGACGCGCCGGACGTCGTCGGCATCCGTCCGCTCGGGCAGGGCGAGCGCCGCGTACCCGAGCTCCCCGTCGGCGCGCCCCCGGGCGATGCGCTCGTGGGCGTCGGCCACCCGGTCGTCCAGCCGGTTGAGCGCCGCCCGCGGAACCCCCGGGGTCGCCTCCGCGGCCAGCGCGTTCCCGATGTCGACTCTCATACCCTCCGGGCGGCTGGGAGCGGCAAGAAGGTACCGCGTCGGGCGGGCGGACCCGCCGCGGGCGAGACGGGGGGCTTAATCCCGTCCACCGCCTACCGCCGTCGATGGCTGACGGCTACGGCGGCGTCCTCGGCGCGTTCCCCTACGCCCTCCGGACGAGCGACTCGTGGCTGTTCCGCTCGTACGCGCTCGTCAGCGCGCTCGTCGGCGCCCTCGTCGCCCTCCTCTTCGCCGCGGGCGTGGTGCGGCTCATCGCCGCCACGTCCGGCGTCGAGGGCGGGACGCTCACCCTCTCGCGAGCCTTCTTCGTCGTCGTCGGCCTGCTGGTCGTCCTCCCGGTCGTCGCCCCGACGCTCCTGGTCGCCCGCCGGCACCGCCGGAACGCCGGGCAGGACCGCCGCTATGACGCCGCCCTCGCGGTCGCGGGCTACGTCTTCATCCTCTCACTGTACCTCGGTCTCTTGGTGGCGTCGCCGGCAGCGTTCGAGGCGACCCCCGACGGGCCGGCGGCGCCGCTCGTGGGCGCGCTCTACGTCCTCCCGCGGACCGCCGGCGTCGTCCCGCCGCTCCTCGGCGCGGCGGCCATCGCCAGCGCCCACCGGCTCCTGCGCTGAGCGGGGGTGCGGCGCCGCCGGCGCCCGACGGCACAACTGTTAGACCGCTCCCGGCCCTCGTCCGGGTCGATGGACGACCCACCGCTGGGCTTTCACTCGCTACACGAGGAGCGGACGGCGACGGTCGACGTCGACGGGGCGCTGCCGGACTGGCTCTCGGGCGTCCTCGTCCGGAACGGCCCCGGGGCCTTCTCGCTCGGCGACGCGACGGTCGACCACTGGTTCGACGGGCTGGCGATGCTCCACCGCTACGGCCTTGACGGGGCGGGCGACCGGGTCACCTACCGCAACCGGTTCCTGCGCACCGACGCCTACGAGCGGGCGCGAGCCGGAGCCTTCGACGGCGGGTTCGCCACCGGCTCCGCGGGTCTGCTGCGCCGGCTCTACCGCCTCGTCTTCGGCGACCCGTACGACAACACGAACGTCATCGCCGAGCGCCTGGGCGACCGGTACCTCGCGCTGACCGAGTCGCCCCGTCGCGTCGCCTTCGACCCGGACACGCTGGCCACGCGCGGGCACGACCAGTACGACGGACCGGCACCCTCCGGACAGCTCGCCTGCGCGCACCTCCGGCACGACCCCGACCGCGGCGTGGCGGTCAACTTCGAGGTCGAGTTCGGACGGACCAACCGCTATCACGTCCACGAGACGGCGGGCGACGGGCGCGACCACGTCGCATCGGTCCCGGTCGAGGAGCCGGCCTACATGCACAGCTTCGCGCTCACCCCGGGGTACGTCGTCCTCACGGAGTTCCCGTTCGTCGTCGACCCGCTCGACTTCCTGAAGCCGGGGGCGCAGGGGCCGTTCGTCGAACACTTCCGGTGGGAGCCCGACCGCGGGACGCGATTCCTGGTCGTCGACCGGGCGAGCGGCGACGTGGTCGCGGAGCCCCGTGCCGACGCGTTCTTCGGGTTCCACCACGCCAACGCCTACCGCGACGGCGACGAGCTGGTGGTCGATCTGGAGACGGTGCCCGACGCCTCCTCGGTGGCGACCCTGTCGCTCGAACGGCTGCGCGCCGGCGACCTCGATGTCCTCGGCGGCCGCCTCGAACGCTTCCGCGTCGACCCCGAGGCGGGAACCGTCGACAGGGACCCGATCTACGAGGACGGCACGGCACTGCCGACGGTCCCCCGGGCGCGGTGGTGCCGCGAGCACCGGTACGTCTACGCACAGGGGACCGACCAGCCGGTCACCGAGTGGCCGACCGCGGTCCTGAAGATCGACGCCGAGGCGGGCCGGGCCCGGGAGTTCCGGGGCGACTGCGACCACTACGGCGAACCCGTGATGGTCCCGCGTCCGGGCGCCGAGCGCGAGGACGCCGGGGTCGTCCTGACCGTCGGCCTCGACCGCGACGCCGGGCGGTCGGTCCTGGTCGTCGTCGACGCCGCCACGTTCGAGCGCGTCGCGCGGGCGCCGCTCCCCCACGCCGTTCCCTTCGACTTCCACGGGCGCTGGTTCCCCGAACTCGACCCCTGAACGGCGGTCCCGGACCGTCCCGTAGCGAAACCGGCAAACCCCGGCGCAACCTACCGGCGGCCATGTCGGACGACGACGCGTCGACCGGGGGACGGAACGCGGACGACGCGAAGCGCGACGACGCGTCGGCCGGACGGGCGGAGGCGGGGGACGTGCCGGACGACGACGCGGGGAGCGGCGCGGTCGACGCCGGCGGGGCGGCGGCCGACGCGACCGGATCGAAGGCCGGCACCTTCCTCGTCACCGCCGTCGACGGGGGCGGCGCAGTCCTGCGGGACGTCGACGACGGCCAGGTCCACACGCTCGCCGACGCCCCCGACGACCTCGCGGTCGGCGAGGCCGTCGTCGGGCGCGTCGAGCCGGTTCCGCCGATGGAGGTCCGGTGGCGCCTGGCGGCGGTCGAGGAGCGCTTCGCCGTGAGCGTCGAGGAGAGCGACGAGCCGCCGACGGCCCACGAACGGGGGCTGGCCGCCGAGGAGGTCGGCGAACTCGTCCGGCGACGGCGGGCCGGCGAGGGCGAGATCCACGTACTCACCGTCCCCGAGGACGGAACCGAGGCCGCGGTCGCCGACGTCCTGTCCGACGGGACGGGGCTCCGGGAGCGGGCCGCCCGGCTCGGGGTCTCGCGGGTCGTCGTGCGCTCGGAACCCGGGCTCGTCTCCGTGCGCTACCTGCCGTAGCCCGTCGCCAGCCGTGTCGGCCGTCGGAGCGACCGTCAGTCGGCGCGAAGGCGGAAAGGAGAAGGCTTATTCGGTGCTGGGAGCCACCGACGCACATGATTCGCGTCCCGACGGTCGGTTCGGGGGTGAGAGGGTGAGCGTCACGTTCGAGATCCCGGAGGTCGACTACACCCGCTACTCGAACCGACAGCTCGCCGCCGTCCCCCTCGCGGTGCTGGCGGTCGCGCTGGTGATCATCGGCGGCCTGTACGCCACGACGGGCGCGCCGGTCGATCCGGGCATCGAGTTCACCGGCGGCACCGAGCTCCGGGTGGCGGTCGACGCGCCGCCGGACCAGGCCCGCGAGCGCATCCGATCGGCCTTCTCGGCGGAGCCGGAGTCCATCCGCTCGGTCCCGTCCGACGACACCTACCTGATCACCTTCGAGAGCGAGGAGGTGTCGACGTCGACGCTCGAACGGCAGGCCCGGGACGCGGGCTTCACCGTCGAGGCCAGCTTCGCCGTCTCGCCGAGCTTCGGCGAGCGAACCCAGTTGCTCGCGCTCGGCGGCCTCACCGTCGCCTTCCTCGGCATGTCGGCGCTCGTGTTCGTGATGTTCCGCACGTTCGTCCCCTCCATCGCGGTCGTCATCTCGGCGTTCTCGGACATCGTCATCCCGGTCGCCCTGATGAACCTGCTCGACATCGAGCTCACGCTCGGGACCGTCGCCGCCCTCCTGATGATCATCGGGTACAGCGTCGACTCCGACATCCTGCTCAACAACCACGTCCTCCGGCGGTCGGGTGACTTCTACGAGTCCGTCCGCCGGGCGATGCGGACAGGCGTCACGATGACGCTCACCTCCATCGCCGCGATGGCGGTGATGGCGGTCGTCGCGACCCTGTTCGGCATCCAACTGCTGTCGGCCATCGGCACCATCCTCGTGTTCGGCCTGGTCGCCGACCTGATGAACACCTACATGCTCAACCTCTCGCTGTTGCGGTGGTACAAGTACGAGGGGGTGGCGCGCTGATGGGGGTCGACCCCCGTGACAACTGGCGGGTCATTCTCCTCGTCGTGGTCGTGCTCGGGAGCACGTTCGCGCTGTTCTCGCCGACGATGGCCGGCGCGTCGAGCGCCGGCCCCGGCACCGCGACCGACGGCCCGACGAACCTGAAGTACGGCCTCCAGCTGTCGGGCGGGACGCGCATCCGCGCCCCGCTGGTGGGCGTCACCGCCGAGGGGGTCGACTTCGCGGGCGACGACCCGGCGACCGTCGAGCGACGGGTCGCCGCCGAACTCGGGAACGTCAGCGCGAGCGAGGTGACCGCACGCCTCGGAGCCGGCAACGAGAGCACCGTCGAGGCGACCGTCGACGGCGTGACCCGATCCGAGCTCGCGAGCGCGCTCGACGCGGCCGGCTACGAGTACGACGCCGTCCGCGACGGCGTCACGCAGGCGACGCGCCAGCAGACCGTCGAGGTGTTACAGAACAAGATCAACGAGGCGGGGCTCAGCGGCGGGACGGTCCAGGTCATCACCACCTCGACCGGCGACGAGTTCATCCTCGTCGAGGTGCCCAACCAGAACCGCCAGGAGGTCGTCGACCTGGTGACCTCGCGGGGCACCGTCACGGTCCAGGCGTACTACCCCGTCGAGCGGAACGGCTCGCAGGTCTACGAGCGCGAGACCATCCTGACCCGCGAGACGTTCCAGAGCATCGGCACCGCCCAGCAGGGCGAGGGCGGACAGCAGCCGTTCGTGCCCGTGACCGTCCGGGACGAGGCGGCAGAGCGGGTCCGCGACGACATGGTCCGAACGGGGATCGCACAGGAGGGCGGTAGCCGGTGTACCTACGAAACCAACCCCAACTCGACGGAGCCCTGCCTGCTCGTCGTGGTCGACGGCGAGGTTGTCAACTCCTTCGGGATGGCGCCGAGCCTCGCGCGGAGCATGCGCTCGGGCGAGTGGGTCCAAGACCCCTCCTTCGTCCTCCAGACCCGGAACTTCTCGGAGGCCCGCGAGGTCGCCATCAACCTCCGCGCCGGGGCCCTGCCCGCCCCGCTCGACCTCGGAGCCGACGGCGAGGGAACCTCCTCGTTCGTCTCCCCGAGCCAGGGCGAGCGGTTCAAGACCAACTCGCTGATCACCGGCATCGTCGCCGTCCTCGCGGTCAGCGCCGTCGTCTTCCTCCGGTACGGCGACCCGAAGGTCGCGCTCCCGATGATCGTCACCGCGCTCTCGGAGGTGATCATCCTGCTCGGCTTCGCGGCCGGCATCGGCTACCCGCTCGACCTCTCGGTCATCGCCGGGTTCATCGCCGTCATCGGCACCGGGGTCGACGACCTCATTATCATCGCCGACGAGGTGATGGCCGAGGGTGACGTCAACTCCAGGCGGGTGTTCAAGTCCCGGTTCCGCAAGGCGTTCTGGGTCATCGGCGTCGCGGCCGCGACGACCATCATCGCCATGAGCCCGCTCGCGGTCCTCTCGCTCGGGGACCTCCAGGGCTTTGCCATCTTCACCATCCTCGGCGTGATCGCGGGGGTCCTGCTCACCCGGCCGGCCTACGGCGACATCCTCCGGTCGTTCCTGACCGAGCGGTAACCGTTCTAATTTTCAGTAGTATTTGGTAGTCTCCCGGTAGAACCGGTCGCACTGGCGAGGACGTGCGTTGTGACACTACCGCTGGGCCGCCGCAGGCCCGTGTTACTACCGTGATTTTGCGGCAGTCCACCCGTGTCTGTCCCGCTCCGTGTCTCGGTGAGTGACGGAGCACGGGACTGAGACAGTTGGGTCTGACACCCGCTCGCCTCGTCCTGTTCGTCGGGTGCGGACTGAACGCCAGCAGAACGGGCACCTCTCGATGGTGATGGAAGGCTGGCGTGGTTCCCCGCCTCCGTGTAGGCGGCAGGGTTCGCCTCCTCCATCTGTGTGTTCGAGAGGTATTTTCGCCCGACGTTGATTGCACCGACTACGTCCCGATCACACTCGTACCCACACTCGGGACAGTGAAACTGCCCGCCGTGCCGGCACTCGGTGTGGTCGTCCGGCGCTTTCACCGTCCGTCCCTTCTCGCCACACCGGGGACAGTACCGACTCGTCCCCCACGGATTCACCGTCTCAAAGTCCACTCCGATCATTTCGGCCTTGTACTCAACGTGGTCGAGCAACTCGCCACGCGCCCACGACGAGATTGCCCACGCAACCGCGCCACCGGCATCCCCCGTATCAAGCTGCCCAACCGACTCGAACGCGATGGTTTCGCAGCCGGATTCCATCGCCAGCCACACCAACTGGTTCGCCACGTCGTG
>JBDGSZ010000053.1:0-12190 GCA_042217265.1 Haloferacaceae archaeon
ACGAGCCGTTCGTCGCCGGGGGGTCGCCCGACCACGAGTGGCCGGCGCTCGACGGTGACACGCCCGCGGGGCTGTGTTACACCTCGGGGACGACGGGAGCGCCGAGGGGCGTCGAGTACACCCAGCGGACGCTCTGGAACCACACGATGTGCGCGCTGACCCCGATGGCCTACGACCTCGACGACGGCGAGGTCGTGATGCCCGTGGTCCCGATGTTCCACGTCAACGCCTGGGGGCTGCCGTACGCCGCGACCGCGGCGGGCGCGAAGCAGGTGTTCCCGGGACCGTCGCCCGATCCGGCCGACGTCGCCGCGCTGATCGCCGACGAGGGCGTGACGTTCGCCGCCGGGGTGCCGACCGTGTGGCTGGGCCTGCTGGAGCACGCAGAGGAGGCCGGCGCCGACCTGTCGTCGCTGGAGCGGGTCCTCGTCGGCGGCGCGGCGCCGCCCGACCACCTGATCGACGGGCTGGCCGAGCGCGGCGTCGAGGTCCTCCACGCGTGGGGGATGACCGAGACGGCGCCCATCGGGACCGTCGGGTACCGCAAGCACGGGCTTGACGACGGGGAGTGGGCGTCCAAGCGTCGGAAGCAGGGACTGATCGCGCCGGGCCTGGAGTTCAGGGTCGTCGACGACGGGAGCGAGGTGCCGTGGGACGGCGAGACCATCGGAGAACTCCTGGTACGCGGCCCGTGGGTCGCCGACTCGTACCTCGGCGACGGTGACGGGGACGCGTTCGACGGCTCGTGGCTCCGTACGGGCGACCTCGTAACCGTCGACCCGGAGGGGTACGTCGAGGTCGTCGACCGGGCGGACGACGCCATCCGGAGCGGCGGCGAGTGGATCTCCTCGCAGGCCGTCGAGAACGCGCTCATGGCCCACGACGCGGTCGCGGAGGCCGCGGTCGTTGGGGTGCCCCACGACCGCTACGGCGAGCGGCCGGTGGCGGTCGTCGCCGCGGACGACGGGGCCGACGAGGTGCGGTTGCGCGAGGACCTTCCCGAGCAGGTCCGGGCCGAGTACCCCCCGTGGTGGGCGCCCGACGCCGTCGTGTTCGTCGACGAGGTGCCCAAGACGGCGACGGGGAAGTTCGCGAAGCGCGAGGTCCGAGAGACCCACGTCGATCCGTCGCTGATCGAGGGGGAGGCGCCGGAGCGCGGGTGACCGCGCGGGGTCACTCGGCGTCGAGGTCCGGGACCCGGTCGGCCTGGAACGTCGAGAGGAGGTCGGCCGTCGAGTCGACGCTCGCGGTCGGGACCACCCGCGCCGGGCCGTCGCCGTGCGTCGCCCCCGCCGCGAGGACGACGTAGTACCGGTCGTGGGCCGCGCGCTCGACGTACCCCCGGTAGACGACGACGTCGAGGCCGTCGGGCGGGAGGCGGCGCCGGGCGCGCCACTCCACGTCGACGACCGCGCCGTCGGTCGCGCGGGCGAGGACCGTCCCGGCGTCGGCCTCGCTGGGGAGGTCCGTCCTGCCCCGGTGTGCCATCGGTTCCTCCATGCCTACGGGTCGGGTGGAGGCCGGCATAAGGCTGTGGCGCCGTTTATCAGCCCGGATAATCCGGGCCGTCGCCAGTCGGTCGGCACGGGTCCGGAGGGGATCGAGCGGCTCAGAGCGGGACGGCGATGGGCGTGGGGGTGAACGCGAGGAGCCCGAGGGCGAACGCGAGGAGGCCGACCGCCCACCTGGCCGGACCGACGGGCGAGCGGTCGATGGGTCGCGCGCCCCCGACCCGCGAGAGGAGGAGCGCGAGGAGACCCCAGACCACCCAGACGCCGACCGAGCCGGTCCGCCCGGTGAGATGGAGGTAGCCCGCGAGACCGAACAGGGCGAAGGGGACGACGCGGCTGACGGTCGTCGCGCGGTCGCCGGCCAGCGCCCGGAGGACGTGTGCGCCGTCGAGCTGGCCGACCGGGAGCAGGTTGAGGAAGGTGACGAAGGCCCCGACCCAGCCGCCGACGACGACGGGGTTGACCATCAGCGACGGGTCGGCGTACCGGACCGGTTCGCCCACCGCCGCCGCGACCAGGTGGACGAGCGGCGGGTAGCCGAGCTCGACGCGGGCCACGACCGGCGGCGCCGCGACGGGCGGGAGCGAGACGCCGACGGCGGTGACGACCACCGTCGCGACCAGGCCGGCGAGCGGCCCGGCGACGCCGATGTCGAACAGCGCCTTCCGGTCGGGCATGTTGTCGTTCATCCGGATGACTGCGCCGAGCGTCCCCAGGAGCGTCGGGACCGGGATGAAGTAGGGGAGCGACGCCTCGACGCCGTGGTACCGGCTCAGCGCGTAGTGGCCGAGCTCGTGGACCGCGAGGACGCCGAGCACGGCGGCGGCGAAGGGCCAGGCGGCGAACACGGCGAGCGGTCGCTCGGTCACGGGGAACCCGTACCACCGGGCGCCCGCGAGCAGGGTCGTCGCCACGGTGGCGAGAAAGAGCAGGACGTTGGTCCAGGGCACGCCGTCCACCCCGGGCGAGCGCTCGGTGGCGACGAGGACGTACTCGCCGGTTTCGTACCGGAGCGTCACCCGGTATCCACGGGGACGGAAGGCCGGGGCGACCTCCTCGACGACCGCGTCGCGGTCCACCAGCGGCTCCCCGTAGTACCGGACGTCGGCCCCGTCGGTCTCCACCTCGTAGACGTGGAAGGCGTGGGCGAACGACGCCGCCTCGGGCAGGTCGTCCGCGGAAGCGGCGGTCATCGACCGCGCTATGGACTGGAACCACAAAGCCCCCTCGTCGGCGTGTGTCGCCCCCGCAATCCCCCCGGGGGTGCCGCAACCCCCTTGCTCCTCGACCGCGTGGGGCGTGGCGTGGACCGCGAGGACCGCGCGGCCGGCGCCCTGCTCGGTCTCGCCTGTGGCGACGCCCTCGGCCGGCCCGTCGACGGACTATCGAGCGCCGAGATCGCCCGCACCCACGGCCGCGTGACCGAGATGCGCGCCGGCGGGAGCCGGGGAAAGCCGGCCGGGACCACGACCGGTGAGACCGCGCTGGCGCTGTGTGTGGCCCGCTCGCTCCGGGCTACGGGCGGGTTCGACCCGGCGGACCTGTCCGACCGGATCCGGGCGTGGCGGGCGTCGGCCGACGCCGCCGACCCGGTCGCGGCGGCGGTCGGACGCCTCGACGACGGGCCGGGGTCCGACGCGCCGGCGGACGCGGCGGCTGCCCCCGACGTCGGCGTCCTCGTCCGTGGCGCTCCCCCGGCCGTCGCCTACGCCGACCCGGAGCGGCTGGCGGCGGTCGTAACGGAGGCGACACGGCTCACCCACCCCGCGCCGGCGCCGGTCGGGTCGGCCGTCGCGCTGGCCGGCGTCGTCCGGGGACTGCTCGACGGCGTCGACGCGGCGACGGCGCTCGACGACGCCCTCTCGCGTGCCGTCGGTCGGGACGCCCCGAGCGCGGTGCGGACGGCGCTCGCCGTCGCGACCGAGGGACCGGCGTCGGTCGACGCCGGGGACGCGGCCGGCGTGCTCGAAGCGGCGCTACACGACGCGCTGACCGCGGACGGCCCCGAGTCGGCGGTCGTCGCCGCGGTCAACCGTGGCAGGCGGGCGGCCGCCGCGGGCGCCGCCACGGGCGCTGTCGCGGGGGCGCGGTTCGGCGCCGGCGCGCTCCCCGACCGGTGGCTCGATCACCTCGACGGCGTCGCCGAGTACCGCGACCTCGTCGCGGCGCTCGACCGGGGGACGTTCGAGTGAGCGCGAGTATGGGACGGCACGCCGACGACGGAGGAGGGTGGTCGGGGAGCGCGCCGGCGGTAGCTTTTAGCCGACGACCCCCCGGGTAGGGCGTATGTCCGAACGGACTGTCGGGTTCATCGGCGTGGGCATCATGGGCAAACCGATGGCGGAGAACGTCATGGAGGCGGGCTACGACGTGGTCGCGCACAACCGGTCGCCCGAGCCGGTCGAGGCGCTGGCCGAGCAGGGTGCGACGCCCGCGGACACACCGGCGGAGGTGGCGGAGCTGTCCGACGTCGTCATCACGGTGCTCCCGGACACGGACGCCGTCGAGTCGGTGGTCCGCGGCGAGGACGGCGTCCTCGGGGCGCTCTCGGAGGGGCAGGTCTACATCGACATGTCGACCATCGCGCCGGGGGCGACCGAGCGCATCGCGGCGGACGTGGCCGAGCGGGGGGCGACGATGCTCGACGCCCCCGTCAGCGGCGGCGAGGAGGGGGCCATCGAGGCCAGCCTGTCGATCATGGTCGGCGGCGACGCGGGGACCTTCGAGGAGGTGTACGACCTGTTCGAGGCGATGGGCGAGACCATCACCCGCACGGGGGAGTCCGGCGCGGGGCAGGTGACCAAGGCCTGCAACCAGATCATCGTCGGCTGCACCCACCAGGCCGTCGCGGAGGCGCTCCTGCTCGCCCACCGCGCCGGCGCGGACCTGGAGGCGGTGCTCGACGCCATCAGCGGCGGGGCGGCCTCGTGCTGGTCGCTCAACGAGCGCGCGCCCCGGGTCATCCGCGGCAACTTCGAGCCGGGATTCTTCTCCTCGTACCAGTACAAGGACCTCCGCATCGCGACCGACGCCGGCGAGGAGTTCGGCGTCCCCATGCCCTCGACGCAGATCGTCCACGACATGTACAAGGCGATGGAGGAGATGGGCAAGGGCCGCGACGACCACTCGGCGGTCATCCAGGTCATCGAGACGATGGCCGACGACGAGGCGCGGATCGACTAGTCGGGGACGCCCGAGACGTGGTCCGGGCGCGGATCGGACGGCGCGTCGCGCGAGGCGGGCCGGCCGACGACCGTCTCGTCGGGGGGGTGTGACTCCAGCACCACGGCCCCGGCGCCGACCCGACAGTCGTCGCCGATCTCGATGGGTCCGAGCAGGGTCGCGCCGGCGCCGAGCAGGACGCCGTCGCCGACCGTCGGGTGTCGCTTGCCCGTCGTCGGTCTGCGGCTCCCGAGCGTGACCCCGTGGTAGACGAGGACGTCGTCGCCGACCTCGGCGGTCGAGCCGACCACGACGCCGTGGCCGTGGTCGACGACCACGCGCCGCCCGAGATCCGCGGCGGGGTGGATCTCCACTCCGGTCACGAGGCGCGCGAGGACGGTCAGCGCGCGGGCGACGAGGCGACGCTCCCCCCGCCACAGCAGGTGGGCGACGCGGTAACACCACAGGGCGTGGAGTCCGGGCGAGAACAGGACGACTTCGAGCGGGCGCGACGCCAACGGGTCGCGCTCGACGTACGCCTGGACGTCTTCACGAACGCGCCGTACGGGGGCAAACCCGATCCCCGGCCAGGGGGGCCAGCATATCTGGAGGTACGGGGGCGAGCCACTTCAGGCTGTTCCCGACCGCGCCAGGAACGCGCGACCGCGGCGGGCCGGACCGTCAGCGATCGCGATCGTGGCCGTGCGAGCGCCCGCCGGCATGGCCGTGGTCGTGGTCGTGCGAGTGGACCCCCTCGGCGAACTCCTCTGCGGTGCGGTCGGTCGCTGCGAACTCGGCGACGCGATCGGGGTATGTCGCGGGGTCGACGAGCGACAGGTCGACGAGCAGCGACTCGACCGCGGCCAGCCACGCGCGGTAGTAGGCCGCCTCGGAGGCGTCTTCGAGGGTCGCGTCCGGCCGCGCGTCGATCCGGTCGACCAGGCGCGACCGGAAATCGTCCCACCCGTAGGCGTCGTCGGTCAGCGCGACCGTCAGCGCGAACGCCCGGGCCTGCCAGGGGGCCGCGAACGTCGGGTCGTCGTCGAGGCCCGGCGCGTCCACGTCGGCGGGAACGCCGGTGCCGGCCGCGTCGGGGCGGGTCGCCCCCGCGCCGCCGTCGGCCGCCGGCCGGTCGTCGAGGCGGTCGACGCCGATCATCGCGTCCCGCGAGACGAGTTCGATCAGTTCGTCCTCGTCCATGCCCTCAGTCCCCGGCGGGCGCCGCGGCAGGACGAAGTAGCGCTGTTCGGAGGTGCTGTCCCAGACCTCGACATCGACGTCGTCGGCCAGATTCACCCCGAACTCCTCGGCCAGCAGGGTGCGCGGCTCGCGGACGGCCCGCGAGCGATAGGCCGCCGACTTGTACCAGGTCGGCGGGAGGCCGAGGACCGCCCAGGGGTAACACGAGCAGAGCGTGCAGACGACGAGGTTGTGGGTCGACCCGTCGTTCGGGACGGCGACGAGGTCGACGTCCTGGACGTCGAGGTCGACGCCGAGTTCCGCGACCGCCCCGTTCGCGTCGTCGAGTAGGCGCTCGCGGTAGTCCGGGTCGGTCCAGGCGCTGGCGACGACGCGCGCGCCGTTCAGCGGGCCGATGTCGTGTTCGTACTTGGCGACGATCTCGTCGACCGCGTCCGTCGAGAGGTGCCCCTCCTCGATCAGGAGCGACTGGAGCGCCCGGGCGCGGTCCTCCGGTGTCGCCTCTTCGGGGAGGGTGGCGACCCGATCGCTCACCTGCGCGTCCGTCGGGACGTAGTCGTCGGGGTCGGGGTCGTCCTCGTCGGTCACGGGTCCACCTCCGTCCCGTCCTCGACCGGCCGGAGGTACGGCTCCCAGAGGTCGAGCCGGATGCGGTCGCCCTCGCAGTCCTCGCCCCAGACGTCCTCGGCGTCGAACGCGACGTTGTAGACCGTGGTTGAGACGTCGCGGCGGGCGGCGCCCGCGTCGGGGTAGCCGACGCTGCCCCGCACCGTCTCGACGCGGCCGCGGACCCCCCGGACGTACCGGGGACACCGGGTGTGGCCCTCGGGGTGGGTTTCCCGCGCCACGACGGCGTCGCCCGGGGCGAACGCCGGGTCGGCGTCGGCGGATCGCTCCGCGTAGGCGTCGCCCATGGCGCCGGTCAGGTCCGCCGCGAGGTCGGGGTCCTCGCGCTCGGGCAGGGTCGCCTCCCCCGCGGCGAACGCCGCAACGCGGTCGCAGTACTCCTCGCCGTCGATCAGGCCCGAGGCGACGGAGAGGCGTTCGATGGCGGTCAGCCACTTCTCGTAGTACGGCGCCGAGAGGTAGAAGACCGGGTCGAGGCGCTCGATGGCGTACCGGAACTCGTCGATGCCGAAGGCCCCGGTCGTCAGCGCCGCCACGTCGGCGGCGAACGTCCGGCGCTCCCAGTCGTGGTGGAAGGGCGTCTCGTCGGGGGCGTCGACGGCGCCGAAGCCGTGCATCCCCCCGAGGTCGTGGATGCCGTCCATCGTGTGCGGGATGCGGGCGAGGGGGACATCAATCTATGGCCGAGCCGTCGACCGCCCGAGTCAAGTGACCGGCCCACGACGCCGGCGCATGGACGACGTGCGTTACGAGCGAAGCGAGGGCATCGCCACCATCACCATCGACCGGCCCGAGGTCTACAACGCGTTCACCGGCGACACGATCCTGGAACTGAACGGGGCCATCCGCCGGGCGGCCGACGACGACCGGGTCTACGCCGTGGTGCTGACCGGCGCGGGCGACGGGTTCTGTGCCGGGGCGGACGTGACCGAGATGCCCGAGTGGGACGAGTCGACGCCCGAGGAGTACGGCGCCTTCCTCTGGACGGTCCAGCAGGTGGTGGCGAACCTGCGCGGGATGGCCACGCCGAGCGTCGCGGCGGTGAACGGCCCGGCCATCGGCGCGGGGTGTGACTTCGCGCTGGCCTGTGACATGCGGGTCGTCGGCGACGGGGCCGTCCTGCGCGAGGGGTTCGTGAACGTCGGCCTGGTGCCCGGCGACGGCGGCGCGTGGCTCCTGCCCCGCCTCGTCGGCGAGTCGAAGGCCAAGGAGTACCTCCTGACGGGGCGGGACATCGGTCCCGACGACGCCGTTGACATGGGCCTGGCCGTCGAGCGGGCCGACGACGCGCTCGACGCCGCGCGTGACCTGGCAGCGGAGGTCCGGGACAAGCCCGCGACCGCCGTGCGCCACACCAACCGGCTGGTCGACCCCCAGCAGTCCTTCGCGGAGTACTGTCGGCAGGCGACCGAGTTCCAGTGGAACTGCGTGAACGACGACGAGCACGCCGAGGCCGTCGCGGCGTTCAACGAGGGGCGGGAGCCGGCGTTCGACCGGGAGTACGAGTAGGCGGCACCCCCGGCCGGCGACCCCCCGCGTCTCGATAGCCCTCCGGAGACCTATGTCCGTCACATAGAACCGCTTTTTCTGCCTCCGCGGCCAGCGCCCCACCGATGGCACCCTGGTCCCCGGTCATCCGACCCTCCCTCGCCTTCGACGACGACCCCTCGATGGAGCCGGCCCTGGCGGTCGTCGCGGTCGCCGGTCTCGTGTCGGTACTGAGCCTCCTCCTCCTCGGTGCCGCGGTCGTCCGGACCCTTCCCGCCGGCGCCACCGTCGAGAACCCCGACCGCCCCGCCGCCGAACTGTGCAATGACCCCATCGTCGGGAGCGTGACCGTCGACGGGCGGACCGTCGCGTTCGACACGCCCGAGGGATGTGCGGAGCCGAAACGCGTCCCCGCGAGCCGGGTGGTCTGGCGGGCGTTCGGCTCCCGGCTCCCGGGGCAGTTCCTCGGGACGGTCGTCGGCTGGCTCGTCGTCGGCGGAGCCCTCCATCTCCTCACGCGGGAGGAGGGCGACTCGGCTCGCGGACCGATGGCGGTCGCCGCGTGGGGGACGGTTCCCGGGGCGGTCGGTTCGGTCGTTACGTCGGTCCTCGTCGCGTCGGCGGTCGTCGCGGGCGACGGACCGCGGGCGACCACGCTGGAGGCGACGGTGCGCGGGGTGGAGGGCGCCCTGCGGGCGGGCGTGCCGGCGGCGGTCGGGGTGAGCGCGGTCACGACGGTCTGGAGCGCCTGGATCCACTACCACGGGCTCCGCGCCGTCCGTGACCTGGACCGCGACCGGGCGGCGATGGCCGTCGGGATCGTCGCCGTGGCCGGGTTCCTGCTGGCGCTCTGGGGCGCCCTGTCGCCCGGATGAGGACCGCTACGACCCGCCGGACCCGAGGCGGTCGGTCACCGACGGGACGCCGTCGGCCTTCAACGCGTCGGCGATGGTGTTCTTCTGGATCTCGTCGGTCCCGGCGGCGATGCGGCGCCCCCGGACGAGGCGGTAGAGGTACTCGAGCGGGTGGCCCTGCTGGTAGGCGCGGGCGCCGACGGTCTGGACCGCCTCGCTGACGACCCGCTCGGCGGTCTCCGAGCAGTAGAGCTTCGCGACCGACGTGCGCAGGCGGTCGGGAACCGTGTCGTTCGCCACCGCGCGGTCGGCGGCGCCGTAGACCGTCGCCAGCCCGGTCTCGACCCGCTTGTACATGTCCGCCAGCTTCCACTCGATGCCCTGGAAGTCGGCGACGGGCTGCCCGAACTGCTCGCGGTCGGTGGCGTGGTCGAGGGCCTCGCGTAGGCCCGCCGTCGCCCACGCGCTGGCGACCAGGGCGCTCCCGAGGCGCTCCCAGTTGAGCGAGACGAGCTGCTGCTTGAACCCCTCCGGGCCGCGCGTCAGGACGTGGGTCTCGGGCACCTCGACGTCGTCCATCCGGAAGTGGGTCTGGGTGTAGCCCGCCATGTTGCGGTAGTGCTTCTCGACCTCGACGCCCGGCCAGTCGAAGTCGAGGACGACCGAGCCAAGTCCCTCGGGGAACTTCACCCAGACGACCGCGGCATCGGAGACGGGCACGCCCCCGACCCAGATCTTCTCGCCGTTCAGGACCAGGTCGCCGCCCTCCTCCTCGACCCGCGTCGACATCGACCCCACGTCGGAGCCGGCCTCGGGTTCGGAGATGGCGATGGCGACGTGGCCCTCGCCGTCGACGACGGGCGGGAGGTACTGCTCCTTCGTCGCCTCCGTCCCGAACAGGTCGATGGCCCGCGGACCGACCATCTGCTGGGTGTAGGCGAACCAGCCCGTGTCCGGGCAGACCCGGGCGACGGCCTCGGTCACCAGCATCGCCTCGAGCTCGGTGAGGTCGCGACCGCCGTACTCCGCCGGGAAGTGCGGACAGAGCAGGTCGGCGTCGGAGAGCGCCCGCAGGTTCTCCCACGGCATCTCGCCCTGCCACTCGAAGGCCTCGTCGGCGAACTCGGACGTGGCGAGGGCTTCCGCCTCCTCGACGACCGCTCGCCCCTCGGGTGTCAGCGAACGCATTCGACGGCGATAACGGGTGCGGCGACATAAGTCCCCGTCACCCCGCCACGGTGGCGCCGGGACGGGCCTGCGAGCGATGCCGAGGTCGCCCCGAAGGCCCCGGCCGTCCCGGCTTCGTCGGCGCTTCGGCCGGCGCCGCCACGCGTCCCGTCCGCGCGCCGGAAGCCGACGGCTTCCGGGGACGACACGACGAGCGAGTGGCGTTCGGGACGCTCCGGGTCCCTCAGGCTTCCCCCGGTCGTCTCCGCGGAACCCCGGACCGACGCCGAAGCGTTTTCTCCCCCCGCCTCGCACCCGAACGCATGGAATCCGGGCTACGCGACGTGTTACAGCCCCGGCGGCTCAACGCCGTCCTCGGCTGGACGCTGGTCGCCGCGCTGGTCCTGACCGCGCTCCTCGACGCGCTCGACGGCGACTACCTGTGGGCGGCGTTCGCGCTCGTCGTCGCCCTGGTGATGGCCCTCCCGGCCGCCGCGCGCCGGAGCCCGGAGGTCATGCTCCCCGTCGAGGTGCTCGCGCTGGCGACCCTCCCGGTCGTCGTCCGCGCCCTCGTCGCCGGCGAGACGTTCGGGGGGCGCACGCTCACGGGCCGGGTCTCGACGTACCTCGCCGTCGCGGCCGTCGCGCTCGTGGTCGCGGTCGAACTCGACGTCTTCACCCCCGTCCGGATGACCGAGTCCTTCGCCGTCGCCCTCGTCGCGGTCACGACGACGGCCACGGCCGGCGTCTGGGCGCTCGTCCAGTGGACCCTCGACGTCACGCTCGGCACCGCGTTCCTGCTCGACGGCCGGCCCGAGGCGGTCGTGGAGCGGGCGCTCATGCTCGACTTCCTCGCGGCCACGCTCGCCGGCGTCGCCGCCGGCGTGCTCTTCTCGCTTTACTTCCGCCGGCGGGACGGCGGCTACGGCCGGGTTCCGGCGACCGACGGCGGCTGACGCCTCCCGACACGCGGCTTTTTGGCCCGGGCCGCCGTACCGCCGTCCATGGTGTTCAAGAAGGTCACCCTGATCGGCCGGAGCTCGGAGAGCTTCGACGACGCCACCGACGACGCCATCGACCGGGCGACGGAGACGCTCGACAACGTCCACTGGGTGGAGGTCGACGAACTCGGCGTCGAGGTGGCCGCCGTCGAGGATCGCGAGTACCAGGCCGAGGTCACGGTCGCGTTCGAACTCGAGGACTGACCGGGATGTGGACGGAGGCGGACCGAGCGCACGCCCGCCGACGGACTACCCCCGGTCGTCCGGCATCGCCCGCCTCCGCGGGCGACTGTCGCGGCGGCGGCCCGGACCGGGGGCGGCGATGACCCTCGTCGTGGTGCCGGTCCGGTACCCGCTCAGCCGCCACTCCCGCGCCACGCTGGCGGAGGCCGTCGACATCGCCGCGAAGCGCGATGCCGACCTCGCCGTCCTCCACGTCGACCTCTACCAGGAGGGCCGCGACGTCTCCCGCGCCGACCTCAAGCGGGCCGTCGAGCGCGAGTTCGGCCGCCTCGACCGCGTGCGGTACGTCGTCCGCCGGGGGTTCCTCGTCGAGGAGGCCATCCTGGAGGAGGTGGTCGAGACGGGCGCGGACGTGGTCGTCATCGGCCACAAGCAGGCCGGGCGGTGGCGCCGTGCGCTGCGGCGGATCCTCGACGAACCCGACGTGGAGGCGTTCCTCCGGGAGCGCCTGGACAGCACCGTCGTGACCGTCTAACCGTCGTCGCGCGGCGGGCGGGGGACGGACTCCGCCCCGTGGCCGGTCGGCTCTCCCCCCGTCAGGTCCCCGTCGTCGAAGACGAGTTCGCGGTGCGGGTACGCGATCTCCACGTCCGCGTCGCTCTCGGCGAGCAGGTCCCCGATGGCGGTCTGGACCTGCGAGCGGACCGTCAACAGCTTGTAGGGCTGGCTCGCCCAGTACCGGAGGGTGATGAGGACGCCGCTGTCGGCGTACTCGTCGATGTACGCCGTTGGCTTCGCCGGGTAGCGCGCAGCCCCGATGCGGACGTCCGGGCCGCCGTCGATGACCGCCTCACAGCTCCGGGCCGCCCGCTCGAAGAGGTCCCGCGCGGCCTCGATGTCGCTCTCGTAGGTGACGAGCAGGGGGAGCGAGAGGCGGGTGCGCTCGTCCTCGGCGGAGTAGTTGACGACCTGCTGATCGCGGATGCCGGAGTTGGGG
>JBDGSZ010000023.1:0-12022 GCA_042217265.1 Haloferacaceae archaeon
CAGGAGGCCGAACAGCCCGACATGTGCATCCGGACGACGTCGAGGTCGTCGGGCGTGTCGATCCGACGGTCCAGCGCCTTCGCCCACCGCCTGACGCGGTTCTTGGTCTCGATGATGTCGTAGTTGCAGAACTCCGAGCCGGTACAGCCGACGGCGCCGCGCGAGAACGGCCCGGGGTCGGGACGGTACGTCCGGGCGACCGGTTCGTCCATCAGGGTCCCGAGGTTCCCCTCCGGGACGTGCGAGATCAGGAAGTTCTGGTCGGTGGCGAGGCGGATGGTCGCGTCGTCGGTCCCGTGCTCCCGCGCGGCGCGGGCGGCCTCGGCGAACTCGTCACCTCCCATCCGGCCGGCGATGACGTTGAATCCGACGTACGTCAGGCCCTCCTCCTTCTGATCGTGGACGCCGACGTGGTCGCCGGTGTACCCCTCGGTGAGGTCGACGCCGCGCGTCGGTAGGTCGACGGTACACCGGTCGCGGACCGCCTCCTCGAACCTCTCGATCCCCATCTGCTCGACGAGGTAGCGCATCCGGCAGACGCCGCGGTTGTTCCGGTCGCCCAGTTCCTTGAACGTCTGGGCGACCGCCCGGCAGAACTCCACGGCGTCCTCCGGCGGGACGAACACGTCCATGTCGGTGGCCATCCGCGGGCCGTCCGACAGGCCGCCGCCGACCCGGACGTGGAAGCCGTAGTACGTCTCGCCGTCGGTCTCCTTCCGCGCCGGGGTCATCCCCACGTCGTTGATCTGGGACTGCGCGCAGTCCTCCCGACAGCCCGTGATGGTCACCTTGAACTTCCGCGGCAGGTTCGCGTACTCGCGGTTCTCGGTGAAGAACTCCGAGACGGCGTCGACGACCGGCTGGGCGTCGAAGCACTCGTGGTCCGAGAGCCCGGCGGCCGGACATCCGAGGACGTTCCGGGCGCTGTCGCCACACCCTTGGACCGTCGTGAGGCCGACCTCGGCGTAGCGCTCCCATATCTCGGGGACGTCCTCGATCTCTATCCAGTGCATCTGGACGTCCTGCCGCGTGGTGATGTCGAGGAAGGCGTCGCCCCAGATCTCGTTTTGCTCCTCGCCGCCGTGTTCCTCCGGCGCGGTGGCGTACTCGTCGGCCACCTCGCCGATGACCGCGGCCTGTTCGGGGGTGAGACGACCTCCGGGGACTTTGGTTCGCATCATGAAGTAGCCCCGCCGCCGCCCGTGGGCGTACAGTCCAGCCCACTTCAGGCGCTCCCACTCGCCGTCGCCCGCCCGCTCCTCGATCTCGTCGAACGTGAGGCCGCCCTCCGCGTACTCCCGCACGTCGTCGATGACGTCGAGCGGGTGTTTTTCCTGCTTCCATCGCTCTACCGTGTTCATGGTTCTCCCGTCGGTCCGACCGACGTTCCCGCGTAGTACGCTTCCACGGTACATGCCCCCTCGCCTCCCGGCCAATCATCACGGTTCTACCCACAACAAGAAACAGTTGCCGCTAAATCCGGGAGAGCGGCTGCCGGGATCGCGCGTCCGCGCGTAACCGCCCGGATTCCCGTCTCGACCGTCCGGGAAAGGGGAAACAAGTTCCTGTTGTGGCGTTCCGGGCGGCTCCGCCGCCCGCGCCCCGTTCGACCGCTCGTCTCCGCCCTCAGAGCCGTTTCGACACGTACGGTCCGTCCTGGTGATACCCGAGCTTCTCCCGGTAGTACCGGCGGACGCCGACGCCCGAGATGACGGCGAGCTTCCCGAAGCCGTCCGCGCGGGCCAGTTCCTCGGCCCGGCGGACGAGCCGGCGGCCGTAGCCCCGGTGTTGCCACTCGCCGTCGCCCCCGAGGCCGGCCTCGCTCCCGTAGACGTGGAGCTCGCGGACCAGCGCCGCGTCCGCGAGTTCGGGCCGGACGTGGTCGGTCCCGTTCGGCCCCTCGACCGCGTGCGAGTACGAGGGGTAGCGCAGGCGACAGAACCCGACGAGCAGGTCGCTCTCCGGGTCCTCGAAGTGCAGGAAGTGCTCGCGGCCCCCGGCGGCCGCGTAGGTCGTCACGTCGAGCTCCACCCGCTCGGGGTCCGGGTCGGCCTCGCTCAGGCCCGCCTCGCGGGCGCGGATGTCCCGGAGCTCGATGCCCCGCTCGTCGGCCCGCCGCTCGGCCAGCTGCCGCAGGTTCGACTTCTGCACCCCCGCGTCGATGAAGTCCGCCGGGATGTCCCGCTGGACGCGCTGGAGGCGGACGTACTCGGGGAGGTCGCCCATCACCTCAGCCACGAGGTCGGCGGCCTCCTCGCTGGTCAGCGGGTCGAAGTCACCGCGGTGCCAGTCGTCGTAGACCCGCGTGCCCTCGACGACCAGCGTCGGGTAGATCTTGAGGTAGTCGGGCCGCCACCGCGGGTCGTCGAACAGCTGCCGGAAGTCCTCGCGGCACATCTCGCGGCTCATCCCCGGCTGCCCGGGCATCATGTGGAAGCCGACCTTGAACGCCGCGTCGCGCAGGCGGCGGTTGGCGTCGATCGAGGCCTGGACGCCGTGCCCGCGGTGCATTTCCCGGTTGATCCGCTCGTAGGTCGTCTGGACCCCGACCTCCACCTTCGTTCCGCCGAGGCGGAGCATCCGGTCGATCTGCTCGGGCCCACACCAGTCGGGCTTGGTCTCGAAGGTGATCCCCGTACACCGCACGTCGGCGGTCTCGTTCCGCGCCTTCACGTCCTCCAGGTAGCGGAACGGGCGGTCCCCGCGGTCGGGCGCGAACGACTCGTCCTCCGCGGGATCGGGCCGGGCGTCGACGTCGTACTCGTTCATCGCCCGCAGGGCCTCCTTCACGAACCACTCCTGGTAGTCGGCGCTCCGGGCGGTCATCGTCCCGCCCATCAGGATGAGGTGGACCTTGTCGACCGGGTGGCCGATCTTCCGCAACTGCTCCAGGCGGAGGCGCACCTGCCCGTACGGGTCGTAGTCGTTCTGCTTGCCCCGCGCGGCGGCGGGTTCGTGGCCCGTGTACGACTGCGCCGACGGGAACTCGCTCGCGGGGCCGCCCGGGCAGTAGAGACACCGGCCGTGCGGGCAGGTGTGTGGCGAGGTCATGATCGCCACCGGCGAGACGCCGGATGCCGTCCGGACCGGCTTGCGCCTGACGACCGCCATCACCTCGTCACGGCGCTCCTCGGGGGCGTAGTCGAGCAGGTCAGTGTTCTTTGGCACCTTCGGCGCCGAGAACTCCCGGCAGGCCTCGATCTTCGCCGTCTCCAGGGAGTCGCGGTCAACCTCGCCCGCGAGGATGCGCTCGACGAGGCGCTCGCAGACCCGGTCGAACGCCGTACGCGCGCTGGCGTCGGTGTCGGCGCCGGCCATCACGGCGGACGGTCGGGTGCCACGCTAATGAGTCCCCGGTTGTGCGACGCTCAGCTCAACTCCTCGACGACGGCCCGGATGACGGCCTCGACGACCGCTTCGCGCTCGCCCGAGAGGAACTCGATGCGGCCCTCGCGGACGCCCGCGGCGCCGATGCCCGCGTCGGGGGCGTACTCGCTCGCCTGCTCGGCGGTCTCGCGGACGCCGAGGTCCGCCGTCGACCGGAGGTAGAGGTCGTCCTCGTCGAGGGCGACGGTCACGAACGCGCCCCCGTCGCCCCGGTTGCGCCGATGGAGCTCGTCGGCGAGGAGGTCGGTTGGCGGGAAGTCGTACCGGTGGGTGTACGCGTCGGCGTCGAGGACCGCCACCGAGAGGTCGCCGACGTCGCGGCGTTCGAGGTTGACCTCGGCGGTCTCGATCTCCGCGTCCAGCTTCTCGCGGAACTGCTCGCTGACGTGCTCGACCAGGTCGCCAGCCGTCCGGTCGGCGCTCCCGTCCCGCCGGGTCGCTGGCGCCGGGGCGTCGTCGAACAGCAGGTCGCGCACGAGTTCGCGCTTGTCCTCGTAGGACTGGTAGTAGGCCTCCAGGGCCACCGCCTCGCGGAGGCGGCGGGTGTCCTCGGGGTCGTAGCCCGCCTCGGCGGCGAGATCGACGTACGCCGCTGGCGCGTCCTCCCAGTAGCTCGTCGCCGGCAAGTGGGCGAGGTCGTCGCGCACGTCGGCGTTGACCCCCGCCGCGAGCGTCGCCGCCAGCGCGCCGGTGGTCAGGCCCTCGGCGTCGGCGCCCTCCCGCGTCGGGTCGACCAGGGTCTCGACCTCCTCGGCCACCTCGTCGTCGGCCGGCGCGGCGTCGACGACCGCCCGCTCGGCGCCGTAGACCCCGAGCAGGCCGAGGCCGTCGGTCGACTCGACGGTGCTGCCCACGCCGGCGAGCACGACCAGCGGGAGCTGCTCGTCGAACCGCTCGCGGTCCGAGAGCATCCGGGTGGCGTCGTTCGTCGCCGCCTCCATGCTGTAGACCGCGTCGTCGAGCGGCCGCCGGTCGAAGTAGTGGTACTCGGCGTCGGCCTTCGCGTGCTCCTCGCGGACGAGCGGCAGGACCGCCCGCTCCAGCGCCGCCCCGGCCACGTAGCCGTCCGCCGTCGCCGCGTGGCGCACCACGACGGGCCGGCCGTCGAAGACCGCCCGCCTGATCGCCGTCGCGGCCTCGCGGAGCGCGTCGGCCGCCGCGGCCACGGGCTCGTGGTCGGCCAGGGGCTCGAACGCCTCGGGCCGCGCCCGCTCGGCCAGCGCGTCCTCGAGGCGGCCGGCAACCGCCTCGGCCGCGTCACCTTCGAGGACCTCGACCGACTCGGATTCGACCTGTAGTTCGCCGCGCCGGCGTTCGACCTCGCCGTCGATCCGCACCGCGTCGCCCACCTCGATGTCGGGGTAGGCGCGGACCCCGGCCTCGACGAACGCCGCCACGTCCGCGGTCCCGGTCTCGTCGCGGACCTCGAAGATGGTCGGGCCGCCGGTCTGCCGGATGCCGACCACCTCGACGTCGAGCCTGACCGTCTCTCCGACCAGGTCGTCGAGGTCGCCGACCGGCACGCGCTCGGCCTCCGTGGCTCCCGACTCCGCGGGTCGCTCCGTCTCGACGACCGCGCCGCCCCCGCCCGCGCCGCCGGCCGGCCCGCCGGCCGACGACACGTTCGTCGTCTCGTTCGCCGCCTCGGTCGACGACGCCTCGCCGGTCGACGAGCCGTTCGCCGACTCGCCGGCCGCGTCACCCGTCGACGCGTCGCCGGTCGAGACGTCGGCGTCCGCCGACGCGTCGCCCGTCGAGGAGGCGTCGCCCGGTTCGCCGTCGGCGGACCCGCTCGATTCCGATGATCGTCCGCCGCGCGACCCGTCGGTCCCGCCGCCCCGCTCGTCCTGTGGCTCCGGCCGGTGTCGCACGGGGCCCTCGTCGTCGTCCGACGTCGCGCCGCCCTCGATGGGCTCGCCGCCGTCCTCGCCGTCGGGGTCGTCGACCCGGGCGCCGCGGAACTCGGCCTCGGACTGCCGGATGGACCAGGCCAGGTCGATGTTGCCGTTGTCGCGGACGTTCTTCACCTGGACGAAGACGGTGTCGCCGGGGTCCCAGTCGAGGCTCTCCAGCCGCCGGTCGAGTTCCGACCGGTGGAGCAGGCCGGTCACGCCGGGCGCGAGGTCGACGAACACGCCGAAGTCGGCGAAGCCGTCGACCGTACCCTTGTAGTAGCGGCCGGGCGTCAGCTGTTGTGGGTCGGAGCCGCGAAACTCGAACCAGACGTCCTCCTCGTGTGTGTTCCAGTCCATTGGCGGGAACAAGCGGTTCCCGGGTAAAACGGTTGTCGAAACGCCCGCGCCCCCGGCGGGGCGCTCACAGGACGTACCACGACCGCAACAGCGCCGTCGCGGCCGCGAACCCCCCGAAGCCGTACCCGAACACGAGGGCGGCCGGGACGGCGCCGGCCGCCGACGCCCGAACCGGATCCGTGCCGTGGACCTCGGCCAGGCCGACGACCAGGAGCGCGGCCCCGTAGCCCGCACAGAGCACGCGGAGCCCGGGAACCGGGAGCCCGGCGAGCGCGCAAGGCGCCGACGCGTACGCGATGGCCTGGACCGTCTCGCTCACGCCGGCCCGGTCGTCGATTAGGGGGATGAGCAGGAGCGTCTGGAGCGCGGCGGTCAGGTGGAGCGCCGCCGGCGCGACCACGAGGCCGACCGCCAGCGCGACGAACAGCGTCGCCAGCGCACCGGTCCCGCCCACGACCGGCAGGTCCGGCGGGACCGACGCGGCGCCCGACCCGATCAGGCCGGCGAGATACGAGAGCGCCACCGCGACCGCGAAGGAGAGTCCGGGGGCCTGGTCGCCCGGTGCGACGCCGTTCCGGAAGAACCGGCGTGGCCGGACGAGTACCTCGACCCACGCCCGGACCAGCCCGCGCGGGCCGCGTTCCCGCCCCCCGCGGGGGTTCTCGACCCAGGTCGTCACGCCGCGCGGTACGGCCGGGTCGGGTTTGGGCGTGTCGCTTGCGGCCGATCAGTCCGCGCCGCGGTTCTGTCCGGACTCGAACGTCGCCGGGTCGGGCTGGATGTCCGCGTACTCGACCGCGCGGCGGCCGAGCGTCCGGACCCGGGCCTCGAGGTCGTCGTCGACGAAGGCCCGCTCGACGGTCCCCGCCGCCGTCTCGACGCTCGCGGCCTCGAACGCCGAGCGGACGCGCGGGAGCGCCGCCTGGTGGGGGAGGACCCACGCGTTCAGCGCCCGACAGACCGACCGCAGGTGCTCCAGCGCGGTCACCGGGAACGCCCCGCCGGACACCGCCAGCAGGCCGACGGTGGTCTCCTCGAACTCGTCGAAGCCACAGTGGTCGAGCGCGTTCTTCACCACGCCCGAGCACGAGCCGTGGTACATCGGCGTCCCGACGAGCACGGAGTCGGCCTCGCGCACCGCGGCCGCGAACGCCGCGGCGTCGCCCTGTTTCTCGCGGTCCGGATCGAGCGGCGGCAGGTCGTAGTCACGGAGGTCGAGGAGTTCGACGTCGGCGCCGGCGCCGGCCGCGCCCGCCAGCGCGTACCGCAGGCCGGTCCGCGTGTAGCTTCCGTCGCGCAGGCTCCCGGAGACGGCGACGACGCGAGTCGTCATGTCCGCACGGAGCGGCCCGCGCGACTAAACGCCACCGGAACCGGGCGGGCGTCGTGGACGCGGCCCGGTCGAGGGGATGGCGAGAACGCCGCGACCGGATGAGGCCCAAGGTCACCGTCGCGGCGCTACCGGGTACGGACGGCAGACGCCTGAAAGGGCGCCCCAACATGTGGGGGAGTTCAACCTCCCCGTCGGTCACCGCCGGAGCCGGGCGACGACGTCGCCGTCGCGCTCCTCCACGTCGACGAGCCCGTCGTCGGCCAGATCGGTCAGCAGATCCCGCAGCCACTCGCGGCCGTGCTTCCCGTCGGGCGCGTAGTCGACGCGGACCTTCGGCCCGAGTTCGTCGAGTCGGAGTTCGTCGCGTTCGCCCAGAGCGCGGACGATTCGCCCGCGGAACTGCCGCCGGCTCCCCTCGAAATCGGGCTGGTCGGGCACGTCGGGCGCCGTGAAGTCGCCCGTCCGGTAGGCGCGACACCACTCCCGCCACGGGCACCCGGCCTCGTCACACCGCGGCGCCGTTCCGCAGGCCACGCCCCCGAGCTCCATGATGGCGTTGTTCCACACCCGCGATTCGTCCGCGGGCATGAGTTCGTTCGCCGCCCGCTCGAAGGCGTCGTCGTCGTCCTCGACGTCGAACGCGCGGTACAGGACCCGCTTGACGTTCGTGTCCACCACGGCGTCGCCCGCGTCGAACGCGAACGACGCCACGGCGTTGGCGGTGTAGGGGCCGACGCCCATCAGTTCCTCCAGTTCGGCGGGCGTCTCGGGGAACGCGCCGTCGCGCTCGTCGACCACCTGCCGGGCGGCCTCGTGGAGGTACTTCGCCCGGTTGTTGTACCCGAGGCTGTGGTCCGACCAGAACCGTACCACCTCCCCCCGGTCCGCGGCCGCGAGGTCCGCGACGGTCGGCCAGCGGTCGAGGAAGTCCTCCCAGGCGTCGACCACCCGCCCGAGCTGGGTCTGCTGGCTCATCACCTCCGAGACGAGGACCGCGTAGGGGTCGGTCGTCTCGCGCCACGGGAACGACCGGTGGTCGTCCTCGTACCACGCGACCAGCGACTCGCGCACGGGGTCGAGGTCGGCCGGCGCCGCCGGGAGCGGGTCGCGCCCGTCGGTCATCGTTCCCGGGTACGCGGGGCGACGGTTAGCCGTGACGGTCGCGATTCGACCCGTCGCCGGGAGTGCGAAAGCCGTATGCCGCGAGGCGCCGTCCCCGCGGGCATGAGCCTCGACGACCTCGACGCCGCGGTCCGCGACGAGTACGGCGACCTGGACGGGGAGCTGACGGTCGACCTCGACCGCGGGACGCGCAACGAGCTGGCGATGCTCGCCGCCGCCCTCGGCGAGGACGCCGACGACCTGGTCGAGCGGGCCGTCCACGCCCTCTTCCGGACGACCGTCGACACGGGCGACCTGGACTTCCACCTCCGGCGCGGGTACGACGTCACCTACGACGAGTACCTCGCCGGCGTCACGTACGACGAGATGTCGGGCGCCGACGGCTACCCGCAGGTCGACGACGACCGGCGGTACCGGCAGTAGCGTCAGGTCGGGTTGTAGAGCGCCTCGCCGCTCCCGCCGTCGAACAGGTGGACGGCGTCCTGCGGGATTCGGACGCCGACGCGCTCCCCCCGCCCGACCCCGGCGGGGCCGGTCACGGTCGCAACCAGCGGCGCGCGCCCCCCGTCGCGCTCGGCAGGCACGTCGGTCGAGACCGCCCCGCCGGGGTCGAGGTTGACCGTCGTCCGGCGGCCCGTGGGCTCGGTCGTCTCGACGGTCGCCGCCACGTCGCCCTCGGCGGCGGCGACGAGGTCCAGATCCGGCGGCCGGACGCCGAGGGTCACCCGCGTCGCGCTCCCGACGGCGGCGCGCTGGTCCGACGACAGCGGGAACGCGAGATCGCCCGCGACGAGCGCGTCGTCCCGCCGCTCGCACTCGACGAAGTTCATCGCCGGCTCGCCGAGGAAGCCGGCGACGAACCGGTTGACCGGCGTCCCGTAGCACTCCTGTGGCGTCCCCACCTGCTGGACCCGGCCCGCGCGGAGGACGGCGATGCGGTCGCCCATCGACATCGCCTCGGTCTGGTCGTGGGTGACATAGAGCGTCGTCGTTCCGAGTTCCGCCTGGATGCGGGCGATCTCCGTGCGCATCTCGTCGCTGAGCCGGGCGTCGAGGTTCGACAGCGGCTCGTCCATCAGGAACACCGACGGGTCGCGAACGACCGCCCGGCCGAGCGCCACGCGCTGTTGTTCCCCGCCCGACAGGCCGTCCGGGGTGCGGTCGAGCAGGCCCCCCAGGCCGAGCATGTCGGCCGCCCACCGCAACCGTTCGCCGATCTCGTCGGGCGGCACCTCGGTCGATTGCTCCAGCCCGAACGCGAGGTTCTCCCGGACCGTCATCGACGGGTAGAGGGCGTAGTTCTGGAACACCATCGTCACGTCCCGGTCCTTGGGCGCCAGGTGGTCGATGTCGACGCCGTCGAGGCGGATCGACCCCGCGTCGAGGTCCTCGACGCCGGCGACCAGACGCAGGAGGGTCGTCTTCCCCGAGCCCGACGGGCCGACGACGACGAGGAACTCGCCGTCGCGAACCGAGAGCGAGAGGTCGTCGACCGCCGGGCGGTCCTCCTCGTCGAACCGCTTTCGTACCCCGTCGAGCGTCAGCCGTGCCATGTGTCGCGGCGACCGTCGTCGTGATCGCGTCCGTCCAAACGCGGGGCGACGGATTAAGCCCGGCGGTGCGTGGACCGCCCGGCTTATTTCCCTCGGGCCCCCGGGTCGGGACATGGAGACCGCGAGGGTCGCCCGACTGATCGAGGAGGGAGTCGAGGGCGCGGAGGTCGTCCACGCCGAGCGCACGCCACACCCGGGCGAGGACGAACACGAGCACTTCGCCGTCGAGGTGGTCGCGCCCGCGTTCGAGGGCGTGACCATCGTGAACCGCCACGAGATGGTCTACGACGCGCTCGGCGACCACATGACGACCGACATCCACGCCCTCGACGTGACGACCTACACCCCCGACGAGTGGGCCGAGCGGGCGGAGTGACGGCGCTCCGGTCGCCCGCTTCCGGGGACTAGCCGTCCGGACGCCCCCCACCGGCGTCCGTGCCGGCCCGCGGGGACCCCGCGGTCCCGGCGCCGACCCTGCCGAGCGCGGGGCCCGATCGGTACGGCCGTCGGCGGCGTCAGGGGGTCCCGGCCGGCCACGTCCTCGTTCCGCCGCCCGAAACCGGGTAGTTTTACCACCGGACGCCGCCTCCGGCCGGACATGACCGACGACTACCGGATCGAGGAGGACAGCCTTGGCGAGATGCGCGTGCCGGCGGACGCCTACTGGGGGGCACAAACCCAACGCGCGATCGAGAATTTCCCCATCAGCGGCGAGACGTTCGGCCGGCGGTTCGTCCGCGCGCTCGGGGTCGTCAAGAAGGCGGCCGCGCGGGCCAACCGCGACCTCGGCCTGCTCGACGACGACGTCGCCGACGCCGTCGTCGAGGCCGCCGACGAGGTGATCGCCGGCGACCACGACGACCAGTTCCCGGTCGACGTCTTCCAGACCGGGAGCGGCACGTCCTCGAACATGAACGCCAACGAGGTGATCGCCAACCGCGCCGCCGAACTGTCGGGCGCGACGGTCGGCGACCGGGTCGTCCACCCGAACGACCACGTCAACTTCGGACAATCCTCGAACGACGTGATCCCGACGGCCATGCACGTCGCGGCGCTCGAGGCGGTCGAGAAGGACCTCCGGCCCGCCCTGGAGACCCTGCGCGACGCCCTCGCGGCGAAGGAGGAGGCGTTCGACGGCGTGGTCAAGACCGGCCGCACCCATCTCCAGGACGCCACGCCGGTCCGCCTCGGTCAGGAGTTCTCCGGCTACCGGGCGCAGGTCGAGAAGGGGATCGCGCGGCTCGACGACGTCGGCGACCGCCTCGCGGAGCTGGCCCTCGGCGGCACCGCAGTCGGGACGGGCCTGAACACCCCCCCCGAGTTCCCCGAGCGGGCGGCGGAGTACATCGCCGAGGAGACCGGGCTTCCCTTCCGCGAGGCCGACAACCACTTCGAGGCCCAGGCCGCCCACGACGCGATGAGCGAGGCCCACGGCGCCCTCCGGGTCGTCGCCGGGTCGCTCAACAAGGTCGCGAACGACCTCCGCCTGCTCGCCTCCGGCCCGCGCAACGGCCTCGGCGAGATCGAACAGCCGGAGAACCAGCCCGGATCGTCGATCATGCCCGGCAAGATCAACCCGGTCGTCGCCGAGGCCGTCAACCAGGTCCACAAGCAGGTCGTCGGCAACGACGCCGCCGTGAGCGCGGGCGCGGCGGAGGGGCAGATCGACCTCAACCTCTACAAGCCGGTCATCGCGCACAACTTCCTCCAGTCCGCGACGATGCTCGCCAACGCGAGCGAGACCTTCGCCGAGCGGTTCGTCGCGAAACTGGCGGCCAACGAGGAACGCTGCGAGCGCCAGGTCGAGCAGTCGATGGCGCTCGCCACCGCGCTCAACCCCGCCATCGGCTACGATAAGGCCTCGAAGGTGGCCAAGCGGGCCCTCGCCGAGGGCAGGACGGTACGCGAGGTCGTCGTCGACGAGGGCTACCTCGACGAGGACGAGGTCGACGAGGTGCTCGACCCCGAACGCATGACCCACCGCGGCATCCTCGGCGGCGACTGAGCGACCGTTCGGTCGAAAATCCCCCGCGTCCGGTGCCTTACTGTCCGATACGTCGGCCCGAACCGATATTTTGAAAAGGTTGCGAGAACGAAATCTGGAGCATGCAGGGAGCGGATCTCACCGCGAAGCGCGGCCGCGACGTCCTCGTCTGTCGGAACTGCGGCGCCGAGTTCCCCGAGGGCCGGGCGACCGAGGACGGCTGGCACTACCGCTGTCCCGAGTGCGGGGACGCCGAGGGCATCGGCGAGGGCCTCCGGCGGTCTTGACTTCCTCCCACGGCTGAAGCCATGGGATTCCCACGTTGGGATATTAAGATTTGCAGGCGACTTGGTCTTGTGGGCGTACTCTGCCCGTGGATTTGTCGAACAAG
>JBDGSZ010000089.1:0-11935 GCA_042217265.1 Haloferacaceae archaeon
TCTCGAAGTGGGTCGGCGAGAGCGAGAAGGCCATCCGGCAGACCTTCCGGAAGGCGCGGCAGGTCTCGCCGACGGTCGTGTTCTTCGACGAGCTCGACTCGCTGGCGCCCTCGCGCGGCAACGAGCTGGGCAACAACGTCTCGGAACGGGTCGTCAACCAGCTCCTGACCGAGCTCGACGGGCTGGAGGAGATGGGCAACGTGATGGTCATCGGCGCGACCAACCGCCCGGACATGATCGACCCCGCGCTCCTGCGCTCGGGCCGGTTCGACCGGCTCGTGATGATCGGCGAGCCCGGCGAGGAGGGCCGCGAGCAGATCCTGAAGATCCACACCCGCGACTCCCCGCTCTCGCCCGACGTCTCGCTGCGCGAGGTCGCGGAGATAACCGACGGCTACGTCGGCTCGGACCTCGAGTCCATCGCCCGCGAGGCGGCGATGGAGGCGCTCCGGGAGGACGACGCGGCCGACACGGTCGAGATGCGCCACTTCCGGCAGGCCATCGAGAGCGTCCGGCCCACGATCACCGACGAGATCCTCGATTACTACGAGCGGATGGAGGAGCAGTTCAAGGGCGGCGGGCGCGACCGGCTCGACGCGGCCGGCGGCGGCCGGATCGGGTTCCAGTAGCTACTCCAGCAGTTCCTCGTCGTTCTCGACCATGTAGAGCGTGCGGGCGGCGACGTTCACCGCGTGGTCGCCGACCCGTTCGAGGTCCCGGATGGTGAGCAGGAGCCGCCGGACCTCGGGCATCATCTCCTCGACCTCGTCCTCGGTGAGCTCGGTGGCCGCGATGAGGTCCCTGACGACCGCCTCGCTAGCCGCCTCGCACATCGCGTCCACCTCCTCGTCGCGCTCCGCGACCGCCCAGCACCGCTCGGGGTCCTCCTCCTCGTAGGCGGTCATGGCCGCGTCGAGCATCGACAGCGTCTCGGTCCCGATCCGCTGGACGTCGACGTCGGGGAACACGTCGCGCTCGGCCTCCTGTGCGTAGTCGCCGAGGTTGACCGCCAGGTCGGCGATGCGCTCGAGGTCGGTCAGGATCTTGAACGAGGCCGTGATGAACCGCAGGTCCCCCGCCACCGGCTGCTGGAGCGCCAGCAGGTCGACACAGTCGCCCTCGAGGTCGAGGTACAGCTCGTTGATCTCCTCGTCGCCCTCGATGACCTCGCGAGCCAGCTCGGCGTCCTTGCGCTCGATCGCGTCGAGGGCGCGCCGGAGCCGGTCGGCCACCAGCTCGCTCATGTAGAGGACGTCGGCCCGGAGGTCGGCGAGCCGGTCCTGGTACTGCTGTCTCGCCATGCGTCCTGTTCGCCGTGCGCGGTGTTAACGCTTCCGCGTACGTCTGACGCGGGTCATCCGGGCCGACGTCACCCGAACTTCCCGGTGATGTAGTCCTCGACGCGCTCGCTCTCCGGGTCCTCGAAGATCCGGTCGGTGTCGTCGAACTCGACGAGTTCGCCGCCGGTGAGAAAGACCGCGGTCCGGTCGGAGATGCGGGCCGCCTGCTGCATATTGTGGGTGACGATGATGACGGTGTAGTCCCGGCGGAGTTCGTCGATGAGGTCCTCGATCTGGGAGGTCGCGACCGGGTCGAGCGCCGAGGCGGGTTCGTCCATCAGGATCACGTCGGGGTCGACGGCGATGGCACGGGCGATACAGAGCCGCTGCTGTTGTCCGCCGGAGAGGTCGGTGCCCCGCTCGTCGAGGCGGTCGGCCACCTCGTCCCAGAGGGCCGCCCGCTTGAGGGCGTCCTCGACCTTCGCGTCGAGGTTCTCGGTCCGGTCCTGGACCCGGAGGCCGTAGGCCACGTTGTCGTAGATGCTCTTGGGGAAGGGGTTGGGCTGCTGGAAGACCATCCCGATGCGCCGGCGGAGCGCGACGGGGTCGACGTCCTCGCCGTAGACGTCGGTGCCGTCGAACAGGAGTTCCCCCTCCACCCGAGCGGCGTCGACGAGGTCGTTCATCCGGTTGATACACCGCAGGAAGGTCGACTTCCCACAGCCGGAGGGCCCGATGATGGCCGTGACCTGCCGCTCGGGGATCTCGATGTCGATGCTCCGGAGCGCGCGCTCCTCGCCGTACCACACGCTCAGGTCCCGGCTCTCGACGATCGTTCGGGTCCCGCCGCCCGCGTCGCGGGTCCGCTCGTCCAGGCCGCCGCGACCGGGGTCGGTGTCGATCAGCCCCTCGTCGTCGGTCGCCGGGTCCGATGTCGTCATGTCCTCGCTCATGTTTCAGGACTCCCGTTCATATTTATTCCGCACGTAGATGGCGACGGAGTTGATGGTGAGCAACACGGCCATCAGGGTGACCACGCCCGCCGCGAGGACGCCCTCGCGGAACGCCTCCTGGGGAAGAAACGCCCACCCGAAGATCTGGGTGGGCATGGCGGTCGTCTTGCTGAGGAGGCCGGTCGGCGGGGAGAACCGCGTGGTCGCCAGGCCGATGATGATGAGCGGGGCCGTCTCCCCGATGGCCCGCCCGAGCGCCAGGATGGTACCGGTCAGGATGCCCGGCAGCGCCTCCGGGATGACGACCGACCGGACGGTCTGCCACCGGGTCGCGCCCATGCCGTAGGAGGCCTGGCGGAGCGCGTCCGGCACCGACCGGAGCGCCTCCTGGGCGGCGATGACGACGATGGGCAGGATGAGAAGCGACAGGGTGAGCGCCGCCACCAAGACGACGCCGAAGCCGAGGCCCAGCAGGTTCACGAACACGCCGAGGCCGAGCAGGCCGTACACGACCGACGGAACGCCGGCGAGGTTCGAGATGTTGACCTGGATGAGCCGCGTCACCGCGCCGCCGACGCCCGACTCGGGGGCGTACTCCTCCAGGTAGATGGCGGACGCGACGCCGACGACGAAGGAGAACGCGGCGACCAGCGAGATGATGAACACCGACCCGATGATCGCCGGGTAGAGCCCCGCCTCCTCGGGGAACCGCGAGGGCGCGTTCGTGAGGAACGCCCAGTCGAGCCAGGGCTCCGGCCCGGCGACGCCGAGGGTCGTCACGGCGACCTGCCCGACGAGCGTGCCCCCGACGACCACGACCGGGAAGAGGAGCCCACGGCGGCCGAGCGGCCGGTCGCGGACCGTCTCGGCGGCGTACGAGAGCGTGACGACGAGCGGCACGACGCCGAGCACGATGCCCACGGCGGGTCTGACCCCTACCACGGCGGCGATCCCGATCCCGCCGCCGACGGCGACGGCGAGCGCCGCCACCCCGGCCGCGGCGCCGGCGCGACGGCCGGCGCGACGGAACCACCGGCCGCCGACGTACGCCGCCGCGGGGACGGCGAGCGTCCAGGCGTAGATTATGGCGTCCGTCGGATAGACGCCGAGCGGGCCCTTGACGACGACGGCGGCGAGGGTACCGCCGAGAAACAGGAGGTGGGGCACCGGGAAGCCGAGCCGCGGGTCCTCGGCGTACCGTCCGTAGGCGACCGCGAGGACCGGCGGGACGACGCCGAGCGTGAAGACCAGAAACCAGAGCTGGACGTCGGCGACGACGAAGAGCACGACGACGGCGGTCGCGAGGGCGGTCCCCCCGAGCAGGCGGACCGTCGTCCCGAGCGCGGTATCCCAGACGGTCGGACGCCGGAAGGCGTAGGCGAGGAACGCCCCCGTGGGGGCCACGAGTGCGAGGAAGAAGGCGAGGAACCAGGCCGGGGCGGCGGCCCGGAGGCCGAAGGCGTCGACGGCGACGTAGCCGAGCAGCACCGCGAGGGTGACGATGCCGACCAGCGAGGCCCCGAGCGCGAGGTACCTGAACGCGACCCCCCTGACCCGGCTGACCGACTCGAACTCGGCGTCGGTGGGTTCGGCCGTCGTCATCAGTACTCCTCCCGGTACCGTCTGACGAGCACGTCGCTCAGCACGTTCATGACGAGCGTGATGACGAAGAGCGTGATCCCGATGGCGAAGAGGGCGTTGTACGCGAGCGAGCCGCCGGTGATGTCCGAACTCGCCAGCTGGACCATCGCCGAGGTCATGGGCTGTGCGGGTTCGAGGAAGACGTCCGCCGGGTGGACGTACGGGAGGCCGATCCCGAGGAGGTCGGCGCTACGGACCGGCGGGAGGCGGGCGTTGGACCCGGCGGCGATGACGACGATCATCGTCTCGCCGATGGCCCGCGAGAGCGCGAGGATGAACGAGGAGACGATGCCGGACGCCGCCGCGGGCACGACCACGCCGGTCGACACCTCGAACTTCGTCGCTCCGAGGCCGTAGCCCGCCTGCCGCAGCGAGTCGGGTACGGCGTTCATCGCGTCCTCGCTGATGGAGGCGACCATCGGGACGATCATGATGCCGACGAGCAGCGACGCCGAGAGGACGTTGAACGTCGAGATGGAGGGGAAGACCGTCGCGCGGAGGAACGGTGTGACGTACACCAGGCCGAGCACCCCGTAGACGACGGTCGGGATGCCGGCGAGAACCTCCAGCGCCGGTTTGAGGTAGGCGCGGGTTCGTGCGCTCGCGTACTCGCTGAGGTAGATGGCGGTGAGCAGGCCGATAGGAAGGGCGACAAAGGCCGACGTAACCGTCACCACGACGGTCCCGAACACGAGCGGGAGCACGCCGAAGGTGATCGGCTTGATGCCCGGACTCCAGTTGGTGCCGGTCAGGAACCGGACGACGGGGTATTCGGCGAAGAAGCCGATGGCGTCGACCGTGAGCGCGAACACGATGCCGACGGTCGTGAGCACCGAGATGACGGCACAGAGCAGGAAGACGGCCTGGTAGGTGCGCTCGCGGATCGAGCGCGACCGGCCGCCCGCGACCTCGGAGATGTCAGTACCCATTCGCTCCCCCGCGGTCGGACTCGCTCGGGTATCGGTTCATCGGTCGGCCCTGTGTGCGGCGGCGACAAAACGGCAGGGGTTTCGGGTCGATTACGACTGCGCCTCGTCGATAAAGTCGTTGAGCTGCGAGAGCTGCTCCTGCATCGCCTCCTCGGTGTTCGGCACGTAGCCGATCTGGTCGGCGATGAGCTCCCTGTTGGCGCTCTGTTCGACGAAGTACCGGGCGAACTCGGCCTTGTGGCGCTCGGTCATCGCCTCCTTCGAGGGGTAGGTGAACAGCGGCCGCGAGAGCGGGGTGTACTCCCCGGTCTTGGCGTTCTGAAGCGTCGGCTCGACCGGCTCCCCGTCGCCGTCGTCGATGGCGAGGGCCTTCACCTTGTCCTTGTTCCCCTGATAGTACGCGAACCCGAAGTAGCCGATGGCGTACTTGCTGCCGGAGACGCCCTGGACGATGGTGTTGTCGTCCTCGGTCGCCTGGTAGTCCTGGGTGTGGGCGCCCTCCTCCCCCATGACGGCCTCGGTGAAGTAGTCGAAGGTGCCCGAGGTCTCGGCGGCGCCGTAGCGCTCGATCTCCTCGTCCGGGAACTCCGAGCGGATGTCGCTCCACTTCTGTCCGCTCCCCGCGTCCGGGCCCCAGATCCGCACGAGCTCGTCGACGGTGAGGTAGTCGACGAAGTCGGCCTCGTTGTTGACGACGACGGTCAGGGCGTCGGTGGCGATGGTGACCTCGTGCCACTCGACCCCGTTGTCCCGGCAGAGCTGCTTCTCCTCGGGTTTGATCGGGCGGGACGCGTTGTTGAAGTCGGTCTTGCCGGGGCAGAAGAAGTTCGAGAAGCCGCCGCCGGACCCGGTGGACTGGACCGAGATGTCTACGCCCGAGTGCTTCTCCTGGAACTTCTCGGCGACCGCCGACGCGATGGGGAACACCGTCGACGACCCGGCGATGGCGATCTCGCCGGAGAGCCCGTCCGACCCGCCGGACCCGCTCCCGCCGCTCTCGCCCGTCGTACACCCGGCCAGGCCGGTCGCGCCGGCCACGCCGGATGCCACGAGGAACTGTCGCCGCGAGACGCCGCCCGTCGTGTCGCGTGTCATCGCCCGAATCTGGCGCCGATATCGGTAAATACCCTACTATGATATCTATATAGATATCTATTCCCGACGTCAGGCGAGCGGATCGGACGGTCGGTACCGGGAGGGTCGCGACTGCCGCGGGCTGCGGCTCTTCGTTCGTACGCCGCGCAGTACGTCGATCGTCCGTCGGCGGCGCGTTCCGTGCGCGGACGATGAGCCGACGGGACGACCGGTACGGAGGAAGGTTATGAGTATATAGAGAGATACACATTTATTGTGTTCGACCGCTCACGTCCCGTCATGGTCGAGACCCGGAAGGTCCAGGTCACGGGCGGATCGACGTACACCGTCTCCATCCCGAAGGACTGGGCGACGGAGAACGGGGTCAGCGCCGGGAGCGAGGTCGAGTTCTACCCGGACGGCGACTCGCTGTTTCTCACGCCGCGCAGCGAGGAGGAGCGGACCGAGGGATCGCTCGACGTCACGGACCTCGTCGACGAGGAGCTCAGGCGGGCCGTGATGACGATGTACGTCAGCGGGTTCGACATCATCGCGCTGGAATCGTCGCGCATCAGCACCGAGCAGCGACGGACCATCCGGGAGGCGACCCAGGGGCTCGTCGGCCTCGAGGTGCTGGAGGAGACCCGGGACCGGGTGGTGATCCGCGATCTGCTCGACTCCTCGGAGCTGTCGATCCACAACGCGGTCACTCGGATGCGGCTCATCGCGCTCTCGATGCTCGAGGACGCCCTCGACGCGCTCAGGGACCTCGATGCCGACATGGCCCGGGACGTGATCCAGCGCGACGACGACGTCGACCGCCTGTGGCTGGTCGTCTCGCGCATCTTCCGGTCGACGCTGCGCACGCCAAAGGCGGCCGAGGAGCTCGGACTCCCGCGCGAGGTGTGTTTCGACTACCAGTCGAGCGCCAGGCAGCTCGAACGTATCGCGGACCACGCGACCAAGATCGCCCACCTCACGCTGGGGCTCGACGAGCCGGTCCCCGACGAGGTGCTCGACGGCCTCGACGAGCTCCATGCCGACGCCGTCGAGGTCATCGACGGGGGGATGGACGCCCTGTTCATGGACGACAGCGCCGAGGCGACCCGCCTGGCCAACGCCGCCCGCGAGTCGGTCCAGTCCATCGACGAGCGCGCCCGCCGAATCGACGAACCGCTCCGCGACCTCGACCCCGCGCGGGCACAGCTGCTCGGCCTCATCGTCGACTCCGTCTCCCGGAGCGCCGACTACGGGGGAAACATCGCCGAGACGGCGCTCCAGAAGGCCGCGCCGACGCCCTGAACCGACGCCCTCCGCCGGCTCGCGACGACGGCCGCGACCGCCGGGCGAGGCCGTGGATCCCCGCCGGGTCGCGGATGCCGGACCGCGCCGCCGTGCCGAGGCCGACACGAACCCGTCACCCCGGCCGTGGGGATCGGTATCGAGAACGGACCGCGCTACTCGACGAGAACGGCGTTCACCTGGCCGTCCTGGCCGGGCCGAGAGGTCACCCGCGCCCGCCCCTCGCTCGTCTCGATGACCGCGCCCTTGGTGATGATGTTCCGGCGGACGTAGTTGATGTTCGACGGGTTCTCGACGACGTTCTCGATCTCGGCCTCGACGACCTCGCCGCCGTCCGCGACCTGGGCGACGTTCGTCGAGAGGGTCCGAACCTTCCCGTCGGTCCCGCGGGAGTCGACCGTCCGGAACTTCGGCTCGCCGAGCGTCGTCTCGGCCGGGTCCCGACCCAACTGGTGGCGCTTCTTCTTGCCGGACGGGCGGCGTCGGCCGCCGGTCCGCTTGCGGGAGGAGCGTCCCTGGTCCTGCATACCCGTTCGTGGCCCGGGCGCACACTTGAACCTCCCGGGTCGGATCGGACCGGTCCGCGAGGTTTTAACCCGGCGGTCACGTAGCGTGAGCCATGCTGCTGGTGCGCGGCCACGGCGGCGGCACGACGCTGACCGGCACGGTCTACGAGCGGGGCGAGGAGGCCCCGTCGTTCCGGGGGGCGCCGGACGTGGACGCCGCCTACGTGTGGATCTGCGACGAGTTCTACGAGGTCGAGAGCGGGGGATCGCCGACCGAGATCGACGGCCGCGAGGTCAACGTCGCCTTCGAGTCGCCGATGCCCCGCGGGTTCGACACGCGCGACGACGCCGTCGCGGCCGCGGAGGAACACGTCCGCACGCAGTTCGCCCGCGTCGGCGTCCCCGCCGAGGAGGTGAGCGTGGAGGTGGTGCCGACCGACCCCTCGGCCTCGACGTCGACCGCCTGAGGGCACCTCACCCCTCGGGTTGCCACCGCACGTCGTCGTACGTGCGGACGTGGTCGGAGTCCAGTTGCTCCTCGAACCGTTGCCGCAGGGCGACCTTCTCCTCGCGGCCGATGCGGGCGAGTTCGTCGGCCTTCGCGACCGCCGGCGGCGGCCCGCGGGCGACCGCCACGTCGTGGACGACCTGCCGGGTGAGACGGTCGCGGACCTCCGGATCGCCGGTGACAGCCCGCGGCGCCTCCACCCGGAAGAGCACGTCGTCCCGGGGGTCGTAGACGAGCATGAACGTCACCTCGTAGGCCTCGGGGTCGAGGCGACGATCGAGGGTGAACGCGTCGCCCTCGGCCGCGAACGCGCGGTCGGTGCCCGCCCGCGAGACGAACCACGAGGTGAACGTCAGGCGGTCGGTGCGCCGCTCGCCGTCCGCGCGGCGTTCGAGCAGGCGGACGAACAGGGCGGCGTCGTTCGCCCACGGCGCCTCGACGCCCTTCGCCCTGAGCGTGCGGGTCAGCGCCGCGCCCGAGGGGTTCTTGACGAAGCCCGTGATCGGCACGTCCCGCTCTGTCAGGCGCTCGACCAGGCGGACGTAGTTCTCGACGACCGTCCTGGGCGTCGCCTCCGCCGCGAGGTCCCGGAGTTCCGGCTCCCGGTCGCGCCAGGACAGCACCTCGGTCGGGTAGACGGGGCCGTCGAGCACGAGGAGGTCCTCGACGACGTTGGCGTGGGTCAGCGCGTGGGTCCCCTCGGCGAGGTAGAGCGAGAGGGCGTGGACGACGCCCTCGGCGAAGCGGTTGACCCGCGGGGCGTGGAGCACCTTCCGCCGGGAGTAGCCCTCGTCCCAGACGGTCCAGTCGGTGCCGAAGTCGACGGTCGCGTCGGCGGCGTGGACCGTCGCGACGAGGTGCCGCGAGCGGTGGACGTCGAGGTCGGAGGGCACCACGCCCATCGCCGCCTGTGCGACGTCGACGACGAGGCCGTTCTTGAACGTCGTCGGGTTGATGGTGCCGCTGTCGAGGCCGTGGACGGTCGGGAACGGGCGGTCGACCAGCGCCGCGTCGTCCACGTCGACCGAGCGCAGGCGCTTGTCGCCGAGCGGCTCGACGACCGGGCCGTCGTCGTACAGCGGAAGCCACTCCTCCCAGACCGTCTCCGCGAGGGCGCCGTGGTCCTCGGCGTCGACGGTCCGGGCGATGGCGCTCGCCAGGTCCGCGATGCCGTCGACGTGGACGGGATCGAGGGTCACGGTGGCCCCCTCGGCGCGCCGGGAGCAAAAACCCGCGGGCGAGCGGCACGCTCTTGCCGGGGCGGGGGCAACCGCGCGTATGCCCGGCGTCGACGCCGTCTCCTTCGACCTCGATGACACCCTGGCCGTGACCGACCGCGACCGGGCGATCATCCTCCGGGAGGCCTGCGAGGCGGTCGGCGTGCCCCCGCTCTCCCGGGAGGCGTACGTCGACGCCCACCGCGACAACCTGACGCGGGAGACCCGCGAACCCGCCTTCGCGGCGCTGCTCGAATCGGTCGGGAGCGACGCCGACCCGGCGGCCCTCACGGCCGCCTACCGCGAGCGCGTGACCGACGCGCTCGCCCCCGTCCCGGGCGTCGTCGGGATGCTCGCCGACCTCCGCGAGGACTACCGCGTCGGGCTCCTGACCAACGGCCCGTCGCGCGCCCAGCGGGCCAAGGTCGAGCGCCTCGGCTGGACGGAGGCCTTCGACGCCGTCGTCGTGACCGGCGACCTGGCGGCCGGCAAGCCGGACCTCCGGGCGTTCGCCGCGGTCTGTGACGCGCTCGACGCCCCGCCCGACCGGGCGGTCCACGTCGGCGACGACCCGGAGACGGACGTCGGCGGCGCCCACGCGGCGGGGATTCGCCCGGTCCAGGTGCTCGACCCGGACGGCGGCGACAGGCCCGACCACCGCGCGGTGGCCCACGTCGAGCGGGACGACCTGGCGACCGCGCTCCCGGCGGTCCTCGCCACGCTCTGAGGCCTCAGGCGACCGCCTCGACGACGCGGAGCGCGCGTTTCACCGCGGCCCCGTCCTCGACGGCGACGAGCGTGTGCGCGGTGCCGTCCGGCCGCCGGACCGCGAGGTCACGCCCGGCCGCGGCCGCGGCGGCCCGGTCCGGCGCGACGAGGAACTCGACGCGCACGCCGTCGGGGCGGACGTACACCTCCGCGAGCCGGTCCCCGTCGCGGGCGATGGCGTACGCGAAAGCCCCCTCGGCCGTCGGGTCGACGTCCGGGTCCGCCGCCACGACCGAGACGGCCGCGAGCCGGCCGCCGTGGCCCTCGACCTCGGAGGCGAGCAACCGGGCGATCCGGATCCCGTCGGTGACGCGTCGGTCGACCACGCCCGGGCTACCGGCCGGAGGCCGAAAACCCTCCCGCTCACGGCTCGCGCAGGTCCGACCGGACCCGGTCGACGACCCCGCCGGGGTCGACGCCCTCCTCCCGGGCGTAGAGCACCGCCGCGGCCTCTAGGGTCACCCCGAGGTCGCGCTGGCGTTCGTTGATGGCCGCGACCGCCGCCTGCTTGTCCCGACCCGCGTCGACGAGGGCGTCGAGCACCCGCTCGAACGCCGAAGCCTCGCGCAGGATCGACTCGTCCGGGCGGAACCCCTCCGGGACCTCGACCGCCGACGGATCGAACGTCGCGATTACCTCGCCGTCGCGGCGCTCGACCAGCCCCTGCCCGTCGGCGACGTCGAGCAGGCGCTTCGCCTGCTCCGGGGAGAACCAGTCGCGGTCCAGCGACAGGGCGACGACGAACTTCCCCTCGTCCATCCGGTCGGTCCCCGTCCCGCGGAAGGGAACGGCGACGGCCGTCTCGAGGCTCATGTCGCTCGCCGTCGCCGCTCGCGGCCGGACGCGGCGGCGGGCCGACGCGCGGGCGACGCGTCTTCGGTCGCGGAGGCCATGCCCCGGTGCTGTGTCCCCCACGACTTCAACCTCGCGGGAGCGGCGCGCCGGGGAAAGCGCTTTGTGGCGGCCGACGTACCGACCGACGAGATGTCCGACCTCGGCGACTTCACCGAGCACGACCCCGACGACGCCGACGACGACGGTGGCGGGGACGGGGAGTCCGACGCGGCCATCGTCGACGGGTCCGCGGACGACCGGGCGGACGCGGATGACGCCCCGTTCGAGCCCTACGACGTCGACCCCGCCGGCGTCGACGGCGGTATCGGCGCCGTCTCCGTCTCCCAGGGGCTCCGCGTGGCCGAGGACGGGAACGAGACGAGTCTCCGGGCGTTCGTGACGACGGGCAACCGCGACGCCGTGCGCCTCGGTTCCTACCTCGTCGTCCCCTACCCGGACGGCGAGACGCTGTTCTGCCGCGTGTCGGCCCTGGAGTACGCCCAGGAATTCCGCTCGGACGACGCCACCGAGATCCATGCCCGGCGGGCGATGCGCCGCGAGGGCGTCGAGGAGCGCGACTACAAGTTCATGGCGTCGCTCGACCCCGTGGCGGTGCTGTTCTCCGACGAGGGGGAACTCAAGCGCCGGATGACCGATCGGGTGCCAAAACCCGGCGCCGTCGTCCGGCAGGCCGACGACGCGGCGCAGATCAAAACGGGGCTGAAGATCCCCGAGGACGGCGTCTTCCTCGGGCACCTCTCGGTCGGCGGCGAGAAGGTCCGCACCGCCGCGGACCCCCCGACCATCGACTACCGCCTGAAGGACGACTACGGCGCCGGCGACCCGCTGGTCTTCCGGCACACGCTCGTCGCCGGCGGCACGGGGTCGGGCAAGACCCACGCCGCGAAGAACGTCCTCCGGCA
>JBDGSZ010000100.1:0-11780 GCA_042217265.1 Haloferacaceae archaeon
CCCGACGTCTTCGGGTTCGTCCACGCCGAGACCAGCACCGGCGTCCTCCAGCCCGGCGTCTCCGACCTCACGGACATCGCCCACGAGCACGGGGCCTACACCATCGTCGACTGCGTCACGTCGCTCGGCGGCGTCGAGTTCCGCGTCGACGAGTGGGGGGTCGACGTCGCCTACTCCGCGTCACAGAAGTGCCTCTCCTGTCCCCCGGGCGCCAGCCCCCTCACCCTGAACGACCGGGCGGTCGAGAAGGTGCTCGACCGAGACGACGCCGCCGGATCGTGGTACCTCGACCTCTCGCTCCTGGAGGACTACTGGGGGGACGAGCGGGCCTACCACCACACCGCCCCCATCACGAACGTCTATGCCCTCCGCGAGGCGCTCCGGCTCGCCGCCGAGGAGGGAATCGAGGAGCGCTGGGCGCGCCACCGCGAGGTCGCCGGCGAGCTGCGGGACGGCCTCCGCGAGCTGGGCCTGGAGATGAACGCCTCCGACGAGTACTGGCTCCCGAGCCTCAACGCGGTCCGGGTGCCCGGCGGCGTCGACGACGCCGCCGTGATCGGGCGCCTGCGAGACGAGCACGACATCGAGATCGCCGCCGGCCTCGGCGACCTCTCGGGCGAGGTCTGGCGGATCGGCTGTATGGGGTACTCCGCCCGCCGCGAGAACGTCGCGTACCTCCTCTCGGCGCTCGGGGACGCCCTCCGGGCCGAGGGACATCCGCTCGAAGCCTCGCCGACCTTGGCCTGACCACGCGCCGTCTCCGGGAGTCAGTCCCCCGCGGTCACGTCCTCCTCGCCACCCATCTCGACAGCCGTGTTGCGGTGCCGACACCGCTCGAGGGCGTGTTTCGCACCCATCCCGGCCCCGGCGGCGGCGGTCCCGCGTCCCACTCCGACCTTCAGTTCCACGCCCGTCGTCTCCTCGACGTGGTCGATCGCCTCCCGGTAGCCGGCCTCGGCGAGTTCCGGCATCACGGCGATGATGTTGTCGCCGCCGACGAAGAAGGCCAACCCCTCGTGCTCGTGCCGGAGGTGGCGCATCAGCGCGGCGTATCCCTGTTCGATCTCGATGAACGAGTCGAAGGCGTTGAGCCGGTCGGTGTACTTGCCGGTGGCGTCGTCCACGTCGAAGTGTGCGACGTGCAGCGGTTCGGGGTCGTCGAGGGGCTCGCCGGCGAGCACCTCCCGCCGGTCGCCGTCCTGCGCGCTCCCGTTGCGCTGGAGTCTGTCGGTCGCCTCCTCGAGCGCCCCCACCGGCGACGGATCCGTCCCGATGCCGAGGCTCACGGTCACCGGGTAGCGGTTGTCGATGGACTCCTGGAGCAGGTCGTGGTCCGCGCGGTCGAGCCCGTTGGTCACCGCGACCATGTTGTCGAACCGGGTGAAGAAGACGTACCCCCCGCGCGAGCCGACGAACTGCGCCAGGTCGGCGAACAGCCGGGACTGGAGGGTCTGGAGGTCCATCTCGCGGCGCGGTTCCGGCGTCACCGTCCACGGTCCGTAGTTGTCGATCTGAACGAGCGTCAACTGGGTGTTCGTCACGTTGTGAACCCACAAGGACGCCCGATACATCTCTCTTTGGTTCCGTGTCTCCGCACGCCGGCCCGCCGGGCCGACGCGTCGTCGCCCGACCGCGGGGTTCAACACGGGCGGCGCCCTACCGCGCTCATGTCGATTCACGGCGCCGTCATCGACGTCGACGGCACGGTGGTGCGGGGAACGGACCCGCTCCCCGGCGCCCGCGAGGGCTTGGCTGCCCTCGACGACGCCGGGGTCGCCAGGCTGTTCGTCTCGAACAACCCGACGAAGGCACCCCCCGCCTACAGCGACCGGCTCCGGACCGCGGGGTTCGACGTCGCCCCCGAGAAGGTGATCACCTCGGGGACGACGACGGTCGCGTACCTCCGCGAGCGTCACCCCGACGGCCGGGTCTTCCTCGTCGGCGAGCGGGGCCTCCGGTCGCAACTGACGGCGGCCGGCCTGGCGGTGACCGACGACCCCGAGGCCGCCGACGTCGTCGTCGCCTCCATCGACCGCGAGTTCACCTACGACCGTCTGAGCGAGGCGCTCCGCGCACTCGACGGGGACGACGTGGCGCTCGTCGGCACCGACCCCGACGCCGTCATCCCCGCGCCCGACCGCGACGTGCCGGGGTCCGGCGCGATACTCGGCGCCGTCGCCGCCGTCGCCGAGCGCGACCCGGACGCGGTCCTCGGCAAGCCCTCGCCGACCGCCCGGCGCCTCGTCGCGGAGCGGCTGGACCCTCCACCCGAGTCCTGTCTCGTCGTCGGCGACCGCCTCGACACCGACATCACCCTCGGGGAACGCGCCGGGATGGAGACGGCGCTGGTCCTCACCGGCGTCACCGACGAGGGCGACCTCGCCGACGCCGAGCACGTCCCCGACCACGTGTTCGACACGCTCGCCGGCGTCAGGGACCTCCTGCCCGACGGCTGACCGCCCCGCTCGACGGACGCCGGTCTCCGGCGTGTCGTCCGGACGGGTCGGGTCATACTCCCGTCCCCGGCCGACTCGATGCCGTCGGCATCGGATCCCCCATCCGGGGTGGATTCCGTCACCGTGGAGTAGCGGGTGACGGGGTCATCGGCGTCGCGGGGCGCTCAGAACGCGCCGCCGTGTGCCTCGACGTCCGCCTGAAGTCCCTCGCGGAGCGCCGCGTGGACGTGACAGATGTCCTCCGCGCGGTCGACGATGTCCGCGAGTTCGTCGTCGTCGAGGTCGGCCTCCACGTGGATGGTGAAGGCGATGCTCGCGAGGTCGTCGTCCCCGTCCAGGTCGGTGTCGGCGTCGATCTGGATCCGGCCGAGGTTCTCGTGGCCGGCCCGCTGTCCGCCGACGCGGAACGCCGGCAGGAAGCAGGCGGCGTAGTCCGCGACGAGCACGGCGTTGGGGTTCGGCCCCTGCTCGTCGGTCGCGTCGATGGTCAACTCGAAGTCGCCGACCTGGCTGGTGCTCGCGAACCCGTCCTCGCTGACGGTGGAGGTCTCTATGTCTGCCATTGCGGCCGTTCGGTCGTCCCCCGGGGAGAAATAGTGTCTGGTTTCCGCGACGGCGGGCTCAGATGCTCACCGTCTCGTCGCCGTCGAGGACGTGGACCTCGGCGTCGCTCCCGGTCGCCGCCACCTCGCGCTCGAAGTCGCGCACGTCGATCTCGACCGGCGGGAAGGTGTCGTAGTGCATCGGGAAGGCGTGATCGACGTCGAGCCAGTCGACGGCGATGGCGGCCTGGGTCGGCCCCATGGTGAAGTGATCGCCACAGGGCACCGCGGCCGCGTCGGGTTCGAGGAAGGGCGCGATGACGTCGCGCATCTCGGACATCAGGCCCGTGTCCCCCGCGTGGTAGAACGCGGTCGCCTCGGGATCGGACTCCTGGGTGGGCTTGCTGTCGCTCACCACGTACCCGGCCGGCATCCCGGCGTCGTACTCGTAGCTCGTCTCCAGGCCGTTCGTGTGGTCGGCCCGGTGCATCGTCACGAAGGCGTCGCCACACTCGACGGTGCCGCCGAGGTTCATCCCGACGACGTCGTCGACGCCCATCTCCTCGCTCACGTACTCCGTGACCTCCGGCGTGCCGACCGCCGTCGCCCCCGAGAACTCGCCGACGTGGGCGATGTGGTCGGCGTGACCGTGGGTCAGGAGGACGTAGTCCGGCTCGTCGACGTCCGACGGGTCGAGCGACGTGTGCGGGTTGTCGAAGAACGGGTCGATCAGCAGGTCCGTCCCGCCGACGGTGACGTACCAACACGAGTGGCCGTGCCAGGTGAGTTCCATGGTTCGTCCCCGGCTACTCGCGTGAGCCACATAAATCGTGTCGGCCGTGGCTCGTCGTCCCCGACCGGAGAACGGCGGCCGAACCGCCCCCGGGGCCGGGATCCCGGTCGGTGTAGGGACCCTTATGAGGCGGCGCCCCCATCCCCGAGGTATGCGACCACGCGATCTCTCCGCCCACTCGCCGTACGTCCCCGGGCGGGGCGCCGAGGAGGTGGCGCGGGAACTCGGAATGGACCCGGGCGACCTGATCGTCCTCTCCTCGAACGAGAACCCCCACGGTCCGGGCGACCGGGCGGTCGCGGCCGTCCGCGACGCGGCCGCCGCCGTCCACAAGTACCCGAAGGCGGCCCGCGCCGACCTCGCCGACGCCGTCGCCGACGAGTGGGGCGTCGCGCCGGAGGAGGTCTGGCTCGGCCCCGGCGCCGACGGCGCCCTCGACTACCTCGCGCGGGCGACGATCGAACCCGGCGACCGGGTCCTCGTCCCCGACCCCGGGTTCGCCTACTACCGGATGAGCGCCCGCTACCACCACGGCGCCGTCGACACCTACGGCCTCTCGAAGGCCGACGACTTCGCGCAAACCCCCGGGACGGTGCTCGACGCCTACGACGGCCACCGGGTCGTCTACCTGACGACGCCCCACAACCCGACCGGCGCGGAGTTCGCCGTCGACGAGGTCGCGACGGTCGCCGACCGCGTGGCCGATCACACCCTCGTCGCCGTCGACGAGGCCTACGCCGAGTTCTCCGATCGGGGCAGCGCCGCCGCCCTCCTCGACGAGTTCGACAACGTCGCCGTGACCCGGACGTTCTCGAAGGCCCACGGCCTCGCCGGCCTCCGGGTCGGCTACGCCCTGGTCCCGCCGTCGTGGGCCGACGCATACGCCCGCGTCAACACGCCCTTCGCGGTCAACGAGGTCGCGTGCCGGGCCGCGCTGGCCGCCCTCGGCGACGACGAGCACCTGGCGCGGACGGTCGAGAGCGCCCGGCGCTCCCGCGAGCGCCTGACGGCGGAGCTCGACGCGCACGTCTGGGAGAGCGGGGGGAACTTCGTCCTGGCCGAGGTCGGCGACGCGACCGCGGTCACCGAGGCGGTCAAGCGCCGGGGCGTCCTCGTCCGCGACTGTACGAGCTTCGGCCTGCCGGCGTGTGTCCGGGTGTCGTGTGGAACCCGCGAGGAGACCGGGGCGGCCGTCCGGGCGATGAACGCCGTCCTCGCCGAGGTCGAGGCGTGACCGACGCCGGGACCGTCGCCCTGACCGGAACCCCCGGCACGGGCAAGACCACGGTCGCAGATCTGCTGGCCGACGAGGCCGATGTCGTCCACCTGAACGATGTCATCGAGCGCGAGGGGTTCTGGACGGAGCGCGACGCCGAGCGCGGGTCGGTCGTGGCCGACCTCGACGCCGCGGCGTCGTGGCTCGCCGACCGGGACCCCGACATCGTCGAGTCGCACCTCGCTCACCTCCTCCCCGCCGACCGGGTCGTCGTCTTGCGGTGCCACCCGTCGGAACTGGCGACGCGGCTCCGGGGACGGACCGGTGATGACGCCGAGAGCGAGGCCTCCGTCGAGGAGAACGCCGAGAGCGAGGCGCTCGACGTCGTCCTCGCCGAGGCGGTCGAGCGCCACGGGCGCGGGGGCGTCCACGAGGTCGACACGACCGACCGCGACCCGGCCGCCGTCGCCGACGAGGTCCGGGCCGTGATCGCCGGCGAGCGCGCGCCGAGCGCCGGGACGGTCGATTTCACCGACTACCTATGACCCTCGACCGCCTCCGTCCCCTCGCCGAGCGGGCGCTCTCGCCCTTCGTCGCCGGCGCCGACCGCCTCGGCCTCTCGCCCGACGCCGTCTCCGTGGTCGCCTTCGGGTTCGCCCTCGCCGCCGGGGGGGCCTTCGCGCTCGCGACGCCGGCCTGGTACCTCCTCGGCGCGGCGTTCGTGTTCGCCAACGGGTGGCTCGACCTGGTCGACGGCGCCCTCGCCCGCGCCCAGGGCGCCGCGTCCGGCGGCGGCGACCTGCTCGACCACGTCCTCGACCGCTACGCCGACATCGCCATGCTCGTCGGTATCGCCGCCGGCACGAGCCGGTACGCCCTCGGCCTCGCCGCCGTCACGGGCGTCCTGATGACCTCCTACATGGGCACGCAGATACAGGCCGTGGGCCTCGGTCGCGAGTACGGCGGCCTGGTCGGTCGCGCCGACCGCCTGGCGCTCATCGGCGTCGCCGCCGCCCTGACCGCCGTCGCGCCCCCCGTCGCCGACCTGACCCCGGTCGGGTGGCTGCTCATCCTCCTCGCTGTCGTCGGGCACCTAACCGCTGTCCAGCGGTTCGCCGGCGCCTGGCGCGACGTCGAGTGACCCCCGGCGTGCCCTTTATACGCCGCGGCCCGCTACCCCGCTTCATGCCGCAATGCGAGATGTGCGGTGCCGAGCGACCGTCGCTCACCACCACCAAGGTCGAAGGTGCCGAGTTGGAACTCTGTGACGACTGCACGGACTTCGGGACGGAAGTGACGACCGAGGACTCCGGGTCGACGTCGACGAAGTACTCGACCTCGTCGAGCGACGGCTCCTCGAGCGCGGGGTCCGGGTCGGGGTCGGGCGGCAGTTCGGGCTCGGGGGGCTCGGGCCGCCGCCGCGACATGTTCGACGACATGGACGAGGTCGCGGCCGACTACGACGCGCGCATCCGCGAGGCACGCGAGGCCGAGGGGCTGAGCCAGGAGGACCTGGCCGACGCCCTCAACGAGAAGGTAAGCCTCATCCGCAAGCTCGAACACGGGCAGATGCTCCCCTCCGACGACGTGCGCAAGAAGCTCGAGCGCCGCCTCGAGGTCTCGCTCCTGGAGGGCGTCGACGCCGACGATGACGAGTGGTCCGGGGATTCCTCGACCACCACGACGCTCGGCGACGTCGTCAAGCGCAAGGACTGACCGCCACCTTCTTTCCCCCGCGCCGCGCCGGGCCCGTATGTTCGTTCTCGTCAACCTGAAGGCCTACGACTGCGACCCCGCGACGGTCGCGGCGGCGGCCGCCGACGCCGCCGCGGGAAGCGACGCCCGCGTGGCCGTCGCCCCACAGCCCTCGCACCTCGCTGCCGTCGACGAGCTCGGCGTCGAGACGTGGGCCCAGCACGTCGACCCCGTCGCCCACGGCAGCCACACCGGCCACGTCCTCCCCGAGGCGGTCGCGGACGCGGGGGCGACCGGGACGCTCCTCAACCACTCCGAGCGCCGCCTGGGCCTCGCAGCGGTCGACGAGGGTCTCCGCGCCGCCGAGCGCGCCGACCTGGAAACGGTCGTCTGCGCCAACAACCCGCGCCAGGTCGGCGCCGCCGCGGCGCTCTCGCCCGACGCCGTCGCGGTCGAGCCCCCGGAACTCATCGGCGGCGACGTCTCCGTCGCCACCGCCGACCCCGCGGTCGTCGCGGACGCCGTCGACGCCGCGGCGGCGGTCGACCCCGCGGTCGACGTCTACTGCGGCGCCGGCGTCTCGGACGGCGACGACGTGGCCGCGGCCGCCGACCTCGGCGCCGACGGGGTTCTCCTCGCCAGCGGCGTCGCGAAGGCCGACGACCCGCGGGCGGTCCTCGCGGACCTCGCGGCGGGCGTCTGAACGGGCGTCGGCGCCTACTCGACGAACTCCGCGTCCCGGGGCTCCTCGCTCCGGTCGGCGAGGCCGTCCGACGGCGCCGCGGTCTCCTCCATCACCACCGCCTCGTCGTCGCTCCCGTCGTCCGCGTCGTTGGTCCGCTCCCGCTCGGGCGCCGGCGTCTCCTCCTCGACCAGTTCGGCCTCGTCGACGAACTCCGCGTCCTCGTCGCGGAACGCCGGACTCCCGTCGCCCGTCTCGGACACGACCTCGACCTCGCCGGCCTCGCCCTCGTCGACCGGGTCGGGATCCGAGCCGTCCTCCTCGGCATCGCGGCGGACGAACGACGCCTCGACGACCCTGACGGCGTCGGCGAGGTCCGCCTCCTCCAGGCGGTTGCCCCCCTCCTCGCGCACGAGGTCCGGCAGGGCGTAGGCGTACTCGCCGCGATCGGCGTGGGTCACGAGGCCCGTCCGCCGGAGCGTCCGGGTGCGGCTGTAGGCCATCTCGCGGTCCGCGTCGCCGCCGGCCGCCAGGTGGGCCGCGACCGGGTCGGCCGGCCCCTCGGCCCGGTAGTGGCGGAGCATCCCCCGCGTGATGGGGTCGAGGTCGTCGATCCGGTCGGTGAGCTCGTCGACCACCTCCGCGCGGGTGCCCAGCCGCGTCCCGAGCTCCGGCGACTCGGCGCGGGTCGACCCGTCGCCCGACCCGAACGTCACCGCTCCGCCTCCCGTTCCGCCGCCGCCGTCGACCGCCGACTCCTCCGCCCCGGGCCCGTCGTCGGTTCCCGTCCGCGCCTCGCCGGCGTCGTCGGCCGCGGCGGCCGAACCCGCCGTCCCGGCGGGCGGCTCCCCCTCCACCGCGGTGGCGTCGGCCGCCCCCCTGTCGTCGGTCGCTGCTTCGTTGGCCGACCCCCCGTCGTCGAACGGGTCCGGCCACGGGTCCGTCTCCGCGAGCGGGCCCCGCTCGTCGATGCGGTCCTCGTCGGGGTCGTCGCCGTCGTCGTCTGGCGGGGTCGTGCCGCCCTTCCTGTCGCCGACGTCCCGGTACGGCGCCTCGGCCCGGCCGAGCAGCGCCTGCGAGAACCGGTCGGCCATCCGCTTGAGGTCGCGCGCCCGCTCCAGCTCCTCCTCCAGCTCCCGGATGCGCGCCTCCTTCTCCTCCAGTTCCTGGCGGAGGTCGGCGAGCTCCGACTCGCGGCGCTCGCGCTCCTGGCTTATCTCCCGGAGCTCGTCGACCAGGTCGCCGCTGACGGACTTGAGCTCCGGGCGCTCGAAGTCCTCCAGGCCGGGGGTGGCGCCGGCGTCGAACGTGCGCTTGCGGCGGAACTGGACCCGCCGGACCGACTCCGACCAGTCGGTCATCAGGAACGCCTCCCCGTTGTCCAGGTCCTCGACGGCGTCGGCGTGTTCCGCGTCGATGATGCGCCGCACGACCTTCGTGTCGTTGTCCCAGGTGAGCCGGTGCCAGACCAGCCAGTCACACTGCGTGATGAAGTCCTTCTTGACGTTCGCGGGCCGCTGGCTGATGCCGACGATCCCGAGGCCGTGCTTGCGGCCGCGCTTGCTGACCTTCACCAGCATCTTTCCCGCCTCGCCTAGGCCGCCGCCCTCGGGGACGAACTCGTGGCACTCCTCGACGAGCATCAGGAACGGCTTTTTCAGTTTCTTCTCCTTGGCGAACAGGTGTCGGGCGGTCTCGGTCACCACCTCCTCCGCCACGTCCTCGTCGAGGTAACCCGACACGTCGAGGACGATGGGGACGTTGCCCTCCAGCGCCAGTCCCGCGAGCCGCTCGGCGTGCTCCGGGCTGACCCGGATGTCACACTCCTCGTCCGCGCCGGCGTGGAGCAGCTCGAACTCCTCTTTCAGCCCGTAGTACTCGCCGTCGGTGTCGACGACGAGGACGGGGAAGTTGTGTTCGAGGAGCTTCTCGACGACCACCGAGGCCGTGTTGGACTTGCCGCTCCCCGACTTCCCGGTGATGAACCCGCGACCGGTCAGTATCTCGACGACTGGCAGCGAGACGGCCGCGCCCGGTTCGGTGCCGTCCCCGCCGGGTCCCGGACTGACGTCCGCGACGGTGATGGTCTTCTCGGTCATGCCACTTGGAGCCTTCCACCGCGTCCCGTGACATAGTTCCTCGCCCGATGTCTGACGCCCGTCGTGCGATTTTCCGCGTCACCCGCCCTCCTCGTTCTGTCCCGACCGGTCGAACGACGAGAGCCGCGCCTGGCCGCGGCCCTGCCGCCTCGGCCCGGGGGTCGCGTCCACCTCCTCCGCGTCGGCGGCGTCGTCCTCCCACCCGTCGAGGCTGGCCTGCTCCGCGTCGGTAAAGGAGAGGTTCGACACCCGGACGCCGAGCTTCCGAACGCGGTCGTCCTCGAACTCCCGCAGGAGGTCGAGCGCGACGTCGGTCACGAGCGACGGCTCGTCGACCGGCCCGGGCAGCGACCGCTCGCGGGTGTTCACGTCGAACGGTGGCGTCACGACCTTCAGCCCGATGGTCCGGTACAGCGCCTCCTTGCTGCGAGCCCGCTCGGCCACGTCGGCGGCCAGCGCACGGACCGTCTCTCGCATCCGCTCTGGGTCGTCCGTCGGGTCGGTGAACGCCGACTCCCGCGAGAGGCTCTTCGGCCGGCCCCGCGGGGTCACTGTCCGGTCGTCGACGCCCCTGGCCCGGTCGTACATCGTCCGGCCGCGGGACCCGAACCGCTCGCGGAGCGTCGCCGGGTCCGCCGCCGCCAGGTCGCCCGCCGTCTCGATGCCCAGTTCGGCCAGTTCGTCGGCGGTCACGGGGCCGACGCCGTGGACCGCCTCAACCGGGAGCGGCGCGAAGAACTCGCGCACCTCGCCGGGCTCGACGACCACCAGGCCGTCGGGCTTGTCGTGGTCGCTTGCCACCTTCGCGGCGCTCATGGTCGGCGCGACGCCGACGCTCGCCGGGACGCCCACCTCGCGCTCGATGCGCTCTTTCACGTGGCGAGCGTAGCCCTCCGCGAGCGTCCGGTCGCCGCCGTCGACCCGGCTCCATCCCGTCCGCTCGGTGACGTCGAGGTACGCCTCGTCGATGCTCACCTCGCGCACGACGTCGGCGCAGTCGTGGAGTATCTCCTTCACGTCGTCCGCCACCGCCTCGTAGAACGCCATGTCGACCGGCAGGTAGTGCCCGGTCGTCTCGGCGCCGGCGTCGCCGTCCTCGCGCCGCGGCAGGCGCTCGAGCGCCTCCGTGATGGGCTGTGCGCTCTCCACCCCGCGCTCGCGGGCCTCGTAGCTCGCCGTCGCCACGGCGCCGTGGTCGGTCCCGGCCTCGTATCCCATCCCGACGACGACCGGTTCGCCGACGAGCGACGGGTCGCGCAGGCGCTCGCAGGACGCGTAGAAGCAGTCGGTATCGACGTGGAGGACGACCGGCGCGGCCCCGTCCCCGTCGCCGCCGTCTCCGCCGGCCCCCGGGAGTCGTTCGCCGCTCACGCGTCGGATTCGACCGCCGTGCCACCTGAACGTTCCCCCACCGGGGCGAAAGTGGACGCTACTTCAGCCGCTCCTGCAGGAACGAGGGATGAGCCGCCGTCACGCCGTCGATGCCCAGTATCCCGTCGCTGATGACGTCGCCGAGTTCGTCGCCGTCGGCGGCCCGTACCTCGGCCATCAGCATGTGGTCGCCCGACGAGGTGTAGAGCGCCTCGACCGCGTCGAGTCGCTTCAGCTTCCGGGTCGCCTCGACGTACCGCTCGCTGGCCACGTCGATGCCGACCATCGCGATGGACTGCTCGGAGAGCTTCTTCGGGTCCACGTCGGCCGAGTACCCGACGATGACGCCCTCCTCCTCGAGCTTGTCGATGTACTTGCGGACCGTCGGCTTCGAGACGTCCGCCCGGTCCGCGATTTCGGCGTAGGAGGCCTGAGCGTCCTCCTCGAGGGCCTCGAGGATGCGCCCCTCCGTGGAGGTCGTCTCCATACCATACGGTTTGGCACCGTTGAAAAAATACCTTGCGAATCCAAAAAGAGGTCTGGTCGGGGCCAAACCCGGCCGACGGGACCGGAACGGGACGCCGCGTCGCCCGCGGACCGTCCGCTACCGGTGCTTGTCGAGGAAGAGGTCGTACGACCGCTCCCACTCGTAGTCGTCGTCGAAGTACCGCTCCGCGAGCGCTTCCTCGGGCATCTCGCCGATGGCCCGCTTCTCCTCGCCGTAGGAGGGGCGTTCGTCGTCGACGTAGTACCGGCCGGTGAGGACCTCGCCCTCGTGGAGGGCCTCTTCGGTCTTCGCCATCATCGCCTGTGCCTCGACCCGGTCGTTGACGTCGAAGTCGTAGTCGTCGGAGTCCTGCACGTCGATGTACGGGACGTACTGCCGGGCGTCCTTGTTCCACGTCGGACACTGCGTGAGGAAGTCG
>JBDGSZ010000113.1:0-1222 GCA_042217265.1 Haloferacaceae archaeon
TCCCGCGGACCAGCGGTTCGACGTGGCACAGAACGTCGACGTCTGGGAGCGGTCGGTGCTGACGCTCCGCGCGGAACACAGGTCCTCGGCGACGACGGTGCCGATCGGCGCCACCTTCGGAGAACTCGAGGATATCGGTCAGGTCGGGCTCAACCGCGACCCGCTGGGCGTGGTCAACGCGGACGAACCGGTGACGGTGACGTTCGACCAGCGCCGGGCGCAGTTTGGCGACCTCGCGGACGAGGAGGTCCAGTTCGTCGCGGCACGGATCGACCCCGACGAGAACGTCCCGACGACGTTCGCGGGCGCGTTCGACCTGTTCGACGAGGGGGCGAACCAGAACGCGACGTTCGAGATGCTCAATAACGGGACGTCCTACGAAGGGGGCGAGAGGGCGTTCGAGTTCACCCCCGACACGCCGGGCAACTACGTCCTCGCCGTCGTCGCGACGAACGGCACCACCGGATTCACCGTGACGGACGGCAACATCGAGGCCGAGTCGCCGGTGACGATCGTCGGCATGGAGTCGCTGACCGTCCAGCGCGCGTCCGCGGTCGTCGGGCCAACCACCCGGTCGGTACAGCCCGGTGGGAACATCACGTTCACCGTCGGCTCGCGGGAGGCGTTCGCCGGCGGGGGCGACGTGACCCACGTCGTCGCGGTGTACGACGAGTCGACGTTCACCGATCCCAGCGAGTCGCGGTTCACGCTCAAGATCGAGGACGGCGAGATAGACCAGAATCTCGACCTCAGCGAGGATAGCACGCTCAGACACTCGATCGCCAGGGTCGACGGCGTCGCGAGCATCGAGCCGGGAACGCGGATCAACGAGATCGACCTCTCCGACGGCCGGGTCGCCCGCTCGGTTCGTCTCGGGAGCGTCGTCGACTTCGTCGCCGAGGACCTCCAGGGCAACCCGCCGGAGACCGTCGCGACGGGCGACACGACGCTGTACGCCTCCGTCGCGTCGGACGCGAACGCCGGAGCGAGAACGACGATCGAGATCGAGACGAACGAGTCGTGGGATCCGGGGACCTACCGCTACGTCTACCTCGGGACGCTCGAGAACAACGCCTCCGCGGTATCGACCGCGACGGGCACGATTCGTGTCGGAGCCGGAGCCGCGCCGCAGCCGCCTGGCGACGGCGGTGGTGGCGGCGGCGGCGGTGGTGGCGGCGGCGGCGGCGGTGGCGGTGGCGGCGGTGGCGACACCACCGACACC
>JBDGSZ010000113.1:1232-11714 GCA_042217265.1 Haloferacaceae archaeon
GGCGGTGGCGGTGTTATTGATAACAGCGGCGAGGCGGTCTCCGCGCGCATCGAACCGACGCTCGACAGCGCCTCGATCGACTTCTCGACGCTCCAGAGCGACACCACGGACGCGATCGAGTTCCAGTTCGAGGACAACGCCGGCGGCGTCCTCACCGTGGATCCGCTCGGAGGCACGACACCACCGGTCGGTGCCGCCGGGCCGGCCGTGGTCGACACCTACGACGTCTCGGTGCCGGAGGACGCCGAGGGCACGCCCGTGACGGTCTCGATCACCGTCAGACCCGAGCGGGTCCAGCAGGTCGGCGCCAGCCCCGAGAACCTCGTGGTCAAGTCGTGGAGCGGGAGTGCGTGGCGCGAGGCAGAGACCACCGTCCAGCGCACGGACAGCGGGATTCGGGTGACCGCGCGGCTCTCCACGCTCACGCAGTTCCTCGCGGTCGCCACGCCCGGCGAGGCGCCCAGCCAGACCCCCGGCGCGACGCCAGACGAACCGACAGCCACACCTCCCGACGAGGCGACCCCGCCGCCGACCGACCAGCCTGACGTGCCGACCGCGACGCCGGTGGTCGGGTCGCCCACGCCCGGCGGCGGCGGCGGACTCGTCGGCATCCTGCTCCCCGTGGTCCTGCTCCTCGTCATCGCGACGGGGCTGGCGGTGGCGTGGGTGCTCGCGACGCAGAACGTCGGGTCGCTCTACGAGCGGTTCCGGTGAGCTACCGGAGGACCGCGAGCGGCGAGACGCGGGCGAGATAGCCCGCGGCGACGAGGCCGCTGAGGAGACCGACGCCGAGCGCGACCCCGCCTCCGAGCGCGGCGATCCGCGGCGTCACTCCGACGACGCCTTCGAACCCGACGAGCGCCGCGACGACGCGGTTCAGCCCCGCCGCGGCGGGAATCGCGAGGGCGAGACCGACGAGCCCACCGACCGCCCCGACGACGACGGTCTGACAGAGCGCCGTCAGCGCGAGCGTCGTCGGCGACGTGCCGAGCGCCTTCAGCGCGGCGTACGACGCCACGCCCTGGGCCAGCATCGAGAGCAGAGCGTTGAGGCTGAGCGCGACGCCCGCGAGCACCGCGAGGGCGACGAGACTCGCGCTGGCCGCCAGCACCACCGCCTGGCGTTCGACCGTCGCCCGGAGCTGTTCGGCGTTCGTCCGCACGTCGTAGTCGGGGTAGGCCCGCTGGATCTCGCGCTCGGTCCGTCCCACGTCGGCCCCGTCGGTCGTGGCGACCGTCACGAGCGTCGCGGGGTCGCTCCCCGTCTTGCCCGTGACCTCCTGGAGTTCGCTCAGCGGTATCGTCACGGTCGGCGCGCCCAGGAACCGCCCGCCGGTGGGCGAGATCCCGACGATCAGGAACTGGTGCTCGCGCGCGGCCGCGATGGTGCCGCCGACGCTGATCCGGTCGCCGACGCCGACCCCGAGCAGGGCAGCCGTGCGCCGGTCGACCAGCACCTCGTGGGTCATCGGCCCGTCGTAGGTCCCGTTCGCGTAGTGCGGGTCGCCGCTGAATCCGCGGCCCTCGGTCACGCGGACGCCCGCGGCGCTCGGCACCCCGAACGCCGCGATGGTGTGGTAGTCCTGGCTCTCGTTCGCCCGCGCGTAGACGGTCTGAAAGAGCAGCGGCGCGGCGGTGGCGACGTCTTCGCGGGCGCTCAGGTCGGCGGCGAGCCGGTGCGAGTCGCGGATCGAGTTCCGGACGCCGCCGACCGTGCCGGGCGCGAACTCGACGGGACCGCCCGTGACCCACAGGTCGCGGTCGGCGGCCGCGAACCGCTGTTGACCGGTTTCGAGCACTCCGGCCCCCGTTGCGGTCAGGAGCGTGACCGCCAGCACCGCGAGCGCCACCCCCGCGACCGACAGGAGCGTTCGGGTGGGGTAGCCGCGTAGCTGCGCGCCCGCGAGGCCGGCGACGGCGGCGAGACGGCGCAGGGGGCCCATCAGCCGAGCACCTCACTCACCGACGCGCGCCGCGACAGCCACGCCGGATACGGGACGGCGACGAGACCGATCAGGACCGCCGTGCCGACGCCGAGCGGTACGAGCGCGGGGTGAATCGTCGCGACCGCCGGCAGGCCCAAGCGTGTGAGAACGGCGTTCGTAGCGACGACTCCGAGGACGCCGAGCACGACGCCGGCGGCCCCGCCGACCAGACAGAGCGCGACCGTCTCCGTCGCGACGAGGACGGCGAGCGACCGGTCGGCGTAGCCGAGTGCGGCGAGCGTCGCGAGCGTTCGCCGGTCGCGGGTCACCTCGAGCCCCATCGTCGTCGCGGTGAACAGCGCCCCGACGGCCAGCGAGACGACGACCGCCGCGAGCGCGACCGCGACCGGGAGGCTCGTCGTCGAGACGTCGCCGCCGGACAGGCCGGACCGGGCCACGACCTGTGTCCGGGGGTAGAGCGTCGTCAGCCGCTCGCGCACGCTCGGGTCGTCCGTCGCGACCAGCAACTGGTCGGCGGTGTCGCCGCCCGCCGCGCCGGTGACAGCCTGGAGTTCGCTCAGGTGGACGAGCGCGACCGGGGTCGCTCCCGCGGCGGTCGTCGGCCCCTCCGACGCGACCGTCGTCACCTGGAACGAGCGGTTCGCGGCCGTCGACGCCACGCGGACCCCGTCGCCCGCGCCGACGCCGAGCAGTTCCGCGGCGGCCGGGCTCGCGACCAGTTCGCCCGTCCACCGCCCGTCGTAGGCCCCGTTCGCGTAGTACGGGTCGCCAGACGAGAGCGGGCCGGTCGGGAGCCCGGCGACCCGTGGGGGGTCGTCACCCCCCGACTCGGGCGGGACGACGCCCACGAAGAGGACGTACGTCGGGTCGGCGCTCCCCGCGGTCCGGACCGGCGCCACCTGCAACAGAACCGGCGTCGCGTAGTCGACTCGCGGGTCGTCGCGCAGGTCCGCGGTCAGCGCGTGCGTGTCTCCGAGGCGCGGCCCGTCGGCCGCGACCGCGACGGTCGTGAGGTCGCCGCGCTCGGGGACGACCCAGTAGTCGACGCCGTCGGCCTGGACGACAGACTGGGACGCGAGCCCGAGCGACACGCCGGCGACCGTGGTGGCGAGAGCGACGGCGACGGCGACGCCGACGACGGCGAGCCCCAGCCGCTTCGCCCGTGGACCGCGGAGCCCGCCCCAGACGCGGCGGGCCGCGAACGCGACGAGCGCGCGCCTACGCATCCTCGACCCGCCGTCCGTCGCGCAGGCGCACCACCCGGTCGGCCCGCGCGAGCGCCCGCTCGTCGTGCGAGGCCAGCACCACCGCGCGGTCGTCGGCCGTCTCGGCGAGGCGGTCGAGCACCCGTTCGCCCGTCTCCGTGTCGAGTTCGCCCGTCGGCTCGTCGGCCACCACGACGGCGGGGTCGGTGACCAGCGCGCGGGCGATCGCGACCCGCTGGCGCTCGCCGCCGCTCAGGCGCCCGGGGACGTGGTCGGCGCGGTCCGCGAGGCCGAGGTCGGCGAGGAGCCGGTCGGCGCGCTCGCGGCGCTCGCGCCGGCCGACGCCCAGTTCGATCAGGGGGACGGCGACGTTCGCGCGCGCAGACAGCGCGCCGAGGAGGTGGAACCGCTGAAACACGATCCCGACGCTGTGGAGCCGGAGCCGGGCGCGCTCGCGGCTCGACAGCCCCCTCGTCTCCGTGCCGTCGAGCCGCACCGTCCCCGCAGTGGGCGTGTCGAGCGCCGCGAGGAGGTGAAGAAGCGTGGACTTGCCGCTCCCCGACGGTCCGGCGACGCCGACGAACTCGCCGCGGTCGACGGCGAGCGAGACGTCCGCGAGCGCCCGCACCGTCGGGCGCGCGCCGCCGCGGAGTCGCCCGGACCCGCCCCCGTACTCCCGGGTCACCTCCTCGCAGGCGACGGCAGCCATGTCGGCTCGGCGTTGGATCACCGCGCCGATATACGTGCCGGTGGGACCGAGCGGGGCGCTCGTCGACGCTCGGTCGCCCGCGACACCGCCCTACGTCGTCCCCGTCCCGGCCTCGGCCTCGTTCGGAACGCGTCGCCTCCGGCAGCGAGGCGGCGAGACCCGGACCGGGCGGCCGGACGAGGACTACGGCTCGGCGGCCGGCATCTGTCTGCCGGCGCGCTCTCGCACGTCGAGCGCCCAGACCCGCGGGTCAGACCGGACGTCGACGTCGACGAGGAGGTCCGGGCGGTAGGCGTTGTCGAGCATCGCCTCGCGGGCCTCGTCCCACTCGTCGGCGGTGATCCGCTCGAACGGCCCGTCGACGGCGACCGAGCGCCACTCGGCGTCGCCGGCGACCTCGAACGCGAGGAGACTCGCCGTGGTCGTCGCCTCCGCGAACCGGACCTTCCGACCCTCCGTCGAGCGGCCGGCGAAGAGAACGTAACACCGGGCGCCGTCGTAGCCGAACGAGAGCGGCAGGCCGTACGGCTCGCCGTCTGCCGCGAGCGAGAGGACGCCGACCCCCTGCTCGGTCAGAAACGCGTCGACCGCCTCGTCGCTCATCTCGTGTCCCAGCAACGCGCCGTGTGGGTGCGCCACGGAGGCACTGAGCGCGCACGTGAGAAAAGCCGCGGGGGTGACTCCCAGACCCCGGGAATCGGGCCGGGAGACCCGGTCGACGGTCACGAGGCGCGTACGGCGCTCGACCCGGGCCTCTCGGCCGCGAGCGAGCGCGTCCACCCGGCCGAACGGGGGTGTCGGCCGGACCGGGCGGGTCGTCACGGACGGCAGCGCGGCAGCGAACCGGACGCGTAACTGGGGTCGCCGGCGGGTCGCGTCCGGGCCGTTCGCGGGCGAGAGCGGCGCGGTGTCGATACCCAGGAGGTCAGGCGACCAGCCCGGGCACGCCCCGGACGGTGATAGTCTCGTAGCAGTCGGGACAGTCCAGCCGGTCGTGCCCGTGGTGGGCACGGACGCGCCAGTCGCCGTCGGGCGGGCTCTCGTGCCCGCACGCGGGACAGTGGAGGAGGGCCTTGCGCGGGATATCGTGCATACCGAATTTCGGGGCCGAGGGGCTAAAGCCCTTGTTCTCAATCTTTGTTCATCACTATCTCCAGGGAAATATATACTGTACGGAGCGGTCAGATCCGCGCTTCGTCGTCGGCCATCGTCTCGATCACCTGGATCACCGCGGCGTGGTCGTCCCGCCCGTTGCCCATCTCCTCCATCGCCTTGTACATCTCGTGGGCCACCTGCGTCTCCGGCATCGGCACCCCGAACTCCTCGCCGGCCTCCGTCGCGATCCGCAGGTCCTTGTACTGGTACGAGCAGAAAAATCCCGGCTCGAAGTTCCCACGGATGACGTCCGGCGCGCGCTCGCGCAGCGACCAACAGCCCGCCGCCCCGCCGCTGATGGCCGAGACGACCGCCTCCAGGTCCGCGCCGGCCCGGTGCGCGAGAAGGAGCGCCTCCGACACCGCCTGGTGGGTACACGCCACCACGATCTGGTTGCACGCCTTCGTCACCTGCCCCGCGCCCGACGGGCCCGTGTGCGTGATCGTCTCGCCCATCACCCCGAGGAGACCCCGCACCTCGTCCAGTACGTCGGCGTCGCCCCCCACCATGATCGAGAGCGACCCCTCGACCGCACCGCCCTCGCCGCCGCTGATCGGCGCGTCCAGCATCGCCGCGCCCTGCTCGGCCACGTCCGCGGCGAACCGCTCGGTCGGCCCGGGCGCGATCGTCGACATGTCGACGTACACCTGCCCGCTCCCCAGCGCGGCGAGCAAACCATCGTCGTACAGCACCGACTCGACCGCGTCGGTGTCCGGCAGGACGGTGATCACGACGTCCGCGGACTCCGCGACCCCCGCGGCCGAGTCGGCCGCGGTCGCGCCCTGTGCGGCGAGTTCCTCGACCGGCTCCGGCGAGCGGTTGTACGCGACCACGTCGTAGCCGGCGTCGAGGACGTTCTCGGCCATCGGCTGGCCCATGATCCCGGTTCCGACGAAACCGACCGTCTCGGGTGACATAGACGGTCCGCCGAGGGCGCGAGTATAAATCTACTGCCGGCCGGGAAAGAAAGGGGTTTTCGGGGGCGGTCGTGACCGCCGACCATGCTCCGCGAGGCGCTCGCGTTCCCGTTCGCCGGCGAGCGCCGGGGGCGCCGGATCCTGGGAACGCTCGTCATGGTCGCCAGCATCCCGCTTCTCGTCACGGCCCCTATCTACGTGGGCTATCTCGTGCGCCTGCTCCGCGACGTGGCCTACGGCGACGCGGCCCCTCCGCGCAACGCCGACATCGGCGGGCTGTTCGTCGAGGGGCTGACCGCACTCAGCCTCGTGACCGCCTACGCCGCCGTGCCGCTCGCGCCGTTCGTCGTCGCCTCGCTCCCGTTCGTCGACGTCGCGCTCGGGACGCCCGGCCGGGTCGCGCTCGCCGCCGTCTCGCTCCTTCTCGCGTACGTCCTGCCGGCAGTCCTCGCGTCCTACGCGGTCGACGCGAGCGTCGTCGGCGGGCTCGCGGGCCGGCGGATCTGGCGCGCGCTCACGTCGCGGGACTACCTCGTCGCGTGGATTCCCGCGGCCGTGGTCGGCGCGGCGGTGGTCGCGAGCGTCTGGGTCCTGGGCCTGTTCGGAATCGCCCCGAGTCTCGTGGTCGGCCCGCCGGTCGTGCTGTACGGAACGCTCGTGGCGGGCCACCTCCTCGCGCGAGGGTTCGCCGCGTCGGTCGAACTGGCGCGCCGCCCGGTGGTGCGCGACACCGGCCCCGCGGGATGACCGGGCGGCGGGCGTCGCGCTACACGCCGCTGCCCGTCTCCAGCCACGCCACGAGGAGGACGAGGACGACGCCGGTCAGGAGGGCCCAGACCGCCACCGGCCGCTCGACGACCGAGAACGCAAACAGGGTGAGTATCCCGGCGACCAGCGCCGCGGGGATGACGATGAGGACGGCGATGACGAGGGTGATGACGGCGAGCGCACGGGTCGTCGCCCCCTCGTCGCGGGCGACCCGCAGGTACTCGCGGATCGAAGGAGTCTCGGTCTCGCGGAGCGCCACCTCCCACGGCCGGGGGTCGCCCGTCCGGCCGTCGTCGTACCACGCCGAGCGCTCGGAGCCGCCGCGTTCGCGCAGCCGGGTCTGTGCCTCCTCGTCCTCGGACTCGGGCATTCAGACGTCGAGAGACGGAGTCGGCGTGGTCCCCTCGTCGACCGTCGGGTCGTAGGTCTCGACTGCCGTGAGCACCACCGAGAGCGTGCCCTCGGGCGACCACCGCGCGGTGTTGAGCGTCAGGTCGTAGATAGAGCGGTCCGAGAGGTCGATACCGTACCGCGAGGCGTAGCGGCTCTGGTCCAGCACCTCTCGCACCCGCATCTCGGCGGCGAGTTCCTCGCGGTCGGCCGTGCGCTCGACCCGCACCTCCTCGGGGGCGTCGAGCCAGATCCGCAGGTCCGCGTCGTCGCCCGCGAGCCAGCCCGCGAGCCGCGACTCGAGGACGAACGCCTTGTCTGCCTCGCCCCACTCGTTCGCGATCCGCTGGAGCCGGCGGTCCAGTTCGCGGTCGATCTCTTCGGAGGAACTCGCCTCCGCGGTCAGTTCGCGCAGGCTCATCCCCCGGTCGTCCGCGATCCGCCGGAACACCTCGCCCCCAGAGGCGTAGCCGCAGTCGAGCGCGTCCGCCAGCCCCTTGCACAGCGTCGTGACGCCGCTACCGGGCGACCCGGAGACGGTGATGAGCAGGTCCGTGTCGACGCTGCCGGTCTGATCGTTCATTACAGGCGACCGTTCGTCGCCGGCGGGCAAAAGTCGGGGGGGTTCGGAATCCATATGAACGCGCCCCCACGACGCCGTGGTATGACTGGGTTGACCCGATGATCGACGTCGACGAGGCGCTCGCGACCGTCGACGAGGCGACGCCGCTCGTGAACGCTATCACCAACAACGTCACCGTCCGTGACGTGGCGAACGTCATCCTCGAGTGGGGGGCGCTGCCGGTGATGTCCGACGACCGCCGGGACGCGGTCGAGATGGTCGCCGGGGCACAGGGCCTGCTTCTCAACACCGGCGACGTGAGCGAGGACGGCGTCGAGACGATGGTCGCGACCGGCGAGTCCGCGAACGACCACGGCGTTCCGGTCGTCGTCGACCCCGTGGGCGCGGGCGCGACGAGCGTCCGCTCCGAGACCGCCGCGCGCCTGCTCTCGGATCTCGACGTCGCCGTCGTGAAGGCAAACAGGGGCGAGATCGCCGCGCTCGCGGGCGCCGAGGGCGCGGTCCGCGGCGTCGAGTCGGTCGGCGACCACGCCGACGCCGGCGACCACGCGGCCGCGCTCGCCCGGGAGACGGGCGCGGCGGTCGTCGCCAGCGGCGCGGCCGACGTCGTCGCGACCCCCGACGGCGACGTGTACGAGGTCGACGCCGGCCACCCGGCGATGGGCGAGGCCGTCGGCACCGGCTGTATGCTCGGCGGGACCTGCGCGGCGTTCGCGGGCGCGATAGAGGACCGCGGCGAGGCGGCGGTCGCGGCGAGTCTCGCCTTCGGTCTCGCGGGAGAAGCCGCGGCCGAGTGGGACTACCGCGGTCCCGGCAGCTACCTCGTGAACCTCCACGACGCGGTCGCGGGGCTGGAGCCGCCGTCCGGCGCCGCCGACCGGGTCGCGCCACACGGCGGAGACTGAGACCGACGGCCAGAAGACGTAATCCGGCGCGACCCGAGTCAGAGACCGATGGCCGAGAGGGACGAGCCGAGCCTGTCGAACGTCGGGGTCGAGGTGGCCGAGGCCGACATCGCGGACGTCGGCCTCGCGCCCGCGACCGCCGCCCTCCTCGACGAGGACGAACGCGAGGCGACCGTCGTCGGCGCCGACCTCGCGCGACTCGACGACGACAGGTTTCGGGCGCTGTTCGGCGGCGAACTCGAGCGCCTGCGCGCGGCCGCCGGCCGCCTCCCGAGCGGCCGACGGGCGTACGTCTTCGGCGTGACGACCGACGACCGCCTCGCCGGGCGGGAGATCGACCTCTCGGACGGGAGCGCACCCGGCGCGCTCGTCGGGGCTCGTCTCCTGTTCGCGTACGCGCCGGCAGAGACAGACGACGGCGCACGGTTCGCCCACCTCACCGAGCGGCTCGACGGCGTCGACTACCTCCTGCTGGCGACGACAGACGGGGGCCGACTCGACGGCCCCGACACGACGCTCGACGGCCTCCGGCGCGAACTCGTCGCGCGCCAGGCCCGGCGGCTGAACCTCCTCGGCGGCGACCCCGGCTCCTACGACGGCGAGTTCCGGTTCGTCCTCGCCGCGCCGCTGGCGGCGTTCGAGCGCGTGCGAGCGGCCGAGGAAGAGTTTTGACCGCGCGGGCCGGACGCCGGGCGTGGTCGACCGGGCACTCGTCGCGACGCACGTCCGACGGCTCGACGCGGCGACGCAGGCGGCCGTGGTCGCGGACTGCTGGGCCGCCGCCGGCCACACGGTCGAACGCGGCGGGACGACCGTCCGCGTCCGACGGGCGGGCCACGAGCGCCGGCTCTCGACCGTGCCCGACGCCGACGCCGACCGCGTGCTGGACGCCGACGCCGTGTGTGACGCCCTGCTCTACCGCGTCGCGCGGCGCGACGCCGACCGGATCGCGACCCGGCATCTCGGCGCGCCCCTCGGCGACCTCCGGCCGCCGCTCGCGCGCCGCGCCACGAGGGCCGCGCGGGCGTGGGGGACCCCCGTCGCGGTCGTCGTCGTCGTCGCCGGGGTCGTCGCCCTCGGCCTCGCCGGTGCCGCCGTCGGCGACGGCACTGCCGGCGCCGACACGGCCGGAGTGACCAGCGACGCCCCGGCGTCCGAGCGGTCGATCCCGAAGCCGACGGGGGCGCCGGGCGCCGCGGTGCCGGGGCTCGGCCGGAGCGGCGTGACCGACCTCGCGGCGCTCGCGGCGGCCCACGAGCGGGCACGGCCGGAGTCGTACGGCGTCTGGGTGGACTTCGAGCGGACCGGGCCGGACGCCGAGACGGTCGCGCGAGACGTCGACCTGCGGGTCGAAGAGGGACGCTACGCCGCGGCCGTGCGCGTCGAGCGCGGCGAGGAGGTGACGAGAGAGGCGACGGTGTACGGCGACGGCACCTGGCGCGTCGTCGGAACCGAGCGAAACGGGACGGTCAGTCTCCGGGAGATCGGACCCACGGAGACGGGGCCGGCGCGTGTCGACCCGGACGCGCTCGGCGCCGAGGGTGTGAGACGGTGGCTCGCGGCGCCGGAGACGCGGGTGGCCGGCGTCGAGGAACGCGACGGGGAGCGAGTCTACCGCGTCGTCGGCGTCGGCGCCCCGCCGACGGTCGAGGGTGACGTCGAGTCCTACCGGGTGCGGGCGCTCGTTACCGAGGACGGGGTCGTCGTCGAACTCGTGGCCGAGTACGTGCTCGCGGGCGCAGAGCGGCCGGCCCGGCGCTTCGAGTGGTCGTACGCCCGCGGGCCGCGCCAGGTCGACGTACCGAAGTGGACGGGGCTGAACGCGACCGAGACCGGCCGGGGCGACTGACGCGAGCCAGCCCCGCGAGGACATTTCCCGCTCCGGCCCCAGGCGCAGCCGTGTCG
>JBDGSZ010000083.1:0-11648 GCA_042217265.1 Haloferacaceae archaeon
TTCGAGACGGTGCGCCGCGAGACGCCGAGTTCGGTCGCGAGGCGGCCGAGGCTCCAGCCGCGCTCCTCCCGCTCGTCGGCGAGCAGGTCGCCGTCGATGTTGACGTAGAGGCCGCCGGGGGCCGCGTAGATGAGCGGCGGGACGTTCTCGACGACCAGGTCGTAGGCCGTATCCGGGTGGAGGACCGGGACGCCGTGCCGGAAGTACACCACCTCCGGCTTGAGGTCCTCGTCGCGGGTCCGGAGGCCGACGACGATGGGCGTCGCGTCGAGGTAGGTGCCCAGGCGGCGCATCTCCGCGCCCGTCTCGGCGTCTACCGCGTCGACGTTCCCCAGGATCTTCACGAGCAGCAGGTCCTCGCCGCGCCGCGCCGCGACGTCGAAGCTCTTGGGCCGGAGCGCACACCGGTCGCTCACCACGAACCCCGCGTCCTCGAGCATCGCGGTGACGTTGCCGACCAGTGCGGACCGGGACATACGGGTAGATACGCCGCTCCCATTATATATGCGTTGTGACGACCGTATCGGCGCCGTCTTCCGGTCTCGGACGTCGATCCCGGCAGGTTTATATGCGGGCCTCCGACGCGAAAGGGGTATACTCGCCGGCGGCCAACCGCCCGACGTGACCGTCGTCGCCATCGACGACACCGACTCCCGCGAGCGGGGGATGTGTACGACGTACCTCGCCGCGCTGGTCGCCGACCGCCTCGCCGCCACATCGCGCGTCGAGCGCCGCCTCCTCGTCAGGCTGAACCCCGCCGTCGAGCACAAGACCCGCGGCAACGCCGCGCTGGCGCTTCACGCCGACTGCGACCCCCGGACGGCGCTCGACGTCGCCGCGGCCGCGGTCGCGGCGTACGCCGAGACGGCCGACGACCGTACCAGCCCCGGCGTCGTCGTCGCCCCCGGCGACCCCCTCGACGTCCCGGACGCGGTCGCGGCGTTCGCCCGCGCAGCGGTCCGCGACCACCACGCCGTCGACGACGCCGTCGCGCTCGCCGAGCGGGCCGGCTACCGGCATCGCGGGTGGGCGGGCGGCCGCGGGCGGATCGGCGCCCTCGCCGCCGTCGGGGCGTGGGCGGCCTTCGAGGAGTGGACCTACGAGCGCATCTCCTACCGCGCCTTCGAGCGGTGTGGGACGCCGCGCGAGGTCGACGAGGCCTCGGTGTTCGAGGCGGCCGACGCCGGCTATCCGGCCGCGTGGGACACCGTCGACCGCGGCGAGGGCGAGGCGGTCTGCGTCCCGGCCGCCCCCGGGCCCATCCTCCACGGGATCCGCGGCGACGACCGCGCGACGGTCGAGCGGGTCGCCGCGGCCGTCGACGCCGAACCCGTCGAGCGGGCCGCCACCTTCGTCACCAACCAGGGGACCGACGCCCACCTGCGGGACGCCGCCCTCGGCGCGGTCCGCGACGGCCGCTCGTACCGCGTCGACGCCACCGTCGCCACGGCCCCGGAGACCCGCGAGGGCGGCCACGTCTTCCTCGCCCTGGCGGACGGCGACGACCGCCTCCCGGCCGTCGCCTTCGAGCCGACCAAGCGGTTCCGCGACCGGGTGCGCGCGCTCCGCCAGGGTGACGAGGTGACCGCCTGCGGCGAGGTGGCCGACGGGACGTTGAAACTGGAGAAGTTCGCCGTCCGCTCGCTGGTCCGGACCGAGCGCGTCACCCCCGACTGCCCCGACTGCGGGCGGTCGATGGCCTCCGCCGGGTGCGACCAGGGCTACCGGTGCCGGGACTGCGGGACGGCGGCGCCCGGGAAGGCCGAGCGCGAACTCGACCGCGACCTGGAACGGGGCTGGTACGAGGTGCCGCCCTGCGCCCGCCGCCACCTGGCGAAGCCGCTCGTGCGGGGCGGGTTCGACGTGCCGACCCACCCCGAGCGGTAGACGGGGCGGGCGGGGGCTACGACTCCGTCTTCAGCCCGCTCCCCGTCAGTGCCACCACCACGTCCTCGTCGGGCGCGATGGCGCCCCGCTCGCGGAACGCGTCCAGCCCGGCGGGCGCGAGCGCGCAGGTCGGCTCGACGTAGAGGCCCGCGCGATGGAGCCGGTCGAGTTCCGCCTCGGTCGTCGCCCCGTCGAGCGCGACGACGTCGCCGCCGGTCTCCCCGACGGCGGTCAGTATCTCCTCGCGCCGGGCGGGTTCGCGGATCCGCACTCCGTCAGCGGCGGCGTTGTCGCCCGCGGCGGCCGCCTCGCCGTGGAGGTCGGCGACGACGGGTGCGTAGCCGCGTGCCTGGACGCCGTAGAGGCGGGGCACGCGGTCGGTCCAACCGGCCTCGCGGAGCGCCCGGAACCCCCGGTAGGCGCCGAGGAAGAGCGTGCCGTGGCCGAGCGGCGTCACCACGGCGTCGGGGACCGACCAGCCGTCCGCCGCGGCCACCTCGAAGGCGAACGTCGCGGTGCCGGCGAGGAAGGACGGCCGCCAGGCGTGGCTTGCGTACCAGCCCTCGCCGGCCTCAACGGCCTCGACGCAGGCCGCGGTGATGTCCTCGCGGGCGCCCTCGACTCGGACGGGCGTCGCCCCCGCCCGCTCGATGGCCCGGAGCTTCGCCGCCTTGGCGTCGGCGGGGACGTAGAGCCGCGCGTCCAGGCCGGCGCGGGCGGCGTAGGTCGCAAGCGCGGCGCCGGCGTTGCCCGAGGAGTCGTCCACCACCCGGTCGGCGCCGCACGCCAGCGCGCGGGCGACCGTGGCCGTCGCGCCGCGGTCCTTGAACGACCCCGTCGGGAAGACGTACTCCAGTTTGAACCGGGCGTCGTGGGTCGGCGCGTCGACCAGCGGCGTGAACCCCTCCCCGAGGGTCGCGCGCGACGAGAAGGGGACGGGCAGGAACTCCTCGAAGGCCCACAGCCCCCGGTCGCGGGCGAGCGCCTCCGGCGGGCCGGCCGGGCGCGGCGGGTCGGCGAAGGAGAGCGGGGCGCCACACGGACAGCGCCACCGGTCGTCGACGGTCCGGCCGCAGCCGGGACAGGCCAGACGGCGCATCAGTAGGCGTCCACGTTGGTGCCGACCGAGCAGACGTACTCCCCGGCGGCGACGTGGGGGAGCCGCCGGGCGCGCCAGAACACGCCGTCGGAGTCGGCGGTGACCCGGGCCTCGAGCGAGCCGAAGAAGTCCGTCACCTCGAACAGCGGGTCGCCGGCCTCGACCCGTTCGCCGAGTTCCGACCGGAACCGGACGAGCCCCCCGGTCGGGGAGCCGTACTGGTCGAAGCCGGTGGCACGCGTCTGGGTCTCGGGTTCGGCGTCACCGTCGAGGAAGCCGTAGCCCCGGAGGACGTTGAACACGCCCTCGACGCCCCGGCGGATGCTCGCCTCGTCCCAGCCGACCGATCCGCCGAGCTCGGGGTCGACGGCGGGGATGCCGTCGTCGGGGGCGATCCGCGCGAGCTGCCCGTCTGGTCCCTTCTGATCGAGGATGTGGCCGCAGTCGAAGGTCTTCGCGAGGCGCAGGCACTCTCGGTGGAGGCGGTGTCGGGACCCACACCGCACCCGGACCTCGTCGATCATCCGGCTGGTCGAGCCCTGGTGGAGGTCGAGGACGTAGTCGGCGTCGCAGGCGGCCCCGTAGGTCGCGGCCGCCATGCGCTCGCTGGCGGTCCCCTCGGGGTCGCCCGGGTAGGCCCGGTTCAGCTTCGTGTCGTCGATGGGGTTGCGGTGCTCCGCGACGAGGAACGCGTAGTAGTTGGCGACGGCGACGGCGACCACCGCCCCGTCGAGTTCGGCGGGGTCGATGCGGGGGACGACGCGCTGGATCACCCCGACCCCGTTCAGTTCGTCGCCGTCGCTGGCCGCCTGCAGGTAGAGCGTCTCGCCGCCGCCGGCGCCGTTGACGACGGCCACGGGCAGCCCCACGGTCGAGCCGTCCCGGGCTTCGCCCGCCTCCAGCCGCCCCGTATCGACCTCGCCCGGGGCGGCGCTGGCGGTCCCGACGGAAATCATTGTTCGTCGAAGGGCGGGGCGTGTCTTCAGCGATTCGGTTCCCACGCGGTCTGCCGGCACTCCCCCCGCCCGTCCCGCAACGACGGGGCTATGTGTCGGCCCGCCCAACCGTCGCCCGTGAGCGAGGACGTCCCCGACCGGCCGCCCGTCGTCGAGTTCGCCCGGGCGCTGAACGTCCGGCGCAACGCCGCGATCGGCGTCGCCGTCGGCGTCGGGCTGGCCGCCCTGACTTACCTCGTCCGGGTGCTGGAACTGCTCGGGCCGGTCGGCGGCACCCGGTCGTTCCCGGTACTCGGCGTCGGCGGCTGGTTCCTGCTGCTCGCGGCCGTTCTCGCGTCCGCGACGGCCGCGCTGGTGACGACGCTCCTGACGCTCGTCTCGGCCTACCGGCTCGTGCGGTCGGCCGACTAGTCGAACGACCGGTCGTCGCCGACCAGGGCGCCGAGCCGCTCGGCGCCGGCGCGGGTCCCCTTGGCGACGATGACGTCGCCGACGTGGAGTTCCGTCGTCGGCCCGGGCGAGACGACCCAGTCGTTGCCCGGGCGGCGGACGGCGATGACGCGCATCCCCGTCTCCGTGCGCACCTCGCGGTCGCCGAGGGTCTCGTCGGCCAGCGCGCAGTCGGGGGCGACCACCATGCGGACGATGATCTCGTCGGACTCCTCGACGGCCGCGGCGACGACGGGGTGGGCGTCCAGCCCCCGGAGGACCCCCTCGCTGATCTCGAGGGCGGCGTCGCTGATGACCTCCGTGGCGGCCGCCACCTGGATCAGCCCCCGGAGCGAGACGGGATCCTCGACGTCCCCCGCCGCCCGGAGCGCCCACGCCTCGAACCGGGACTTTAGGGCGTCGACCTCCGCCTCCAGCCCAGACACCTCCTCGGCGACGGGTTCGCTGTCGAACAGCACCGCGCCGTAGGCCAGGTCGACGGCGAGTTCCGACATGTTCTTCATCAGGACGATGGAGTCGACCGCGCGTTCGAGGTCCTCGATGGTCGGATCCGGGACCGCCGGGGGCTCGTACGCCGCGCCGGTGACCCGCTCGTAGACCTCGGCGACGTAGTCCTCGGGCCCCCGGAGGAGGACGACGTCGTCGGCCTCCAGGCGGGTGTCCCGGTCGGGGTTGGGGACCCACTCGCCGGCCCGTCGGATGGCGATGACCCGGACGCCCGTCTCCGTCTCCAGGTTGATGTCGCCGAGGGTGCGCCCCGCGTACGCCGAGTCCGCGCTCACCTCGCCCCGGACGAGCGTCTCTACCGCCTCGGGCAGCGCGCCCCGGAGCGCGTCCGGGAGGCCGACCTCCCCGAGCACCACCTTGGCGATGTCCCCCGCGGCGTCGCTCATCTTCTCGGTGGCGCCCACGACGCCGAGGACGGGCGCGAGCTGCTCGGCGTCCTCGGGGTTGCGCGCCGCCATGAGGAGGCTCATCCGGGCCTGGAGCTGGAGGATGTCCATCCGTTCCTCGAGTTCGAGCACCTCCCGCGCGACGTCCGGGCTCCCGAGGAGCACCGCCGAGTACGCCAGGTCGACCAGCAGCTCGGCGGTGTCTTTCATCTCGACGAGGACCGTCTTCACGCCGACGGGCTCGTAACCCACGTCCCCGGGGTCCATACCCACCTCTCCGCGCGCCCGGTCAAAAGGGTTGGCGGGCACCCGGAACGGCAACGCTTTTTTCGGCCCGTCGGAAACCGGCATCCCATGTCGGACGAGCTGAAACAGGGGCTCGAGGGCGTCCTCGTCGCCGAGTCGGAGCTGAGTTACATCGACGGCGAGGAGGGTCGCCTGGTCTACCGCGGCTACGACATCGACGACCTCGCCCGCGGCGCGAGCTACGAGGAGGTCCTCTACCTCCTCTGGCACGGGGAACTCCCGACCGCGGCGCTGCTCGACTCGTTCCGGGAGGCGATGGCCGCCGACCGGGACCTCCCGGAGAACGTGCTCGGGACGCTCCGGGGGCTCGCGGAGGCCGACGAGAACCCGATGGCCGTCCTCCGGACGACCGCATCGATGCTCTCCGCGACCGACCCCGACGCCGACGCGGGGACCGACGACCTGCCGGCGAACGTCAGGAAGGGCCGCCGCATCACGGCGAAGCTCCCGACGGCGCTGGCGGCCTTTCACCGGCTCCGGGAGGGGAAAGAGCCCGTCGAACCCCGCACCGACCTGGGCCACGCCGCGAACTTCCTCTACATGCTCAACGACGAGGAGCCCGACGAGGTCACCGCCGACACCTTCGACATGGCGCTCGTCCTCCACGCCGATCACGGCATCAACGCCTCGACGTTCTCCGCGATGGTGACCGCCTCGACGCTCGCGGACCTCCACGCCTCGGTCACGAGCGCCGTCGGCACCCTCTCCGGGGCGCTCCACGGCGGGGCCAACCAGAACGTGATGCGGATGCTCCTCGAGGTCGACGAGAGCGACAAGGACCCGGTCAGGTGGGTGCGGGACGCGCTCGCCGAGGGCCGGCGCGTCGCCGGCTTCGGCCACCGCGTCTACGACGTCAAGGACCCACGGGCGCGCATCCTCGGCGAGCGGTCACAGGCCCTGGCCGACGAGACGGGCGAGCAGAAGTGGGTGGAGTACTCCCGCGCCATCGAGGAGTTCATGGCCGAGGAGAAGGGCCTCGCCCCGAACGTCGACTTCTACTCGGCGTCGATGTACTACCAGATGGGCATCCCCATCGACGTCTACACCCCCATCTTCGCGGTCAGCCGCGCCGGCGGCTGGATCGCACACGTCCTCGAACAGTGGGAGGACAACCGCCTCATCCGTCCCCGGTCCCGGTACGTCGGCCCCGAGGACCGGGACTTCGTCGCGCTGGAGGACCGGTAGCGACGGCGCCGCACCCGTGGACCTCTTCGTGTACGGTACGCTGACCGACCCGGCGACCGTCGACTCGCTGCTCGACTCCTACGCCTTCCTCAGGGGCGCCCGCGTCGACGGCCTCCACGTCGCCGACGGGACGTACCCGACCCTCCTGCCGGGCGGCGAGGCCGCCGGCCGCCTCCTCCGCACCGACGAGGTCGCGACGCTCGACCGCTACGAGGGCGTCGGCGAGGGCCTCTACGTCCGGGTCGACCTCCCCCGCGCCGACGGCGGCGCCGTCGGGACGTACGTCGGCGACCCGGTGGCGCTCGGCGTCGACGGGGTCGCGACCGGGTCCGACGGCGCGTGGCCCGGCGACGGTTCCCTCGCGGAACGCGTCCGGGCCTACGTCGACCGGGCCGGCGTCGCCGTTCGCCCGATGGACTGACCGGCCCCGATGACCGGTGGCCGCCCGTCCGGAATCCGGCGACGGCCGGACGGAGGTGCGGGTGCCGGACGCCGGCCGAGCGGGAGCGACGGTCTCCGGACCTGCGAGTGCCGGACGCCGGCCGAGCGCGGGCGCCCCCCGGCGTCGAACCGTCCCACGACGAGTACGGACGACGGAACCCGTCCGCGACGGCGTCCGACGCGCGTCTCATCACGCCGCAGTCCGCCAGTTTCACTTTCACCGCGCTTGGCCGGCGTTTATGTTCCCGCCGGTTCTCGTTCCAACCGCACGACGACGCGTGCATTTCCCCCCATTCCTCCCCCGTTTTCGGCCGTCCAGCCGCCGGACCGGCGTGACGGGACGTAAACGGTTAACAGGGTGGCCGCCGGTGTCGGGATATGCTCTCCCTGTCGGACGTGCGCGAGGCCCGGGAGCGCGTCGAGCGCGTGGCTCGGCGGACGCCCCTGGAGTACTCCCCCGCGTTCTCCGAGCACACCGGGGCGGAGGTCCACCTGAAGCTCGAAAACTTCCAGCGCACCGGGGCGTTCAAGATCCGCGGGGCGCTCAACCGCATCGCGACGCTCTCGCCCGAGCAGCGCGAGGCCGGCGTGGTGACCGCGAGCGCGGGCAACCACGCGCAGGGGGTCGCGCTGGCCGCCACCCGGGAGGGCGTGGACGCGACCATCGTGATGCCCGAACCGGCGCCCATCTCGAAGATCCAGGCCACCGAGGGGTACGGCGGTCGGGTCGTCCTCCACGGCGAGGATTACGCCGAGGCGCAGGCCCACGCTCACGAGATCGAGGAGCGGGAGGGGCGCACGTACGTCCACGCCTTCGACGACGAGACCGTGATGGCCGGTCAGGGCACCATCGGGCTGGAGGTCGTCGAGGAGTGTCCGGAACTGGACACGGTGATCGTGCCCATCGGCGGCGGCGGCCTCATCGCCGGGGTCGCGACCGCGGTGAAGGGGCTGGTCCCCGACGCGCGGGTCGTCGGCGTCCAGGCCGAGGGGGCGGCGAGCGCCGCGCGGTCGCTCCGCGAGGGGGAGATCTACGAGCGCGACGAGGTCGAGACCATCGCCGACGGCATCGCCACACGGCGCATCGGCGACCGGACGTTCGACGTCATCCGCGAGCGGGTCGACGAGGTGGTCGAGGTCGACGACGAGGAGATCGCCGTCGCGCTCACCCGGCTGCTCGAGCGCGAGAAGGCGCTCGTCGAGGGCGCCGGCGCGGTGGCGCTCGCCGCCCTCCTCGAGGGGAAGTTCGACTACGGCGAGGGCGAGGTGATCGTCCCGGCGCTCTGTGGGGGGAACATCGACCTCAACGTGCTCACGACGGTCGTGGTCCGTGGCCTCATCGCGACCGGCCGGTACCTGAAGATCGAGACCGTCCTCAAGGACCGCCCGGGGGCGCTGGTCGACCTCAGCACCGTCATCGCCGAGCAGGAGGCGAACATCTACGCGTTCCACCACGACCGCACCTCCCGCGACGTGGCGATGCGCGACGCCCGCGTGGAGCTCGAACTGGAGACCCGCGGCCCCGAACACGTCGAGCAGTTGCTCGACGCCCTGGAGACGAACGGCTACGAGGTCGACGTGCTGACCTACGGCTACGGCGAACTGCTCTAACCCCGGGCTTATGCCGCCGGCCGTCACACGGGCGGCCATGCGCGAGATCGTGTCCACCGACGACGCCCCCGCCGCGGTCGGGGCGTACAGCCAGGCGACGACGACGGAGGACCTGCTCTTCACCGCCGGCCAGGTGCCGCTCACCCCGGACGGCGACCTCCTCGCCGACGCCGACGTCGCGACCCAGACCGAGCGGGCGCTCGCGAACGTCCTCGCCATCGTGGAGAGCGAGGGCGCCGGCGCCGCCGACCTCCTGAAGGTGACCGTCTACCTCCGGGACGCCGACGACTTCGCGGCGATGAACGGGGCGTACGCCGACTTCTTCGAGGACGTCGAGGCAGACCCGCCCGCCCGCTCGGCGGTCGAGGCCGCGCCGCCGGTTGAGGGCGCCGACGTCGAGATCGAGGCGGTGGCGACGCTCCGGTGAACCGCCGCCGCTCGGCGCTCCTGTGGGGGCTGGTCGGCCTCCTGACCTTCCTCGTGCTGGTCGGGGGCTACCGCCTCGCGACCGGCCCGCTCGGCGTCCCGCTCCCCGCCGTGGCCGGCGTGGCGGCGCTGGTCGGCGTCGCGGTGACCGCCGTCGCGTACCGGTACGAGCCCCGCCTGCGAGCCAAAGGAAGGACTTAACAGTTCCAGCGGTCAACCCCCGGCCCGAGCCGGGATGGCCGAGTGGTAAGGCGCACGCCTGGAAAGCGTGTTCCCTCACGGGATCCGGGGTTCAAATCCCCGTCCCGGCGTCCGTCCGTGACCCGTCAGCGCCGCGTTCGCGCGGCACACCTCCAGCACGCCGCTTTCTCCGGGCCGCCCCGCGTTCTCCGAGATGGCCCGCACCGTCCAATGCCGGTGCTCCGACCGACGACCGACGGCGGTGCCGCCGGTCACGACCCGCCCGGGGACAGACACATCAGTCGCTCGGCCCAACGACGGTCGATGCCGTCACCGTCAACGCTGTTGCGCGCGGGTGCGGTCGCGAGCGCCATCGCCGGCCTCGTCCACCTCGCCGTCCCGGACCGACTGCTCGCTCTCGCCGCGCGGAGCTACGACCGCGTGCTGGCCGTCCGGTTTCGGCCCCGCGGGAACGCGCCGCGCCGCGTCCGTCTCGTCGGCGTCGGGATGGTCGTCGCCGCCCTGGCGCTCGCTCGGCTCGCCGACCGGCTGGAGTGACCGCGTCGGCGCTCGATCGATCCCCCCCGCCGAGGTCCCGGGTCCGTGCCGGCGGCCGACCGGCGCCGCCGCTCACGCGGGGTCGAAGAGCGTCTCGCCCTCGACCATGTGTTCCTCGACCGCGTCGAGGTCGAGCGTCAGCCCGAGCCCGGGGTCCTCGGGGACCGCCATCCGGCCGTCGACGATGAGGTCGTCCTCCTCGACGAGGTCCGCCCACCAGCCGAGCTGGTAGCTGTGGAACTCCACGGCGAGGGCGTTCGGGACCGCCGCCGCCAGGTGCGCGCTCGCCATCGTCGCCACCGGTGAGCCGACGTTGTGGAGCGCGAGGGGGATGTAGTGGAGGTCCGCGAGCGCCGCGATCTTCCGGGTCTCGCGCATCCCGCCGACCTTCGGCACGTCCGGCGCGAGGACGTCGACGGCCCCCTCCTCGACGAGGTGGCGGTGGCCGTGGGTCCGGTAGACGTTCTCGCCGGCGGCGACCGGCGTCGTCGCGGCCCGCGTCACCTCCCGCTGGACGTCGTGGTTCTCGGGCGGGACGGGGTCCTCGATCCACCAGACGTCGTGGTCCTCGACCGCGCGCAACAGCCGCCTTGCGCTCCCGGCCGTGTACGACCAGTGGCAGTCGAATGCCACGTCAGCGCGGTCCCCGACGGCCTCGCAGACCTGCCGGACGATCTCGGCCTTGTGCTCGATCTCCGGCCCGCGCATGTGGCGGTTCGCGCGGTCGATCTCGTGGCCGGATGGCACGTCGAGGTCGAACTTCAGGGCGTCGTAGCCAAGTTCCGAGATGACCCGCTCGGCCTCCGCGGCGTTCGCCTCCGGCCCGGACTCGTCGCCCGCGTGGCAGTCACAGTAGATCCGGACCGCGTCGCGGTACTTCCCGCCCAGGAGCTGGTAGGCGGGCACGTCCAGCAGCTTCCCCGCGGCGTCGTGGAGGGCGATCTCGATCCCCGAGATCGCCGAGACGACCTTCCCCGAGATGGAGCCCTCGCCGGACATCTTCTGGACGAGATGCTCGTAGAGGCGGTCGACGTCGAGTGGGTTCTCCCCGACGACGAACGGCGTCATTCGCTCGACGATCTCCGCGTCGCCGCCGCCCCAGTAGGCCTCGCCCGTCCCCACGACCCCCGCGTCGGTGTAGACGCGGACGAGCACCCACGGGTAGTTCCCGTCGACCACCGTCGTCCGGACGTCAGTTATCTCGACGTCGCGGGCCCCGCGGTCGGCGGACAGCCCCATCGTCTCGGCCGAGAGGTCCCGCATCGTGTACTCCGCGTTCGGGTCCTGGAGGCGCCGGTAGTTCGGCATGCGCCCCGGAACGGTCCCCCGGCACATCACGCTTCGGCCCGGACCCGGCGCGGGTCGTCGCTGCGCCGCCGGCCGGATCGCCGACTGACCCGGCGACGTCGGCGACCCGCCCGCCTCAGAACTCGGTGATGACCTCGATGCCCTCCGTCTCGTAGTCGGTCATCGCCGCCAGCCGGTCGTTGAGGTCGTCGAGCGGGACCGTCCGCGAGACGATCCGATCGGGGTGGAGGCGGTCGCGGGTCACCATCCCCAGGAGCTCGTCGTAGCGGGTCGGCTGCATCCCGTGGGAGCCCACGAACTCGATCTCCTTGCGCACCATCACGTCGGTCGGCAGGGGGACGACCCCGC
>JBDGSZ010000056.1:0-11414 GCA_042217265.1 Haloferacaceae archaeon
GCGGCGCTCGCGTCCGCGCTCGGCCTCGGCGGCTCCTCACAGCGGCTCGCGACGGCGCTTCTCGCGGCGACCGGCGTCGCGTTCGTCCTCGACGAACTGCTCACCGAGGAGGGTCGTGACGACAGTCGCTCGCGCGGGCGCATCGCAGGATACGACGCGACACGGCTGGTCGTCGGCGGTGTCGGCCTCGTACTCGTGGTCGCGGCGCTCGCGATGGTCCTGTCGAGCGGCGCGACGGCCATCGAGTACGACAGCGTCGAGCCGTCGGCGGCGTCGCAGGGCGGCATCGTCGCCGGCGAGTCCCGCGAGGTGCCGGTGACGCTCGCGAACGGCGGGTTCGCGCCGACCGTGGCGTTCGTCTCGACGCCGAACGACGCGGCAGTCGCTCGCGAGACGGTGGTGCTGGGACCGCGGTCGGAGACACGGGTGAACGTCACCGTGACCGCGCCGACGACGCCGGGGGGCTACCGGCAGCGGGTCGTCCAGCACCGATACGTCGGCGTGCTTCCACCCTCGGTGCTACGTCCGCTCTACGCCGTCCATCCCTGGCTCGCCGGCGCCGCGGTCGAAGGAGTTCTCGGCGGGACGCTGTTCGTCGTCGGTCGCTCCCTCCTCGGGAGTGGCCGGGTCCGCTTCCGCGAGGGACGGTCGCGGTCGGTCGGCACCAGCCTCCGCCGCACCGTTCGCAGTCTCTACAGATAGCCGATCAAGTAATTACCCCCGGCTGTCATGTTCACGTAATGAGTGAGACGTGGCTTCGGGTTCGTCAACTCCTCGACCGCCGGTTCGCTCTCGTCGTCGCTCTTCTCCTGGTCGTCGCAGCGGTAGGGATGTGGGTGACGTACGACGCCTACGCCACCCCCGAGACGACGACAGTCGAGCGCACCGTCCAGACGGGTCGGATCACGGGGACGCTCTCCCACGGCGCGGCGGTGACGGCAGACGCGAGCGGAACGGGGTTCGAGCCGGGGAGCCGTGTCACCAACCGCACGGTCTACTTCGACGCCGTGATGCCGGTACTCTCCGGGAACGCGACGGTCGGGTATCGGGGACGCGTACCGGCGCGGGTCCGTATCGAGCGCAGCGTCCGCATCCGCAGTGTCTCGTCCGGCACCGAGGACGGGACGGTCGTCTACTGGAACCGGACGCTCTCGTCGGAGACGGTGACGACCACGCTCCGGTCCGGCGGCCGCGAACGGGTGCCGTTCCGACTCAACGTCTCGCGGACGGCGGCCGAGGCAGAGAGGGTGAGCGAACGCCTCGGGTCGCCCGGAGATGTGGAGTTACGCGTCCTCGTCGATATGACGGTGAGAAGACAGGTCAGGACAGCGTCGATCCGACGCCTCTCGTACAACCTGACTATCGAACCACAGGGGGCGATCTACCGCGTCGAGTCGAACGGGCGAGCAGAGACGTTCACGCGCACCGTGACGGCCACGCGGCGGGTCGAGCCGGGGCCGCTCCGGGCGTTCGGGGGCCCGCTGCTCGCGTTCGTCTGTCTCGTGGACGTCGTGGGACTCGCGTACGCGCGTCGCGCCGGCGCGCTGGGGCTCTCAGAACACGAGACGGCGTGGCTCGACTACCGCGACGACCGCGACGAATTCGACGAGTGGATCACCACGGTTCAGCTCCCCGAGGACGCACGCACCCTCCCGGTCGCGGAGGCGGAGACGCTCGCGGATCTCGTCGATTTCGCCATCGACACCGACAACGCGGTGATGGAGTCGCCCGGCGAGCGGACCTTCCACGTCGTCCACGACGGCTACCGCTACGTGTTCTCCGCGCCGGCGCCGCCGGCGTCGGAGTCGCCGGCGTCGGCGGAGGACGACGAGGAGGGAGGATCGGACGACGGAGAGTCCGACCCGCCGTCGGAGCCGGGGGAGCTGTTCGACGCCGACCCCAGTTCCGAGTCCGAGGACTGATCGCCGTTTAGCCCCGCGAGGACGTTCACCACGTGGGCCGTGCGGAGCATCTCGGCGGCGGCGCCGCGCGCGAACACGAGGTCGTCGGTCGCGCGGACGTGTTCGAGTACGGCGTCAGAGGCGTGTTCGGGGGCGGCGGAGACGCCCGCTCCCCGCTCTGCGACCCGCTCCATCACCCGCAGGTCGGTCTTCGAGTCGCCCATCACGAGGACGAACGGGTCGTCGATTCCGAGAACCGAGAGCGCGGCCTCGACGCCCGCGGCCTTGTCGAGTTCGAGCGAGGAGATCTCGGCGGCGTCGGCCTCGTAGTAGGCGACGTCGACGCGCGCGAACGTCTCCGCGACCGGGTCGGGGACGCCGCCGGCGGAGAGGTCGGCGAGGTCGTCGCGGCGGGCGAGCGCCGCCTCGATCTCGGGGTCAGATGCGGCGTAGTACGCCCGGGCGTACGTCGGTCCGGTCCGTTCGTCGGTGACGGCCGCGCCGAGGAGGTCGAGGATGTGGCCGAGTGCGGCGTCGATCACCTCGCGGGCGCGGCCGGTGCCGGCCTCGTGGTTGGGCTTGAGGGTCACGTTGAACTCGTTGCCCTGGAGGTGACAGCCGTCGCGGACGACCGGGGGCGCGTCGGGCAACGCGCGGGTCCGGACCGACGCGAATATCTCCCGGATCTCCTCGTCCAGCCCCTCGTAGAGCAGGCGCTTGGTCTCCGGGCCGTGGCCGGGGGTGAACACACCCGTTCCGGACTCGTAGACCACGGAGAGGTCGCCCGAGTGGACAATCTCGTTGCCCAGTCCCTGGATGGTGAACCCCTTGACGTTCTCCAGGGTCTGGCCCGTACAGACGACGATCGCGACCCCTCGCTCGTGGAACTCGGTGAGGAGGTGAAGCACCTCGCGGGGGATCTCGTTGTCGGTCGCGCCGGCGGAGCGGAGTGTCTCGTCTACGTCGAGAACGAGGGCGTCGAACGCCCGTCCGTGCCGGCTGTAGAGGTCGAGGCCGGCGAACGCCTCGTCGCGGGTCGCGAGCGCCGCGATCTCGGCCATCGCCTCGCCGTCCTCGAAGGCGGACGCGACCGCGCTCTGTCGCTCCGTCAGTGCCGACTCCGCGTCCTCCCAGTAGTCGAGGGCAACGGGAGAGTCGACGGCGGGAAAGAGGTCGACGAGGTCGCGGTACGCCCGCAGTCCGTCGGTGTCGAACTCGGTGTAGAGCCTGTGGAAGCGGTCGTACCAGTCCATGCACGCCCCTGCGACCCGAGGGTCTTGACTCTCCCGCGTCGCGTCGGGGGGCTAGCGAACCACAAGCTACGAACCGTCGGGGGTCGAGAGGAACGACATGGCAGACTACACCGTCGGCCTCCAGGCGGCGTGGCCGGTTCGCGACGTCGAAGACATCGACCAAGCCATCGCCGTCGCCGTCAGCGAGGCCGGCAGGCGCCTGAACGAGGCAGACAAGGAACGCGTCGAGGTCGACGTGGGTCGCAAGGCCTGTCCGACCTGTGGCGAACCGTTCGACGCGGCGCTCCACGTCGCGGATACGGCGATGATCGGACTCGTTCTCCGGATCGACGTCTTCGGCGTCGACAACGAGGAACACGCGACGAGAGTGGCGAAAAGCGAGATCGGTAGCGCGCTCCGGGACGTCCCCCTCTCGGTCGTCGAGGTCTACCGGACGGACGAGGACGCCGAAGAGGAGACGCCGACGGAGTAGCCGGCGAAACCTTTTCGTATTATTAGTGGTTATATCTCACCATGGAAATCCCGACCCCGCGGGACCTCAGAGAGCGACGGACGGCGCTCGACCTGACCCAGAGCGAACTCGCGGAGCGGGCGGACGTCTCGCAGCCGCTGATCGCCCGGATCGAGGGAGGAGACGTCGACCCGCGGCTCTCGACGCTCCGGCGAATCGTCGAGGCACTCGACGAGACGGAAGGGAAGGTCGTCCGCGCCGAGGCGCTGATGAACGAGGCGGTGGCGAGCGTCGCGCCCGACGACTCGGTGCGCGAGGCCGAGCGGAAGATGGAGGAGGCGGGCTACTCGCAGCTGCCGGTCCTGAGTACGGGCATCCCCGTCGGCTCGATCAGCTTCTCCGACATCCGGCACGCCCAGGCCGACGACCTCGACGTGGGCGACCTGCCCGTGCGGGAGGTGATGAGCGAGCAGTTTCCGACCGTCTCGCGGGACGCGACGGTCGAGAAGGTGGACAGTCTGCTCGACTACTACAAGGCCGTGATGGTGACGGAGGCGGGAGAGGCGGTCGGTATCGTCACCGAGGCGGACATCGCGGCCGCGCGGTCTTAGAGTTCGAGCCCCGCGACGGCCACGCCCGACCCCTCCTCGACGCGGCCGATCACGCGTCCGTCGACGGCGTCGGCGAGCCGCCCGGCCCGGCCCTCGGGCGCCGCGAGGACGAACCCGGTGCCCATGTTGAACGTGCGGTACATCTCCTCGTCGGCGACGTTGCCACGCCGCCTGACGTGGTCGAACACCGGCTGTGGCTCGAAGGCGTCCTCGACGACGTAGCGCCGGTCGCCCATCCGTTCGAGGTTCGTCCACCCCCCGCCGGTGACGTGTGCAGCGGCGCTGGCGTGGTCGCGTGCGGGGCCGAGGAGGTCCGTGTAGATGGCCGTCGGCTCGAGGAGCGCCTCGCCAACCGTGCGCTCGGGGTCCGGCGGGAACGGGTCGTCGTAGTCGCCCTCGCGGGTGACGGCCTCGCGCGCGAGCGTCAGGCCGTTCGAGTGGATCCCGGTCGAGCGGACGCCGACGAGTCGGTCGCCCGGGTCGGGCGTGCCGTCGAGAAGGTCGTCCGCTCCGGCGACGCCGACGGCGGCGCCCGCGAGGTCGAGCCCCGTCACGACCTCGGGCATCACGGCCGTCTCCCCGCCGACGAGCGAGACGTTCGCGCGCTCGGCGCCCGCCGCGAGCCCCTCGCCTATCTCCTCGCTCGTCGTCTCGTCCGGCGCGTCGACGGCGAGGTAGTCGACGAACGCAAGCGGCTCGACGCCCGCCGCGACGAGGTCGTTGACGTTCATCGCGATACAGTCGATTCCGACCGTCGAGTGGTCGTCGACGGCCGCCGCCACCAGCAGTTTCGTCCCCACGCCGTCGGTCGTCAAGCCGAGGTAGCCGTCACCCACGTCGACGAGTCCGGCGTAGTCGCCGGCCGCGCCGCCGAGCGTCGAGACGAGCGCCGCCGTCGCCGCCTCGCTCGCCGCCACGTCCACGCCGGCGTCGGCGTACGTCAGAGAGTCCTCGTCCATGCCCCGCCTCCCGCGGCGCGGGGCAAAAGTCCGCCGGACGGGGGGCGACGACCGAGACGGATTCAGATCCCTTCGTAAAACGTCTCGGGGTCGCTCGGTGCGTCGTAAACGGTCTCGGGCCCGCGAGCGACCCGGCGTGAAGGGTGCGAAACGAGCCGAACGCTCGCCCCGCTATATGTGGTCGGGGGGAGACAGTCGAAACGCGAATGAGCACGAACGAGTCCCCGTTCACGACCGGCCTCGACGGCGAGGCGGCCGCGACCCTCCGCCACGCCGTCGTCGAGCCGCTCCGGGCCCTGTCGTTCTGGACTGCCGTCTTGCTGCCGCTGGCGTACCTCCCGCTGGTGGCGAACGGCCTCGGCCCCGGCGAGACGACGGTTCTTCTCGTCCTGATCGTCGCGAACGCCGCGGCGCTGGTCCTCGGGCACGGCCACGCGCGCTGACCGGCGAGGGGCGCTCCGTGCGGCCGCGGCCCTCGGCACCGAGCGCGGCGCGTGACGCCAGTCAGAGGCCGACGCCGAGGACGAACACGACGACGACGGTGAGGATGGCACTCGAGACGAACGTCCCGGCCCAGACGACGGTCGACCAGCGCTTGACCGTCTTTCCGTCTAACCCCCCGAACGGGACGAGGTTGAACGCCGCGAGAAAGAGGTTGATCGCGACGCCGCGCGCGCCGACGAGTTCGACGAGGCCGCCGCCGACCAGGAAGGCCGGCACGAACAGGACGGCGAGAGCGACGTTGACCGCGGGGCCGGCCAGCGCGATGAGGCCGTGTTCGCGCGCGGTCGAGTTGCGGCCCGAGTGGTAGACGGCGCCGGGCGCGGCGAACAGAAACCCCGCGAGCGCGCTCAGCACGGCGACGAACAGCATACCGTAGTCCGCGCGGAAATGTGCGATCCGGCCGAAGCGGGTCGCGACCACCTTGTGCCCGAGTTCGTGACACAGGAAGGCGACGCCGGCGGTGACGAGACTGACGCCGACCGCGAGCGCGAACGTTCCGGGGCCGGACGAGAGCAGGCGGATCAGGCCGTTCCCGCCGCCGGCGAAAAAGAGCGCGAAGGCGACTCCCAGCGCGCCCCACGCGACGGCCAGGTCGAGGAGTTCGCGGCTCGTGAACTCGATGCCGCGGGCGACGCTCACGCGACCCGCCCCCAGAGCCAGCGCGCGCTCTCTGTCGCGCCCTCGAGCATCAGCCGCGAGACGGCCTCGACGCCGCCGAGGTCCGCCGTCATCGCCGGGAGAACGTACGCCGCAAAGAGGAGACTCGCGGCCACGCTCCCGACGTTCGTCAGCGCGACGACGACTATCAGCCGGAAGAGGGGGACGTCGAACATCTCGCTCAGTATCTCGGTGAGCGGCCGCGTCTCGTCGCTCAGGAGCGCGTTCAGCCGACCGATATCGCCGACGTTCACCGGCGTGTGCCTGAGTTCGACGTAGCCCGTGAACCACCCCGGCGCGAGCAGCGGGTTGACCGACGTCATCCACGCGACGGCGCCGCCGACGAGCGCCGAGCGCCACCGCGCGCCCGCCAGTCGGGCGAGCCCCGCCGCGAAGACGCCGTTGATCAGGAACCACGCGGCGAAGAGCCGAAGGAGGAACCCGCGGCGGACGCCCGCGAGCGCGAGGAGGACGAAGAAGGCGACGAAGGCGACCGAGACCAGCGCGCCGACGACCTTCCCCCACGGCAGTCGGTCGCCGCTGGTCGTGCCCGTCAGCGAGTCGAACGGCGGCAGCGTCTCCGGCGCGTCGAGGTAGCGCTCGACGCCCTCGCGGTGGCCGGCGCCGACGACCGCGACGACGTCCTCGCCCGCCGCGCGGAGTTCGACGAGCCGGTGGGCGATGTACGCGTCGCGCTCGTCGATGAGCGCCGCGGCCCCGCCGGGGCTGAACTGTCGGAACTCCTCCATCATCGCCGTCACAACGTCGCCGTCGGTGAGGTCGAGATCCTCGATCAGGTCGGTGTCGTCGGCCTCACCCGCGCCGGTCAGGCCGAGGACGAGGGCGGCGACGGGGCCGACGACGAGACCCGCGACGGCTCCGACCGCGAGGCTCCCGACGACCTGGACGAACAGGCTGGGGACGTACCGGACGACGAGCGGGTCGAGCCCCCCGACTGTCGCGAGGAGGCCGCCCGTCACCACCGCCGCCGCTACGCCCGCGATCAGTCCGTTCTCGAGGCTGCTCCCGTCGCCCCCGACCGCGATCGTCACGCGGGCAACGCCGTAACCGACGGCGGCGGCGCCCAGCGCCGCGCCCGTCGCACGGACGAGGACGGCGTCGGTGACGCCGACCGCGCCGCCGAACAGGCCGACGAGCGGTCCCGCGACCACTCCGACGAGCAGGCCGACCGTCAGGCCGACGACGACGGGGTCTGCCGCGCCGAAGAGGAGCCCCGAGACGGTGCGGAGCTTCTCGACGGGCGTCATCCGCGCCCAGAACCGCTGGATCGTCGTCTGGATGTCGCGGTCGACGAGCGCGACGTCGATGTCGTGTTCCTCGGCCGTCTCGACCGCCGCTAACATGTCTGCGCCGGGTTCGACGTCGAAGCGGTCCCCCATCCGCGTCTGGACGTACGAGAGCATCCAGTACGCGAGGAACTGGAAGACGGTGTTGCCCCGCAGGAGGTCGCCGGGCTCGATGTCGTCCGGCGTCCCGCCTTTCAGCTGTTCGTACCGCCCCTCGTCGAGTTCGACCGCGACCACGTCCGGGCGGTCCGCCTCGATAGCCGCCCGCACCTCCGCGACGCTCTCGGCAGAGACGTGTGCCGTACCGACGACCCGGACGCTCCCCTCGCCGGCGTCACGGGCCGTCTCCTCTGTCATCGCCGGCCATACTGGAGCAGGCTTTTTACCCCTGTCGAAGACCCCCCTGGCGTGTTCGACCACGACCCGACGACCCCCGCGGCGGAGACGGCGCTCGCGTGTCTGCGGGCCGGAATCGAGGCCGCGACCCCGGAGCGTGTCGTCGCCGAGTCGTGTTCGCTCGACGGCGACAGCCTGCGGGTCGACGGCGCGAGCTACGACCTCGCCGCGTTCGACCGGGTGCTGGTACTCGGAACCGGCAAGCCCGGTGCCGCGGTCGCGTCTGCGCTCGAGGACCTCCTCGGCGACCGAATCGACGGCGGGGCCGTCGTCGTACCCGCGGACGTCGCCGACCCCGACACCGGTCCCGTCGAGCGACTCCCCGGCGACCACCCGGTCCCGTCCGAGCGCGGCGTGCAGAGCGCCGAGCGGGCCCGCCAACTCGCCGAATCGGCGGACGACCAGACGCTCGTGCTGGCCGTCCTCGCGGGCGGCGGCAGTTCCCTCCTCGCGGCGCCCGCCGAGGGCGTCTCCCTCGCGGACCTGCGCGAGACGACCGACCGCCTGCTCGCGGCGGGCGCAGACATCGGCTCGATCAACGCCGTGCGCCGGCATCTCTCGGCGGTCAAAGGGGGTGGGCTCTCGCGGGCGGCCGCGCCGGCGACGGTCGTCGGCCTCGTCTTCTCGGACGTGGTCGGAGACGACCCGGCGGTGGTGGCGAGCGGCCCGACAGCGCCCGACCCGACGACGTTCGGAGACGCCCTCGACGCGCTCGACCGCCACGGCGTCGAGGCGCCGGCGGCGGTCCGCGACCGGCTGGAGCGAGGCGCGCGCGGCGAGGTCGAGGAGACCGCCGAGCCGGGCGACCAGGCGTTCGCCCGGACGACGAACCACGTTGTCGCGAGCGGCTACACCGCGCTCGCGGCGGCGCGCGAGGCGGCGCGCGACCGGGGGTACGACACGACCATCCTCGCCGCGGGCGTGACCGGCGAGGCGCGCGAGGCCGCCCACACCCACGCTGCGGTCGCGCGCCAGACGACAGAGACGGGCGACCCGCTCGCGCCGCCCGCTGTCGTCCTCGCGGGCGGGGAGTGTACCGTGACGGTGCGGGGCGACGGAACCGGCGGCCCGAACCTCGAGTTCGCGCTCTCGGCGGCGCTCGACCTGCGCGACGCCGGCCTCGGGGCGCGCGTCGCGGTCGCCGCCGTCGACACCGACGGCCTCGACGGAAGTACGGACGCCGCGGGCGCGCTGGTCGACGGGACGACCGTCGGCGACGAGCGAACCGCGCGCGCCGCCCTCGCCGAGAACGACGCGCTCACCCGTCTCGACGACCTCGGCGCGGCGCTGCGCTCGGGCGCGACGGACACGAACGTCAACGACCTGCGGGTCGCGGTCGTCGAAGCGGACGAAGGCGCGTGAGACAGCACAAAGCTTGTGTTCCGGCGCGGCAGAGTAGACGTATGAGCGGGCTACTGCCCTCCGAGCCCGACACCTCAGCCGCGTCCGAGGCCGACCCCCGAGTCGTGGGGCTGGACGACGACGAGGCCGGCGAGGTGCTTGCGGCGCTCTCCTCCGAGACGGCGAGACGGCTGCTCGCGGCGCTCCACGAGGAGCCCGACAGCGCCAGTGGCGTTGCCGACCGGGCCGACACGTCCCTCCAGAACGCACAGTACCACCTCGGGCGGATGCGCGACGCCGGACTGGTCGAGGTCGTCGACACCATCTACTCCGAGAAGGGGCGCGAGATGAAGGTGTACGCCCCCGCCGACCGGCCGCTGGTGATGTTCGCCGGCAGCGAGTCGACCGACGATGGGGGGCGCCTGCGCGACCGAATCCGGGGGATGCTCGCCGCCGTCGGCGCCCTGGCCGGCGCGAGCGCCGTCGTGGAGTACGCCCTGCGCGACGGGGCGTGGCTCGACCTCGGAATGGCCGGGGCAGGCGGCGAGAGCGGCGGGAGCGTCGGGGTCGCCAGCACGGAGGCGACGCAGGCCGCCGCGCAGGCGACCGGCCTCCCGCCCGGGCTGCTCTTTCTCTGTGGCGGCCTGCTCGCGCTCCTCGTCGTCGTCGCCGTCGGGTCGCTCGCCGAGACGACGGGACAGGCTTAGAACCCCAGTCCCCCTACTCTAACCTATGGAACACGAGGCCGAGGTAGTGGGACTCGGGGTGGGCGTCAACGACGAGGGGTCGAACGTCCCTGCGGTCGTGCTGAACGCGCGCGACGAGTACCTGCCTATCGTGATCACGACAGACCAGGCACGGGCGATCCAGCTCGCGCTCTCGGGCGAACCGTTCGAACGGCCACTCACCCACGACCTCCTCGTGGAGATGGTGACGGAGTTCGGCGGCGCGGTCGACGGGGTGCGGATCGACGACCTCGCCGACGGCACCTTCTACGCGAAGATCGACGCCGAGCGCTACGAGAACGGCCGACCGGAGCGGTTCGTCTTCGACGCGCGCCCGAGCGACGCCGTTGCTCTCGCGGTGCGCGTGGACTGTCCGATCGTCGTCGGTGACGACGTCCTCGACGCGGCGGGCCAGTCCGCCGAGGACATCGAGCTGGACGGCATAGACGAGGAGTAGTCGGTCCCCGTCCTGTTCCGGCGTCTCACCCCGTTCTTCGGTGCCGTCACGACCCACGCCGGCGCTCTGTCGTTCTCGACCACCTCGGCCAGCGCCTCCCCGAACGGGTCGGCGCTCTCGAACCCGCGGGTCGTGCCCACGCCTCGGAGTCGTCGCTCGGGACCGACAGGCCGAACGGAGCCGCGCCGACCGTCGCGCCTTTGCCGCCGGCGGGCGACAGACGGGTATGGCACTCGACGTGTCCACGCCCGACCCGCCGGACCTCTCGCCCGCCGTCGACCCGGACGAGTACGAGGACGCCGAGGTGGCGAGCGACGCCGACGACTACCGTCGGGACGAGCTGGCCGACGCCCTCGCCGCAGGCGCGTGGGCGGCGGCGTTCGAGGAGTGGGCCGCGACCGCGTCGATGGACGAGGCGGCGTGGGGCGTCGTCGAGGACCTCGACCTCGTGAGCGAGTACGACTTCTTCTGGGACGGCTTCGCGGGGCGCATCGGCTACCACGCGCCGGGGATCCCCGAAGACTGGAAGGAACGGGGGTACCACCCCGACCTCCAGTCGTGGGCGACCGTCTCGGCTATCAACGCCGGGCTCACGGAACTCGGACAGACGGTCTGTGACGTGGTCCAGGAGGAGTACGTCGACTGGGAGCAGGACTACGAGCCGCCGGACGACCTGCCGGACTTCTGAGCGGGCGGGGCCGGTCGGTTCGAGCGGTCCGCCGGCGAGAGCGACGAGGCCGGGAAGTGTCGGGCGTCCGGCCCCGCGGCCGGGACTGCCGTCGTGGCGTCACGAGAGGGGGTGCGGACCGCGACTAGCCGCAGGCGTCGCCCCTGTGACTCCGTCGGGTTCTT
>JBDGSZ010000120.1:0-11412 GCA_042217265.1 Haloferacaceae archaeon
GATTCTCTCCCAAGTTGACGGCGCGTATCCACGGCCTGAAGGCCGTGGTATTGCGTCTGCTCAGCCTATAAATGGGGGCGGGCGGCGAACGGACGGGCTTTTAGCCCGTCGCCGCCTACGCGAGCGCATGATTTTCGAGGACCTCCCGACCACCCCGCGGTCGGAGGAGCTGGTTGACAAGGCCTTCTCGCGGGCCGCGCGGGCGGGGCGGGCGAAGTCCGGGCGGGAGGCCCAGGAGTCGATGCTGCGGACGGCGGGGAACGTCCTCGCGGACAACCTCGACAACGTGGTGACTGCGTGGCCGGACTTCGGGACGGTCGACCCGTTCTACCACGAACTCGCCGACGCCGTGCTCCGGCGGACGACCGATCCCCGGCACGAGGCGGGCGAGGAACAGGTCGGGGTCGACGCCCTCCGGGCCAGCCTCTCGGAGCTGACGTGGGCCGCGCGCCGGACCCGCGAGCTTCGGCGGGAGTACATGTCGAAGCTCCGGACCGCCGACGCCGAAACGGCGCGCAAGCACCGCGAGCAGGCGTTCGCCCGGATGGCCGACGTGCTGGCGGAGGTCGAGGCCGACCTCGAGCGCGTGGGGACGGCCCGCGACGCCCTGCGCGACCTGCCCGACGTCCGGCCCGACGAGCCGACCATCGCCGTGGCGGGGTACCCGAACGTCGGCAAGTCGTCGTTCGTCAACCGGGTGACGCGGGCGACAAACGAGGTGGCGTCGTACCCGTTCACCACCAAGGCGGTCGCGGTCGGCCACGTCGAGCGCGACCGGGTGCGCTACCAGCTGGTCGACACGCCCGGCCTGTTGGACCGGCCGCCGGCCGAGCGCAACGACATCGAGCGGGCGGCCGCGAGCGCCATCGGCCACGTCGCCGACGCCGTCCTCTTTCTCGTCGACGCCAGCGGCGAGTGTGGCTACCCGCTCGACGCGCAACTGGCCCTCCGGGACGACGTGGTCGAGCGGTTCGACGTGCCCGTGCTGACGGTCTGTAACAAGAGCGACCGCTCGACCGACGTCGAGGCCGACGCCTACATGAGCGTCGAGACGGGCGAGAACGTCGAGGCGGTGCTCGACACCGCCGTCGAGGCCGTGGACCACGAGCCAGACATCCCGCCGTCGCGGCGGGAGTGACGGGCGCCGGGCGCCGCGCCACGCTTATGCCGTCAGGTGGGCCACGTTGGCGCATGGCCGACGACGACATGGACCTGGAGGCCCCGGAACCGACCGCGGACGACCTGCTCGTGCTGGACGATCCGCGCTTCGCCGAGGACACCGTCGCCTTCGTCACGGGCGCGGCCTCGGGCATCGGCGAGGCGACGGCCGTCGGGCTGGCGCTCAACGGCCTCACCGTCGTCGGGGCGGACGTCGACGAGGAGGGGCTGTCGGGGACCGCCGGGTTGGTCGACCGGGAGGGCGCGCCGGGTCGGTTCGTGGAGGCGCCGGTCGACCTGACCGACGACGACGCGGTCGCCGCGGCGGTCGAGGAGGCGGCCGACCTCGGCGACCTGCGGTACGTGGCCAACATCGCTGGCCTCCAGCACATCTCCCCGCTCGCGGAGTTCCCCATGGAGAAGTACGACCTCCTGCTTGACGTGATGCTCCGAGCGCCCTTCCTCGTCGCCAAGCACGCGATGCCCCACATCCGCGGGACGGAGGACGGCCGGGGGGCGATCGCAAACATGGCCTCGGTCCACGGCCACTACGCGACCAAGGACAAGGCGGCGTACATCACCGCGAAACACGGGATCCGCGGGCTGACGCGGGCCATCGCGGCGGAGGGCGGGGGGACGCTGCGCTCGTTCTCGGTGAGCGTCGGGTACGTGCTGACGCCGCTGATGGCCGACCAGATCGCCGACAGCGCGGCCGAGCGGGGCATCTCCGAGCGCGAGGTCGTCGAGGACGTGATGCTCGGACAGGCCCGCACCAAGGAACTGATGACCCCGGCGCAGGTGGCCAACCTGTTCGTCTTCGGCCTCTCGCGGCACGGTCAGCACCTCAACGGGGCCGACATGCTCTGGGACGGCGGCTACACACACACCTACGAGTGACGAGGGGCAGGAGGCCGGGGTGGGGGTCGCCCGCGGCGGGGGTCAGCCCTCGATGGGGATGGTCTTGCCGCGGGCGGTGGCGGCCTCCATCACGGGGAGGGTCACCTCGAGGACCCCGTTGGTGTACTCGGCGGCGATGGCGTCGTCGTCGACGTCCTTCGGGAAGCGGAACCGGCGGTGGTAGGTCTTCTTGCGGCTCCGCTCGTCGTCGACGTGCTCGGCGGCGACGTTCAGCACGCCGTCGTCCCACGCGAGGTCGATCTCCTCGGGCTCGAAGCCGGGCATCTCGATCGTGAGGACGAACTCGCCGTCCTCCTCGTACAGTTCGTAGTCGTTACCACCGACCCCGCCCTCGCCGAAGAGTCGGGCGGGCAGGTCGAGGGCCTGGTTCCACGTGCTCGCCGTGCGCGTGGGCAGTACCATCGGTGGCTCACCCAACCGAGGTTTGTTGGCGGTTCTAAATAAATATTTCGTTAAGGTCGCCGCAAACGCCGGACCGGGGCGACGAAGTCGGGCGGTCGGGGAACGGGGAGCGGTCCGTCAAGCCAGCGCAACGTCGAGGTAGAGCATCACGACCACGCCGGCCATCGTCCCGAGGGTCGCGACGCGCTCGTTGCCGTGGGCGTGAGTCTCGGGGACGATCTCGTCGCTGATGACGAAGAGCATCGCGCCGGCGGCGAACCCCATCGCGTAGGGCAGGAGCGCTCCCATGGCGCCGACGGCGTAGGCGCCGAGCACCGCGAGCGGGATCTCGACCAGCCCCGAGCGGACCCCGGCGAAGGCGGCGTAGGCCCGGCGGTCGAGGCCGGCGTTGACCGCGGCGATGGAGACGGCGAGCCCCTCCGGGACGTTCTGTGCCCCGATGGCGATCATCAGCGCCAGGGCGGACGGGATGTCGCCGCTCCCGAAGCCGATGCCGACGGCCAGGCCCTCCGGCATGTTGTGGAGGGTGATGGCGAGGACGAAGAGCACGACCGGTCCCAGCCGGGCGTCGTCGACCGGGGACGGGCCGTCCGGGTGGCCCGCGTCGCGCCGACGCTCGCCGGTCACGAGGTAGTGGGCGTGGGGGACGAGCCCGTCCGCCCGGTCGAGGAAGAGCGCGCCGAGGACGACGCCGGCGAGGACCGGCAGGGGGTCGCCGCCGGCGTAGTCGATGCCGGGAAGGATGAGGCTGGTGAAACTCGCGGCCAGCATCACGCCCGCGGCGAAGCCGAGCGCCCCGTCGAGCGAGCGCTCGGAGGGGTCCCGCCACACGAACACCAGCGACGCGCCGAGGAGGTTCATGAGCGCGGTGACCAGCCCCCCGACCAGCCCGTGGACGACCGGGTCCGGCCCGAAGATCCGGACGAACGGCTCGGCTAGCTCGACCACGCGGGCGGCCTCCCGGTTCCGTCGGACATGTGCCCCCGGTTCGACGCCACCCACGTTGACACGTCCGGTCGGGTCCGGCGCGCCGCAACCGTCGTTTCGAGTCCCAAGACATAAGGATTAGACGCATCTAAACTATCCCGACGGACCGATGAACCACGTGATGGAGGACTACGTGAAGGCCATCTACGAGCTCCAGCGGACGGAAGGGGCGCCGGTCTCGACCTCCGACGTCGCGGAGCGGCTGGACCGGTCGGGGGCCTCGGTGACCAGCATGCTCGACAAGCTGGAGGAGCGGGGACTCGTCGAGCGCGAGAAGTACAAGGGGGCCGAGTTGACCGCGGAGGGCGAGACGGTCGCCCTGGAGGTCATCCGGCACCACCGGCTGCTGGAGTCGTACCTCACGGAGCACCTCGACTACTCCTGGAGCGAGGTCCACGACGAGGCCGAGCGGCTGGAACACCACATCAGCGAGGAGTTCGAGCGGCGGGTCGCGGAGGCGCTCGGCCACCCGACGAGCGACCCGCACGGCGACCCCATCCCCGACGCCGACCTGGTGCCGCCGGAGGACGACACGGCCCCGTTGCTCGATCACGACGAGGGCGACCGGGTGACCGTCGCCCGGGTCGGCGACCGTGACGAGGCCGAACTGGAGTACCTCGCCGACGCTGGCATCACCCCGGGGACCCGGATCAGCGTGACCGACGTGGCGCCGTTCGGGATGGTGACCGTCCGGGTCGAGGGCGGCGACGAGCAGAGCCTGCCGGAGGGCGTGGCCGGGTCCATCCGGGTGCGGCCGGCCGGCGGGCCCGAGGGCGACGCCGCGGAGCGCGACGAGGGGGTGGGCGGCGCGTGACCTGGGTCGAGGTCGCGACCATCGCCTTCTTCGCCCAGCTGAGCGTCCTGCCCGGCGAGAAGGTCCAGTTCATCATCGCGGGGCTCTCGACGCGCTACAACCCGCTGCTGGTGGTCGCCGCCGCGGGGACCGCCTTCGCCGGGTGGACGGCGCTCGAGATCGCCTTCGGGAGCTACCTCCAGCAGGTCCTGCCCGGCATCGTGCTGGACGTGCTGACCGCGTTGCTCTTCCTGCTCTTTGCGGCCATGCTCCTGCGGTCGGCGCCGGCACCGGACGCCGACGCGACGGAGACCGACGGGGGGATGCTGATTGGCAACGAGGGCGAGCTCGACGTGCGCGTGCCCGCGCTGGACTGGCGGGTGCCGAACGTCTTCGGGGGCTTCCTGCCCATCTTCGCCATGATGGCCTTCGGCGAGTTCGGCGACAAGACCCAGCTCATCACCATCGGCCTCGCGACCCAGTACGCCGCCTTCCCGACCGCCATCTGGGTCGGCGAGATGGCCGCCATCATCCCGGTGAGCCTGGCGAACGCGCTCTTCTTCCACCGTTTCACCCACCGGTTCGACCTCCGGAAGGCCCACCTCGCCGGGGCCGCGCTCTTCGCCTTCTTCGGGCTCGACACCCTCCAGGCGAAGGTCACCGGCGTGTCGGCGTGGGAGACGGTCGTCTCGACGGCGGCGGAGCTGCTGCTCGCCGTCGTCGGCGCGCTCTGACCGGCGCGACCCGCCGAGCAAACGAGTTAATCGGACCGAGCCCCTGTCGGTCGTATGGCGACGGTGCTCCTCGCCAGACACGGGGAGACGGCGTGGAACCGCAATGGACGGGTGCAGGGCTGGGTGCCGACCGGGCTGACGGCCCGGGGGCGCCGCGAGGCCGAGGCCCTGGCCGAGCGAGTCGACCGCCGGTACGATCCCGACCGGCTGATCGCGTCCGACCTCCGTCGGGCCAGAGCGACCGCGGAGCGGGTCGCGGCGACGACGGGGCTGGCGGTCGCCGTCGACGAGCGGTGGCGCGAGCGGAACTGGGGTCGCCTCCGGGGTCGCCGCGCCGACGAGGTCTACGAGCGGTTCCCCCGGTTCTCGGTGGCCAAGGGCACCCCGGGCGACGGGATGGCGGCCCGGCCCCCGGGCGGGGAAAGCATAGAGCGGACGCGAGCGCGGGTCCTCGACGCCTGGGAGGACCTCCGGGCGGACCTCGCCCCGGACGCGACGGCGGTCGTCCTCACCCACGCCGTGCCCATCGCCCTGGTTCGAGCGGCCGTCATGGGTCGGGACCCGGCCGCGGCGATGCTCGACGGGGACCGCGGGACCGGCACGTTCCACGAACTCGACGTGGACGGCCGAACGGCGAGAAACGGGGGCGTGCCGGGCTGACCCGCCGGCTCAGAAGGCGAGGCGCTCGACGGCGTCGCGGACGAAGGTCCCACGGCCCCGGGAACGGGAGTGGACGAGCAGGACGCTACAGTCCAGACGGTCGCTGACCGCGCGCGCCGGATCGCCGACGGTCAGTTCGTGAAGCGTCGACTGCGCCGCGGTGCCGACGACGGCGAGGTCGGCCCCGCCGGCCGCGGCGGCGAGGTCGGCGATGCGGCTCGACGTCTCGACGACGACGCTCTCGGTCGGGACCGAGCAGAGGTCGTCGAGTTCCGCGTGGAATGACCGAGTGGCGTCGAGCAGTTCGTCGGAGGCGGAGGCCGTGACGGCGGTGACAAAGCGGATCCGCGCGTCGAAGGCCGTCGCGAGCGCGTCCGCGACCACCACCTTGAACGGGCCGTAGGTGCCCCGCTCGGCGAGGATCGCGATCTCGTCGACCGCGTCGAGGCCCCGGTCGCGGAGGAAGACGGTCTCGCAGGGGGCGTTGTCCATGAACCAGTCGACGTCGGTGTCGAGCAGCTCCGCCCGCCAGCGGTTCGGCTGCCACTCGCCGACGATGGCCTCGGCCCGGACGTCCTCGGCGTAGTTGACGACCGCCCGCTTGGTGTCGTGGCTGACGATCTCGCGGGCCTCGATGGTCGCCGGGAGCGACGCGGCCAGCTCCTCGGTCTGGGCCTCGAAGGCGCGGTCGTCCCCGTCCATCCCGGTCGCCGAGGAGAGGGTGAGCTGTTCGGGCACCTCCTCGAAGCGGACGGCGTGGACCTTGCCGCCCCGGTTCACGGCGACGTTCGCCGCCACGGTCAGCAGGGTGCGCTCCCGCTCGACGGTCGTCCGCTCGTCCATGGCGACGAGGACGTTCCCCCCGCCGTCGGCGAACGCCCGTCGCGTGTGGTCGATGGTCCGGTCCCGGGCCGAGCGCCGGATGGCGTCGAGGGCCGCGCCCTCGCGCTCGGTCCGGCTCCGGCCGTAGAGCCGGTACCAGACGACGCCCATGACGACGATGCCCGCGGCGCCGAACAGCGCGATCGGGCCCATCTGGGTGAGAAGGACGCCGCCGCCGAGGACGCCGAACGCCTGGACCCACGGGTAGCCCGGCGCGACGAACTCGGGGTCGTACCACGCGAGTTCGCTCTCGCGGAACGCGACCAGGGCGACGTTGATGAACATGAACACGAGGATCTTGAACGCGCTCGCGAGCTTCGCGAGTTCGAGGACCGGGACGAACGCGATGAGCGCCAGGAGCAGGACGCCGGTGATCGCGATGGCCCACACGGGGGTCTTGAACCTGGAGTGGACCCGCTGGAGGCGTTCGGGGGCGAGCGCGTCCCGGCTCATCGCGAACGGGAACCGGGACGACGAGAGAACGCCGGCGTTGGCCATGCTCGCCAGCGCGAGCACGGCGACGACGGCGAGCGCGAACTCGCCGACCGGCCCGGCGAACGACTCCGCCGCGGCCGCCATCGGGGTCAGGCTCTCGTGGATGCGCTTCGAGGGGGCGACCCCTACGAGGACGAACACCACGAGCGTGTAGACCAGCATCATGGCGACGACCGAGCCGAGCATCGCCCGCGGGATGTTTCGGCCGGGGTCCTCCACCTCCTCGGCGACGCTTGCGATCTTGGTCACGCCCGCGTAGGAGACGAAGACGAACCCCGTCGCCGAGAGCAGGCCGCTCGGACCGTGGGTGAGAAACGGACGGAGGTTCGCCCCGTCCACGTACGTGCTCCCGTCGAGCACGAACCCGACGAGCACCAGGAGGACGAGGCTGACAACGACCGCCTGGAGCCGCCCGGACTGCTTGACGCCGACGACGTTCACGACCACGAGGAGGACGCCCAGCCCGAGGCCGACGAGGGTGAGCAGGCCCTCGGGCACCGCGACGAGCACCAGGAGGTAGGCGCCCAGGCCGACCAGGGCGAAGGCGCTCTTGAACACCAGCGAGAACCAGGCGCCGATGCCGGCGACGGTGCCGGGTAGCGGCCCCATCGCCCGGTCGATGTACAGGTATGTGCCGCCGGCCTCGGGCAGCGCGGTCGCCATCTCGGCCTTCGAGAGCGCCGCGGGGAGGACCAGCAGGCCGGCCAGCAGGTAGGCCAGCACCACCGCCGGCCCCGCCTTCTTCGCCGCCAGGCCCGGGAGCACGAAGATGCCGCTCCCGATCATCGCGCCGATGCTGACGGTGAGAGTCGCGTACAGGCCGAGGTCTCGCTCCAGGTCCTTGGTCATCGACGCGGGAGCGCGGAACGGTTCGTCGACGCGACGGCCGATGCCCCGTGGCGTGTCACGCGCATAACTGTCGGTTACCCAGCCAGGGGTTTAATCCTGTATCCACCGGCAGGCGAACGTCCGTCCGGCACGCGTCAGCGGTCGGCGGCGTCGACGACCTCGTAGCTGACCGAGACCTCGCGGAGGCGGTCGACGTGGGAGGAGAGGTCGTCGGCGACGACCAGAAGGAGGACGTCGAGGCCCTTCGCGGCCGCCTCCTGGACGCCCGGCGCGGTCCCAAACCGGAGGTCCGGGTCGACGTCGGCGGTCCGCGCGGCCGCCAGCGCCTCCGTCCCGGCGGCGGCGACGAGGTCGTGGTCGGCCGCGTGATCGGCGACGACCCCCGGGTCGACCGCCGCGCTCCCGCCCTCGCGGACGCCCGGCACCGAGACGGCCGTCACCCGGCCGAGTTCGTAGTCGAGGACCCCGGCGAAGTCCGTGACGCCGACGTCCTGGCCTCGCTCGGCGGTGGTGAGCGCCACGGCGGTCGCCTCCCCGGCGTCCCCGGGCGTCGCCCGGAGCACCCCGTCGCGCATCGAGAGCGAGACGGCCTCGCCCTCCTCGATGGGGGCGGTCGCGAGCGCCGTCTCGACCTCGACCTGTCCGATGACCTCCTCGGAGACGTGGTCGACGTACTCGCGGAGCTCGTCGGTCCGGGAGATGAGCCAGTCAACCCCCTCCTTGGTCACCTCGTACCGCCCCCGCCCGTGCTTCCGGACGTACCCCTCCTTGATCAGGTCCTGGAGGTAGTCGCTCACCGCCTGGGCCGTGACCCCGATCGCGTCGGCGATCTCCTGCTGGCTGACCGCCGGCTGCCGCTCCGCGATCCCGACCAGGATCTGGTACCGGGTCGCGTACCGCTTGCTCCGGAGCACGTCGGACCCCTCCCCCGCGTCCACGTCCTCTGCCATCATCCGTCATGGCGCCCGACCGCCCAAGTATTTTCCCCATAATACCGACGAGATTGGGCGCTCCGCGCGTTTTGTGAAAGTCGGTTTTTCTTAATTCAACCAAAATTGTTTTACGCTCCACGCGACTTGTCCGACGGGATGGCACGCGTAGCGCTCCCACACGACGCGAAGGCGGGCCCGACCAAGCCGGAGGTCCGGTCGGCCCTCCTCGGGAAACTCGAGTTGACACCGACCGACCACTTCGCGGAGGTGGGGTCGTGTACCGGCGCCGTCACGATCGAGGCGGCGCGGCGCGCCGGCCGGGTGACGGCGGTCGAGCGAAAGCCCGATCGCCTGGAGGTGACACGGCGGAACCTCGCGGCCAACGACGTCTGCGACGGGGTCGACCTGCGGGCGGCCGAGGCGCCCGACGGGCTCCCGGACGACGCGGACGCCCTCTTCCTCGGCGGCAGCCGCAACTATGAGGCGGTCCTGGACCACGCCGCCGCGACGGACGTCGACCGGGTCGTGATGAACGTCTCGCGCCTCGAGGTCGCCGGGCGGGCGGTCGAGGCGTTCCGGGACCGGGGGCTGCTCGACGAGGTGGTCCAGTTCCAGGTCAGCCACGGCTACCAACTCGCCGGGGCGACGAGCTTCGACTCCGACAACCCCGTCTACATGCTGGTCGGCGGGGCCGAGGCGGCGGCCGACGGGGGCGGGCGATGACCCTCTACGGCGTCGGCCTCGGTCCCGGCGACCCGGACCTGGTGACCGTCCGCGGGCGCCGCGCGCTCGAACGCGCGGACGTGGTCTACTCCCCCGGACGACTCTCCCGGTCGGTGGCGACCGAGCACGTCCCCGAGGAGCGGATCGGCGACCTCGACTTCCCGATGACCCGCGACGAGGACGAACTGCGGCGGGCGTGGAAGGAGGCCGCCGCGGAGGTCGCTCCCCGGGCCCGCGCGGACACGGCGGCCTTCGTCACCCTCGGCGACCCCAACGTCTACTCGACGTTCGGCCACCTCCGGCGGACCCTGTCGGCGTTCCACCCCGACGTCGAGGTGGAGGTGGTGCCGGGCGTGAGCGCCGTCACCGCGTTCGCGACGGCGCTCGGCGTCGAGATCTCCTCGGGGTCGTCGCTCGCACTCCGGGAGGCGGCGCGGGGCGCGGCCCCGACCGGCCCCGACCGGATGGTGCTGTTCAAGGTGACCGACGCCCCGACGACCCACGCGAAGCTCGTCGACGCGGGCTACGATGTGCGGTACGGCCGCCGCCTGTTCATGGAACAGGGCGAGACGGTGGTAACCGACGATCCGTCGGACCTCGAGGAGCGGGACTACTACACGCTCGCCTACGCCGAACGCGAGGGCGTCGGGGACGACCCCGCGACGGCGGCGTTCGGGACCGCGGACGGCGGCCGCGCGACGACGGACGGCGGCGTCGTCACGCGGGAGCGCGCGGAGGCGGCGGCGGGCGGCGACGAGGTGACCCTCGATGACTGAAGACCCGCAGGCCGCCATCGACGCCGTCGCCGAGGGTCGCGACCCGCGGGTCCGAGAGCGAACGGCGGGGGAGACGGGCGAGGGCGTCCCCTTCATCGGCGCCGGCCCGGGCGACCCGGGCCTGCTGACCGTGACGGGACGGGAGCTCGTCGAGGCCGCGGACCTCGTCGTCCACGCCGGGTCGCTGGTCAACAGCGACCTCCTCGCCGAGTACTGCGACGACGCCGAGCAGGTGTCGAGCATCGGCAAGGACCTGGAGGAACTGATCCCGCTGATGCGGGACGCCTACGAGGCGGGCCGCGAGGTGGTGCGGCTCCACAGCGGCGACCCGGCGGTGTACGGGGCGGCGCTGGAGCAGATGGACGCGCTGGAACACGAGGGCGTGCCGACGTACATCGTCCCCGGGGTCACCTCGGCGTTCGCCGCGAGCGCCACCCTCCGCACGCAGTTGACGCTGAACGGCGTCGCCAACCACGTCGCCTTCACCCGGCCCCAGGGCAAGACCCTCGACCCGGAGGACGACCACGTCGCGGAGTTCGTCGGGATGGGCGACGTGACGACCTGCATCTACCTCGGCACCCACGCGGTCGCGGAGACGATGGACCGCCTGCTCGACGACGGGGTCGATCCCGACACGCCGGTCGCGGTGGTCTACCACGCCTCCTGGCCCGACGAGGACGTCATCGAGGGGACGGTCGCGACCATCGGCGACCGGGTCGAGGAGGCGGGCTACCGCGCCTCGGCGATGGTCGTCATTGGCGACGCGGCCGGGACCGGCGGTTACGAGCGGTCGTACCTGTACGACGGCTGGGCGAACCGGGGCGGCGACACCGAAACGGAAACCGAGGCGGACTGAGATGAGCACGGACACGAACGCGGACGACACGGACGACGCATCGGGCGGCCACTGCTCGACGCCGGACTCGGACGGCGAGGTGGCCGAGGAGATCGCGGTCATCAGCTTCGAGCGGAAGCTGGACACGGCCCGCGAGATACGGGACGGCATCGGTGACGCCTACGAGCAGGTCGACATCGTCGAGTACCACGGCGACGTCTTCGCCGAGCACTGGGGCGAGTACGACTGCTTCGTCGGCCTGATGGCC
>JBDGSZ010000008.1:0-11237 GCA_042217265.1 Haloferacaceae archaeon
TGAACGTCGACTCGCCGCCGGCGATGTCGTCGCTGGCGCCGACGCGGGTGAACACCCGGTCGACGACCGGCAGGCTGGCCTCGTCGGCGGGCACGAAGCTCCCGGCCTGCGCGAGCACGCAGGCGAGCGCCACCTGGCGCATGTACGTCGACTTCCCGCTCATGTTGGGCCCGGTGATGACCGCGACTTCGCCCCGCCTCAGCGAGACGTCGTTCGGCACGAACTCCGTGGTCCGCTCGACCGTCGGGTGGCGCCCGGCGCGCACCTCGAAACCCCCCTCGTCCCCGTCGTGGAGCCGCGGGCGGACGTAGTCGCGGTCGACGGCGACCGTCGCCAGCGCGGCGAGGGCGTCGAGCGTCGCCAGCCCGTCCGCGAGGGCCTGTATCCGGTCGGTCTCGGCCGCGACCGCCTCCCGTACCTCCCGGAACAGCTCGTACTCCAGCTTGTCGGCCCGCTCGGCGGCGCCGAGGATCTCGTCCTCGCGCTCCTTCAGTTCGGGCGTGTAGAACCGCTCGCTGTTCTTCAGGGTCTGGCGCCGGGTGTAGTCGTCGGGCACCCGGTCGAGGTTGGAGTCGGTCACCTCGATGTAGTAGCCGTGGACCTGGTTGTGGCCGACCGCCAGCGAGTCGATGCCGGTGCGCTCGCGCTCGCGGGCCTCCAGTTCGGCGACCCACTCCCGTCCCTCGCGCTCGGTCGCGCGCAGGTCGTCAAGGTCGTCGTCGTACCCCTCGCGGATGACGCCGCCCTCGGTCACCTCGACGGGCGGGTCGGGCCGGACGGCGGACTCGATCAGGTCGCGGACGTCGTCCAGCGGGTCGAGCGCCGCCCGGAGGTCGCGCAGACGGTCGCAGCCGGCGTCCGCGAGCGCCTCACGGATCTCGGGCACGACGGCGAGCGTCGCGGCGAGCGAGCGGAGGTCCCGGGCGTCCGCCCGCCCGCGGGCGACCCGCCCGGCCAGGCGTTCGAGGTCGTACGTTCCGCGCAGGCCGTCCCGGACGGTCTCGCGGACCACCGACCGCCCGGCGAGTTCGGCGACGGCGTCGTGGCGCGCCTCGATCGCTCCCCGGTCGACCAGCGGGCGCCGGAGCCACGCCGAGAGCCGCCGGCGGCCGGGCGCGGAGGCCGTCCGGTCGAGCGTCTCGAACAGCGGCGTCCCGTCCCCGGGACCGCGGCCGTCGAACAGCTCCAGGCTCCGGACCGCCGCGGCGTCCAGGCCCATCCGGTCGCGCGGGTCGTACCGCCGGACCCGCGAGACGTGGTCGAGCCGGTCGCCGCCCTGCGTGAACTCGGCGTAGGCCAGCACGGCCCCGCAGGCCCGGAGTTCGGCGTCGTTCGCGACGACCGCCTCGGGGCTCGGGACGTACTCCGCCAGCGTCCCGGCGGCGGCCTCGCGGCCGAACTCCCCCGCGTCGGTCACCATGGGGTCGGTCGCCAACAAGTCACGCGGGTCGTTCGCGTCGGGACCCACGAGCAGCTCCGCCGGGCCGAGGCGGGCGAGTTCGTCGCCCAGCGCCTCGCGGGAGCCGGCGCTCGTTGCCAGGCACTCGCCGGTCGAGACGTCGACCGCGGCGAGGGCGTGGTCGTCGCCCTCACGCGCTACCGCGGCGACGTAGGTGGCGTCGGGCGCGAGAAGCTCGTCGTCGACGACGGTGCCCGGCGTGACCACGCGGGTGACCGCCCGGTCGACGAGCCCGTCGGCCTCGTCGGGGTCCTCGACCTGGTCGGCCACCGCGACCCGGTGGCCGGCGTCGAGCAGGCGCTCGAGATAGGTGGCGGCGTTGTCGACCGGGATGCCGGCGGCGGCGTAGGTGCCGGTCGAGTCCTCCCGCTCGATGAGCGTGAGCTCGCAGACCCGGGCGACCTCCTCGGCGACCTCACAGAACGTCTTGTAGAAGTCGCCGACGCGAAAGAGGACGACGGCGTCGTCGTACCGCTCGCAGACCGCGACGTACTGGCGGAGCATCGGCGTCAGCTCCGCCGCGTCGGCCAGCCGTTCCGGCGGGCCGGTGGCCGTCGGCATACACGTCAGGGGGCCCCTCCGGAATCAAAAACCCGTCGGGGGACCTGTCCGTGTGCCGTGGGCACGTCCAGCAGAGTTAGGTAGCCGGGGACCGATACGACCGTTAGCGACCGGTGCTGGAACCGGTGGATCGGGAGCACCAATGAGTGACACATCACAAGAACCCGAGGCCGACGTCGAGACCGATGCCGGCGGCGACCCCGCCCCGCTGTCGGTCGACGGCGCGGCGGAGGTGACGGCACGGATCATCGAGAACGTCGAGCGTGTCATCGTGGGCCAGCACGACGCCATCGAGCACATCCTCATCGCGATGCTCGCCCGTGGGCACCTGCTTCTCGAGGACGTCCCCGGCGTCGGCAAGACGATGCTGGCCCGGGCGGTGGCGACCTCGGTCGACTGCTCGTTCAAGCGCGTCCAGTTCACGCCCGACCTCCTGCCCTCCGACGTGACCGGCGTCAACGTGTTCAACCAGAAGACCAGCGAGTTCGAGTTCCAGCCCGGGCCGATCTTCGCGAACGTCGTCCTCGGCGACGAGATCAACCGCGCGCCGCCGAAGACCCAGGCGGCGCTCCTCGAAGCCATGGAGGAAGAACAGGTCACGGTCGACGGGGAGACGCGGGCGCTCCCGGACCCCTTCGTCGTCATCGCCACCCAGAACGACGTCGAGTCGGGCCGCACCTACGACCTCCCGATGGCGGAGGTCGACCGGTTCATGAAGCAACTCGCCCTCGGATACCCCTCGGAGGACGAGGAGACGGAACTGCTCGGGCGCGTGGCCGGCCGCCACCCCATCCGCTCGCTCGACCCGGTGGCGTCGGTCACGGACCTGCGCCGGGCGCGGCGCACCGTCGACGAGGTGGACGCCCGCGAGCCGGTCCGCAACTACGTCACCCGCCTGGCGGCCCACACCCGCGAGAGCGCTCCCCTGGGCGTCAGCCCGCGCGGGAGCATCACGGCCATCCGGGCGGCACAGGCGCGCGCGGTGCTCCGCGGTCGCTCCTTCGTCACCCCGGACGACGTCCAGACCGAACTGCCGACGGTCTGGAGCCACCGGATCGACCCCGGTAGCGCCGCCCCCTCCGGCCGCGCGGTCGTCGACGCGGCCCTGGAGGAGGTCCCCGTCGAATGAGGCTCACGCGCCGGGGGTGGGCGCTCGTCGGCCTCGTCGCCGCCGGAATCGCGATGGCCTACGCGTCCGGCGAGCGCGCCCTCGACGCCGTCGTGGTCCCCTGCCTCGTCGCGCTCGCCGCGGCGCTCGTCCAGGGGCTCCGCCCGCCGGCCCCGCCGGTCACCCGGGTGCTGCCGCCCGACGACCAGGTCGGGACCGACGGGACGGTCGCCCTGCGGTTCGACGCCGACGACCCCTTTCCGGCGCGGGTGGTCGACGCGCTCCCCCCGGGCGTCGAGGGCGACGCCACCGTCGAGGCCGTCGTCGGTGCCGAACCGGCCCGATACCGGGTCCGCTACGCCCGCCGCGGTCGGCACCGCGTCGGCCCGGCCACCGTCCACTCGACCGACGCGCTCGGCCTCGTGGAGGCCAGCCGCGAAGTGGGCGGGCGGGACCCCGTCCTGGTCTACCCGCCGGTCCGCTCGCTTCCCCCGGCCGCGCTCGCGCTCGTCCGGGCGGAGTTCGTCGACAGCCGCTCGCGCGACCGCGACGAGTTCGACGGCCTCCGGGAGTACGTCCGTGGCGACTCGCTCCGGGACGTCGACTGGAAGTCGAGCGCGAAGCGCGAGGACCTCATCGTCCAGGAGTTCGCCGGCGCCCGCCCGGTGACGGGCGTCGTCCTCGCGGCCACCGGGAGCCGCGGACGGGGCGACGCGATGGCCGAGGCGGCGGCGACGCTCGGCGACGCCCTGCTCCGCGAGGGCGTCCCCGTCACCCTGGTCACCGCCGAGGGCGAGCGGACCGTCGAGCCCGAGAGCCGCGAGGACCTCCTCGCTGCCCTCGCGACGGCCAATCCGGGCGTCGTCCCCCGCGAGGGCCGCGCCGACGTCCTCGTCGACGCCCGCGACGACGCCGTCCGGGTGCGCGTCGGGGGCGTCGAGACGACGTACGGCGACCTACGGGCGGGAATCGTCGGCCCGTCGGCCGGTTCACGCGACGGGGACCGCGACGGCCGCGACGGCACGACGCCCCCGCCGTCGGAGGTGTCGCGGTGAGCGCCGCCGGCGACGGGGCGGCCCTCGCCGTCGACGACTACGGCTTCCGCCTCGCGGCGCTCGCCGGCGTCGGCATGCTCGTGTTCTCGTACGTGAGCGTGCTGTACCACGTCACCGACGTCGTCGGCGGCGCGTTCGTCTTCCTCGCGCTCGTCGCGGCCGTCCTCGGCCTCGCGGTCGCGACCGCGCGCCTCCTGCGTCCGCGGTCCGCGGCCCTGCTCGCCGTCGCCCTGCTGGCCGGCGGGCTCCTCGCGTACCTCCTCTCGGTGCCCGAGAGCCAGCGGGCCCTTCTCCTCTCGGGGCGGGTCGTCGCCGACACGGTCGCACTCCTCAGCGGCCTGTCGGTCATCCGCCTGACCAACGCCGGCGTGTGGGCGACCGCCGTCGCCCCCGGCCCCGTGTTCCTCGTCGCGTACCTCGCGCTCAGGGGCCGACACGTCGCGAGCGTGACCGTCGGCGGCGGCACCCTCGTCTTCTTCGTGCTCACCGGCGACGCCGGGCCGTTCACGACGCTCGCGGGCGTCGTCGGCGGGACCGCCGCCGTCGGCCTCGGCACCTTCGCCGAGCGGCGCGGCGCGGCCCGCCGGGACCGGATCGCCCCCGACCGTCCCGAGCGCTCCCGGACCCGGTCCCCGCGGCACGAACCCGGCCGCCGTGAGGTGCTCGACTTGACGGCGACGCTCGCGGCCATGGTCGTCGCGTCGGCTACGCTGTCGGTCGCGCCGGGGAGCGCCGCCGGCCGACTCTCGTCGGGATCGTCGTCGCCGACGGTGGAGTCGACCCTGGTCGACGCCGCTGACAGCGTCGAGGTGCTCGGGAGCATCAGCCTCTCGCCGAAGGTCCGGTTCACCGTCGACAGCCCGGAGGCGCGGAAGTGGCAGACCGCCGCGTACGACCGCTACACCGGGTCGGGGTGGGTCCGCACCGGCCGGACGCGGCCCTACGAGGACCGCCTCCCCGACCCGCCCGGGAGCTCGCGCCGGCTCGCCCAGCGGGTGACCGCGCGGACGCCGCTCGACTCCCTGCCCGCCGCGTGGCGACCGGTCGAGCTCCGCGGGCCGGTGGCCGAGATGGCCGTCACGACCCCGCAGGGCGGGCTCCGACCGTCCGAGACCGTCGGGGCCGACGAGTCGTACACGGTCGTCAGCCGCGTCCCGCGGTACACCGAGACCCAGCTCCGCCGGGCCGGCACCGAGTATCCGGACCGGATCGCGTCCGCGTACCTCCAGCTCCCGGACAGCACCCCCGACCGGGTCGGACGGCGGACCGCCGCGGTAACGAGCGACGCCGAGACCCCGTACGCGGCGGCGGTCGCCGTCGAGTCGTACCTGGAATCCGAGAAGGAGTACTCGCTCGACGTCGACCGCCCGGAGGGGCACGTCGCCGACGCCTTCCTGTTCGACATGGACGCCGGCTACTGCACCTACTACGCGACGACGATGGTGACGATGCTCCGGACCCGGGGGATCCCGGCGCGGTTCGTCGTCGGGTACACGTCCGGCCAGTCCGCGGACGGGGAGTACGTCGTCCGGGGGCTGAACTCCCACGCCTGGGTCCAGGTCTACTTCCCCGGCGTGGGGTGGGTCGACTTCGACCCGACGCCGGCCGACGAGCGCCGCGCGGCCGAGCAGGAGCGGCTCGCCCGGGCCCGCGAGGCGGACGAGCCCGGCGTCGACGCTGGCGGCACGGAGCCGACGACGCCGACGCCGACCTCGACGCCGACCGGCGCGACGACGACCGCCGACCCGGACGACCCGTTCGGCAACCGGACGCTGACGGACGCCGCCGCCCCCGGCGAGACGCCGACCGGGGGCGACGGCGGCGGCGGGGTCGCCCTCCCGTCGCTCCCCTCCGGACGGACGCTGGCGGTCTGGACCGTCGCGCTGGCGGGCGTCCTCGCGGTCGGCCGCCGGACCGGCCTCACCGACCGGATCGCCGGCGCCGTCCGCCTCCGGTACCAGGGGGCACGCACCGACCCGACCGCCGACGTGGCGCGGGCCTACGACCGGCTGGAACGCCTGCTCGCCAGGCACCACCGGCCGCGCCGCCCCGGCGAGACGCCGCGGGCGTACGTCGAGTCGCTCGTGGCGTCGGGCGCCGACGAGGCAGCGCTCGACGTCGTCGACGCCTACGAGCGGGCGCGGTACGGCGACGGGATCACGCGGGCGGACGCCGACGACGCCGTGGACGTCGTCGACCGACTGACCCGGGAGCGGACCCCCGTGTTGAACCGGTTCGTCGGGTGATCGGCGACGGGCGCGGGTCCCGGGGGTCGACCGGACGCCGAACGCGTCCCTCGTCGGCGGTCCCGATACTGTTTAGTAGCGCGATACCCGAGATGGGGGTCGAAATGGGTGAAGTCTGCTCGACGTGCGGGCTGCCTGAGGAGCTCTGTGTCTGTGAGGACGTCGCCAAGGAGTCCCAGGAGATCAGCATCCGCATCGACGAGCGCCGCTACGGGAAGGAGGTAACGATCATCGAGGGGTTCGACCCCAAGGACGTCGACATGGACAGCCTGTCCTCGGACCTCAAGTCGAAGTTCGCGTGCGGCGGCACCGTCGAGGACGGCGCCATCGAACTCCAGGGCAACCACTCCGGACGCGTCGAGGACTTCCTTCGGGAGAAGGGATTCAACGTCGCCTGACCCGTAGCCCCGCGTCGTAGCCGCCCAGCCGCCCACCGCTACCGCCCGATTCGCCGATCCGTCGATCCGTTGATCGGTCAATCCGTCGATCCGCCGCGCTCGAGCGGCCGCGCCGGTCAGAAGGGGGCGTTCGGCGCGTCGCCGTCGCCGACGTCCGTCCGGGTCAGGTCGCCCGGCCACGCCTCCAGCCCGCCGGCCATGCTCTCGACCCGCGCGTCGGCCGTCCCCTCGTAGGACCCGATCAGGCGGGCGGCCTGGACGCTCGCCTTCCCGTGCGGGCAGACCGTCACCATGCGGTCCGTACCCGCCAGTTCCTCCATCCGGTCGGCCAGTTCGGGGAACGGGACGTTCTCGCTGCCGGGGATGTGGCCACGCTCGAAGGCCGACGGGGACCGGACGTCGACCACGCGGACCCCGTCCGCGCCGTCCTCGACCAGTCGCTGGACCTCCTCGGGGGCTATCTCGCCGTCCATACCGCCTTCGCGCGCGCCGGGGTCAAAAGCGCCGCGCTACAGCAGGCCCTCCTCGCGGGCCAGCAGGACGCCCTCCAAGGTGGCGTCGTTGGTCGGCTGTCGACGGACGACGTCGAGGGCGTCCTCGACCGGCACCGTGCGCGGGACGAGGAACTCGTTGTCCCCGAGCGACTGCTCCGCGGGCTCGAGCCCCTCGGCGAACACCAGCGCCCGGCGGTGGCGGAGCAGGCCGGTACAGACCCAGAAGTCATCGAGGAGCGACGCGCTCGACGCCGCAAAGCCCGTCTCCTCGCGGAGTTCGCGGACCCCGGCCTCGGTGTAGGACTCGCCCTCCTCGACGATGCCGGCCGGGAGTTCGAGCTGGGTCTCGCGGACCGTCGGGCGGTACTGCTCGACCATCAGGAGGTCGTCGTCGGCGACGGCCACGACGACGACGGCCGACGGGAGTTCGGCCCAGTAGTAGCGCTTCGTCGACCCGTCCGGCTGTTCGACCAGGTCGTATCCGCCGGTGAACCACCCCGTCTCGTACTCCGCCTCGCTCCCGACGACCGGCATCTCCGGGTCGCCGAGCGGGTGGGTGTGGCCGGTCATCGGCCGCCCCCCGTCGCCGGCTCCGCGTCGTCCCCTCCGCCGTTGGCCCCGCCGCCGTCCGTCCCGTCGTAGAGGACGCCCCGGTACACCCGTCCGAACGCCTGGCGGCGGAGCGTCCCGACCGCCGCCTCGCGCTCGTCCTGGAACGTGGTCGCGACCGCCTCGTCGGCGAACCCCGGGACGTGCCACGCGGCGCGGTCGACCCGCTCGCTCCCCGTCTCGTGGACCGGCCCGTCGTACTCCTCGAGCCAGGCCTCGTACTCCTCGCGGGTGCCGACGCGGACCGAGAGGAGCGAGGCGAACAGGGCGTCGCGGGCCGTCTCGACCACCTCGCCCGTCACCCGATCGCCGTACTCCTCGCGGTCGAAGCCCATCGCCCGCGCCGTCTCGCGGACGACCGTCCGCGCCGCCGGCCCGAGCGCCGCGTACGTCTCCCGGGCCGAGTCGGCGTCGTCGAACGAGAACACGCCCTCCGTCTCCATACCGCCGCTCGGTGGGCGCCCCGCTTACGCCTTTTCCTCGTCGTCGGACCCGTCGTGGTCGTCCCCGTCGCGCATCTCCCGCGTCAGCTCCCGCGCCTCGGCCAGCGCCGCCCGGGCCGTCTCGTCGAGCGATCCCGCCTCGGCTTCCCGCCCGCCGAGGCCGGCCCCGAGCGGTCCCCCCTCGTCGGCGAACGGGCGCCCCCGCTCGTGCTCGTGTGCGGTGTCCTCGAAGACCTCCTCGTAGGTCGTCTCCTCGGCGTGGGGAGCGACCCGTTCGCCGAGGGCCTCCGGGTCCGACTCGGCCCAGTCGGGGGCGTGCTCGTCCAGCCACGCCTCGTGGTCGTCGCCGTGGAGCAGGGCGGTGAACGCGAGGTGGTTGGCGAGGTGTTCGGCGTCGCGCTGTGGGGCCTCGCAGACCGGGCAGGCGTAACCCATGCCCGCCCGTTGTCGGCCGACCGTGAAAAGGTAAAAGATCGTTCAGACCCGTTCGAGGTCGCGGGTCATGAGGAAGGCGTCCTCGCCGTCCTCGTAGTACCGCGGGATGCGGCGGGCGGCCTCGAAGCCGGCGTCGCGGTAGAGCGCGAGCGCCGGGTCGTTCGACGCCCGGACCTCCAACTTCGCCACCGTCGCCCCGGACTCGCGCATCCGGGCGAGCGACCGCCCGAGCAGTCGCCGACCCACCCCCTGCCCACGGTCGGCGGGCCGCACGGCCAGGTCCTTGAGGTGGCCGATGTCGCGCCCGTGGTTCGGCGTCACGTCCTGGACGGCGTAGCCGAGGACATCGGCCTCGGCGGTCCCGCCGTCGGCGACCAGAAACCCCGGGTCGTCGAGGAACCGCTCGAATGCCGAGTAGGGCCACGGCTGGGGGAACGACGCCTTCTCGATTCGGAAGACGTCGAGCAGGTCGGCCCGCTCGGCCGGCCGGATGGCCACCCCCTTCCCGGATTCGCTCGGCGGTACGGTCACGTCCCCGGCTAAGTCGCGGGTCATCAAAAGGCCGGCGGCGGGGCGCCGGCGGTCCCGCCGCTGCGTGTCGACTCAAAAAGGCTGGGTCGGGGCGAAAAAACGGGTCGCCGTGGCGTCTCAGTCGTCGGCCGGGGCCGCCCCGGAGCTATCGCCGTGGCGCTGCTTGGTGAGCGTGAGCTTGCCGCCGGCGCCGAGGATGCGGCGCTCGCGCTCGGAAGCGTCGAGGTGCGCCGTGGCCTCCCAGTCGTCGTTCACGCGGATCGTGAACTCCTCCTGGCCGGAGGAGACGGCCTCGGCCACGTCGCTGACGATCTCGACGTCGTCGCCCTGCTCGATGCGCTCGTAGGTGTCCTCGTCGATGGTCAGGGGCACGATGCCGAAGTTGAACAGGTTCGCCTTGTGGATGCGGGCGAACGACTGCGCGAGGACGGCCTCGATCCCGAGATACATCGGACACATCGCGGCGTGCTCCCGAGAGGAGCCCTGGCCGTAGTTCTCGCCGGCGACGAGGACCCCGCCGTCGGCCTCGCGTGCCCGGTCGGCGAACGTCTCGTCGATGCGCGAGAGCGTGAAATCCGAGAGCCGGTCGATGTTCGACCGGAACTTCAGGATGTCCGACGTGGCCGGGATGATGTGGTCGGTCGTGATGTTGTCGCCCATCTTCAGGAGGGCCGGCCCGCGGATGTCGGACTCGAGCGGGTCGCGCAGCGGCACCTCGCCGATGTTCGGTCCCTTGATGAGTTCGTCGTCGACGGCCTCGTCGGGCGTGATGATGTCGGCCTTCGAGCCGTCGTACCGGTCGGGGAGTTCGACGCCGGGGGCCTCCATGTCGCCGAGCTCGTCCGCGAGGTCGCGCGGGTCGACGATCTCGCCCTTGATGCCCGCCGCGGCGGCGACCTCGGGCGAACAGAGGTAGACGCTGTCGTCCTCGATGCCCGAGCGCCCCTCGAAGTTCCGGTTGAACGTCCGCAGGCTCACCGAGTCGCTGGCGGGCACGTGGCCGATGCCGATACACGCGCCGCAGGTCGCCTCGGAGAAGTTGACGCCGGCGGCCATCAGTTCGGCCGTCCAGCCCTCACGGGCGAGGAGCTCGCTCGCCTGCTTGGACCCGGGCGCGATGATCATCTCCGTCTTCTTGGCCACCTCGCGGCCCTCCAGCATCTTGGCCGCGGGGAGGATGTCGGCGTAGCCGCCGTTGGTACAGGAGCCGACCATGACCTGGTCGACGTCGGTCCCGGCCACCTCGCGGACCGGCACGACGTTGTCCGGCATCGAGGGTTCCGCGATGAGGGGTTCGAGCTCCGAGAGGTCGACGACCACCTCGTCGGCGTACTCGGCGTCCTCGTCCGGGCCGATGTCGACGAACTCGTCGTCGCGGTTCTGCCGTTCGAGGTACTCCTTCGTGCGCTCGTCGGTCGGGAAGATGCTCGACGTGGCGCCGAGTTCAGTCCCCATGTTCGTGATGGTCGTCCGCTCGGGGACCGAGAGCGACTCGACGCCGGGGCCGGTGTACTCGAAGATCTTGCCGACGCCGCCCTTGACCGAGAGCCGTCGGAGGAGTTCGAGGATGACGTCCTTCGCCGTGGCCCACTCGGGGAGTTCGCCCTCGAGTCGGATGTTCACGACCTCGGGCATCTCGACGTAGTAGGGGCCGCCGCCCATGGCGACGGCGACGTCGAGGCCGCCCGCCCCGATGGCGAGCTCACCCAGGCCGCCGGGCGTCGGCGTGTGCGAGTCCGACCCCAGCAGCGTCTTGCCGGGCGCCGCGAAGTTCTCCTTGTGGACGTTGTGGCAAATGCCGTTGCCGGGACGCGAGAAGTAGGCGCCGTAGGTGCCGGCCGCGGACCGCAGGAAGCGGTGGTCGTCGGTGTTCTTGAAGTCGAACTGGTAGGTCTGGT
>JBDGSZ010000055.1:0-11229 GCA_042217265.1 Haloferacaceae archaeon
CGCACGGCGTCGAGCGCGGTCGCCACCCGGTCTTCGGTGGGGTCGTGGCCGGCGGCCTCCAGGAGCGCCCGGACCGCCCCGCGGCCGGTCCCCTCGCCGAACAGCAGCTCGCGCTCGGCGCCGTACCGCTCGGGATCGAACGGCTCGTAGGTCGACGGCTCCCGGAGCATCGCGGCCGTGTGGAGGCCGCTCTCGTGGCGGTACGGCCGGGTCCCGAGGACCGGCTTGTTCTCGGGCACCTCGACGCCCATGGCCGCGTGGGCCTCCCTGCAGGCCGGAACCAGGCGCTCGAGGTCCACGGCCACCTCGTCACCCCGCTCCGAGAGGAGCACCGCGACCTCCTCGAGGGGCGCGTTCCCGGCCCGCTCGCCCACGCCGCCGACGGTCGCGTCGACGCTCGTCGCGCCCGCGTCCACGCCGGCCAGGGCGTTGGCCGCCGCGACGCCCATGTCGTCGTGCGGGTGGATGGCGATCCCGAGGTCGTCGACGGCGTCCGCGACCGCCGCGACCGTCTCACGCACCGTCCCGGGCGTCCCCGCGCCCGTGGTGTCGGCGAGCGTGACGTGGCGCGCGCCGGCCGCCTCCAGCGCCCGCGCGCCCTCGCGCAGGAAGCCGTCGTCGGCCCGCATCGCGTCCATCAGCGTCGCGCCCGCGACGGTCCCGGCCTCCCTGACCCGCTCGACGTTCTCCACGACGAGGTCCAGCGCCTCCTCGCGCGGCTTGCCGAGGGCGTGCTCCAGCTGCACGTCGGAGGCGTTGACGATGACCTCCACCTCGTCGGGGTCGACCCCCAGGGCCGCCTCCACGTCGGCGGGCACGGCCCGCGACAGCGCCGCCGTCGTCAGCCCGAGGTCGTCGGCGTGGCGGAACCACGACTCGCGCCGCCGGGCGCGCGGGAAGGCCACCTCGACGCGCTCGACCCCGAGGTCGGCGAGCGCGTCGAGCACCCGTCGTCCGGCCGCCTCGTCGACGTCGACGCCGGGGACCTGCGAGCCCTCACGGAGCGTGAGGTCCTTGAACTCGACCATACCGCCCGGCCGTGACGACGGCCCGAAAACCTTCCCCTCGCGGTCGCGGCCGGCGCGGCGCGGACGGGCGGCGGGCGACGCGAGCCGACGGGGTCGGCCGCGACGCCCTACTCGTCGTCCGGCTTCCCGGCCGCGACGCCCTACCCGCCGTCCGGCTTCTCGGCCTCGATGGTCGCCGCGACGAGGTACTCGCTCAGGTCGCGGTCGTCGTCCCACTCGCGGATGAACGACTCGCTTTCCTCCTTCGGCGCGATCCCGATCGCCTCGAACCCGGCGTCGGCGAGCATCCCCTCCAGGCTCTCGACCGACGCCGCGCCGGCGACACAGCCGGCCACGGCGTCGGGGTCGAGGCGGACGTCCTCTGGGAACGCCGCCGTCCGGACCACGTCCGAGACCGCGAGGCGGCCGCCGGGCCGGAGCGCCCGGAACGCCTCCCGGAACACCTGGGGCTTCTCCGGCGAGAGGTTGATGACGCAGTTCGAGATGACGACGTCGACCGACGCGTCGGCCACGGGGAGGTGCTCGATCTCGCCGAGGCGGAACTCGACGTTGTCCACCCCGTTGCGCTCGACGTTCTCCCGGGCCCGCTCGACCATCTCCGGGGTCATGTCGACGCCGATGACCCGGCCCTCGGGGCCGGCCTCCCGGGCGGCCAGGAAGCAGTCGAACCCCGCGCCCGAGCCGAGGTCGAGCACCGTCTCGCCCGTCGCGATGTCCGCGAGCGCCTTCGGGTTGCCACACCCGAGGCCGAGGTCCGCGCCCGACGCCACCGCCGCGACGTCCTCGTCGTCGTAGCCCAGGCGCTCGCTCTCCGTGCCCGCGTCACAGCATCCGTCGTCGGTCGCGATGCCCGCGTACCGCTCCCGGACCAGACGCCGGCGCTCGTCGGGGTCCCGGGCCGCGGGATCGGCGCGCTCGCTCACGGCTCCTCCCGCAGGCCGTCGAGGGTCCCGAGCAGTTCCTCGGCCGCCTCAGTCGTCCCGTAGTACCGCCAGTTGCCCTCCTTCCGGCGGGTCACCAGGCCGGCCGACCGGAGCCGCGAGAGCGCCTGGCTGACCGCGCTCTGCCCCACCCCGACGGCCGACTCCAGTTCGCAGACGCAGACGTCGCCGTCGGCCGCGGCGACGCGCCGGACCAGTTCGTAGCGGGTGTCGTTGCCGAGCGCCGAGAGCAGGCGGGCGTCCGCCGCCAAGGCGTCGTCGTCGAGCGGCCCGACGCCGTCGACGCCGCCCGCGGCGTCCGCCGTCGCGTTCGAGGTCATATGAGCGTTCGACAATATTGGTGCTGACTAATATAGGGCTTCCGGCTGGCGCCCGACGCGGGCCGCCGACGACAGTCGGGCCTCGCCCGGGATGCCGAAGGTTCATACCCCCCCGGACGGAGGCCCCGACATGCGAATCGAGGCCGAGCGGCTAGAGGCGGCGGCGGGCGCGCTCCTTGAGACGACGGGCGCGCCGCCGGCGACGGCCGACGCGGTGGCGGAGTCGCTGGTCGAGTCGGACCTGCGCGGTCACCACTCCCACGGCGTGTTGCGGGTCCCCTACTACGCCGACATGATCGAGGCGGGGTCCATCGACCCGGCGGCGAAGCCGGCTGTCGACCGGTCGACCGGGACGCTCGTGAAACTGGACGGGTGCCACGCCTTCGGGCAGGTGGTGGGCCGCGAGGCGGTGGACCTGCTGACCGACCGGGTCGCCGCCGAGGGGATCGCCGCCGTGGGGATGCGCGACGCCACCCACCTCGGGCGCGTCGGCGAGTGGGCCGAGCGGACCGCCGCGGCGGGCTACTGCTTCGCGGCCTTCGTCAACTCTCAGGGCGGCGGACACAACGTCGCGCCCGCGGGCAGCGCCGACCGCCTGCTCTCGACCAACCCGATGGCGTACGGGATCCCGACGATGGGGGCGCTGGACCACGACGTCGTCCTCGACATGGCGACCAGCCAGGTCGCCCACGGGAAGATCCGCGAACTGGAGGCCAGCGGCGGGTCGGTCCCGGAGGGGTGGACGACAGACGAGCGCGGCGCGGGCTACACGGACGCCGCGGGGTTCGAGGCCGGCGAGGGCGGCGCGATGCTCCCGCTCGGCGGCCGGACGGCCGGCTACAAGGGGACGGGGCTGGCGGTCGTCTCGGAGCTGTTCGCCGGGCTGCTCGGCGACGGGTTCGTCGCCGGCGGACGCGACGCGGAGTACTCCAGCAACGCGGCGGTCTTCGTCGCCGTCGACCCGCTCTTCTTCACCGACCGGGAGGGGATTCGCCGGCGGATGACGACCCTCGCCGACCACCTCGCCGCCGCCGACTACGACGCCGGCCCGTCGCCGGGCGTCGCGGCGAAGGGCGACCGGTTCCGGATGCCCGGCGCGCCCGAACACGAGCGGCGGGAGGCCCACCTGGCGGAGGGCGTCGAGATCGACGACGCGGTCGCCGACCGCCTGCGCGCGATGGCCGAGGCGCGGGACGTCGACGTCGACCTCTGAGGGGAGCCGCGGCCGGGTCGGCCGCGTCCCGGGGGATCAGTCGTCCGCGCGGACGCTCCGCGCGTCGGCGCCCGCGGCCGCCGTGAGCGCGTCGACCAGCGCGTCGAGGCCCTCGTCTTCGAGGTCCCGGACGGTCGCGACGAGGCGGTCGGCGGCCGCGTCCGGCACGTCCGCCGCGGCGGCGAGGTCGTCGAACTTCGCCTCGACGCCCTCCCACCCCAGCGCCCGCTCGGGTTCGCCGCTCGCGGTCTCGACGAACCGCTCGCGGGTCTCCCCGCCGGTCTCGACGGCCACGCGGGCGGCCCACTGCTCGGGGAACAGGTCGGCCACCGCCTCGGTGGTGACGACCTCGGTGGCGTCCATCAGGCGCCGGAGGTCCGGGTCGTCGAGCCCGTCCTGGGCGTCGACGAACGCCGACAGGCCCGCCTCGCCGAACGTCAGCGAGAGCGCGGCGGCGAAGGGCATGCTGAACTGGCAGTCCACGAAGTTCCCCGGCCGGCGCTTCCGTTCGATGGGGTCGCCGGTCAGGGTGACGCCCGAGCGCGGGATGTCGACGACGATCCGCTCGACTGCGGAGGGGTCGACCTCGTCGGCCAGGTCGACGAGCGCGTCGATGGCCGAGTGCATGTACCGACAGCAGGGGTAGGGCTTCAGCGCCGTCTCCATCACCGCGTCCCGGTCGCCGACGTCCGCGACGGCCGCGGGGTTCGGGTCCCCGGAGTAGCTCGACAGGAAGCCGTGGGTGCCCTCCAGCGGGTCGGCGGCGCCGCGGAACCCCTCGGCGGCGAGCGTGACGGCCTCGACGCCCCGGCGGGCGGCCAGGCCGGGGTGGAGGCGCTTGTTCCACGCGCCGTTCTCCAGGAACTGGAGGGAGCCGGCGGCCTGTGAGCCGTTGACGCCGAACGCGGCGGCGAGTTCGTCGGCCGAGAGGCCGGCGACGGCGCCCGCGGCCGCCGTCGCGCCGAACGTCCCGCAGGTCGCCGTGATGTGGAACCCGCGGTTGTAGTGGGCGTCCGGCCCCGCGGCGCGCCCGACCGCGCAGGTGACGTCGTAGCCCGCCTTGACCGCCGCGAGGAACGTCTCCGCGTCCGCGCCCTCGCGCTCGGCGACCGCCAGCGCCGCCGGGATGACCGGCGCGCCGGGGTGGAGCGACGACTCGCGGTGGGTGTCGTCGAAGTCGAGGCTGTGTGCGTAGGTGCCGTTCGCCAGCGCGGCGTCGGCGGCGGTCCGGCGCTCTCCGGTCGCCGCCACCGTCGCCTCGTCGCCCGCGCCCGCGAGCCGTTCGACCGCCGCCGCGACCGACGGCGACGACGCCGCGACGCGCCGCCCGCCGATGCTGACGCCGAGCGTGTCGAGCAGGTGCTGTTTCAGCCGGTCGCGGACCGACCCCGACAGGTCGGCGTATGTCACCGACAGCGTGTGGTCGACGAGGGTTCCGGTCACGTCGGTCATACGTGTGGCGTCGTCGCTGAGGCCGATAAGGGTTTGGCACGCGGGGCACGGGTCGCCGCGGACCGACCCTCTATGGGGGCGGGAGCCGTACGTCGCGGCGACGGATGACGCTGACCTGTGACCGGTGTGGGAGCGAGCTCGCCGACCGTCCGATCCGGTCGCTGCTCCGCATCGACGTCCCCGAGGGACACGTCTGTCCCGACTGCGGGGCGTGTCTCTGCGAGGAGTGTTACCGCGCCCGGCGGGCGGGTCCCTCCTCGCCGAGGGACCCCGACCGCTGTCTGACCTGCGGCGGGACGCTGGAGTCGCGCGGGCGCCGCTGACCGGCTCCGATAGCTCTTTGTGCCCGTCCGTCCGGGAGGCGGTATGACGCGTATCGTCGCCTGTCTCGACGGGTTCGACCCCGCGTACATCGACGCCGTCGAGACGCCGAACTGGGACGCGATGGCCGCGGCGGGCACGGCCGGCACCTGCGAGGGGCTGGTCCCCAGCCTGACGAACGTCAACAACGTCGGCATCGTCACCGGCGCCTTCCCCGAAACGAACGGCATCACCGGCAACACCTACTACGACCGCGAGACCGGCGAGCGGGTCTACATGGAGTCGCCGGACTACCTGCGCTGCGAGACGCGTCTGGAGCGGGCGTCGGCCGCGGGCCGGGACGTCGCGGCGCTCATGGCCAAGGAGAAGCTGGAGCGGATGGTCGGCCGCGGGGTCGACTACGCCGCGAGCGCCGAGGACCCGCCCGCGGCGCTGGAGCGGGCGGTCGGCGAGGCGCCGGGCATCTACTCCGGCGACGCGAGCGCCTGGCTGATGGACGCCGCCGTCCACGTCGCGGAGACCCGCGCGCCCGACGTCCTCTACGTCTCGACGACCGACGTCGTGCCGCACAAGCACGCGCCCGACGAGCGCGCAGCCCGCGAGTGGGTGCGGGCGCTCGACGCCGGCCTCGGCGACCTGCGCGGGTTCGGCCCCGTGGTCGCCACCGCCGACCACGGGATGCTGGCGAAGACCCGCCGGGTCGACCTCGACGCAGTCCTCGCCGCCGAGGGGGTCGACGCCGAGGTGGTGCGGCTCATCCGCGACCGCCACACCTACCACCACCGCAACCTCGGCGGGGCGGCGTACGTCTACACCGACGCCGACGCGTCGTGGCTGACCGACGTGGACGGCGTCGAGGCGGTCCTGACCGCGGCCGAGGCCGCCGACCGTTACCGCCTGCCGGCCGACCGCATCGGCGACTACCTCGTCCTCGGGACGCCCGAGGCGGTGTTCGGGCCCATCGAGGGCGACGCGACGGCCGACGACGTCGAACTCCGGTCGCACGGCTCCCACCACGAGCGCGGGGTCCCCTACGTCGCCACGACGGGCGAGGACATGGCGTTCAACGCCGACGCGTTCGACGCGGTCGGGCTGGACACCGGGGACTGACCGCGGCGACCGCGGCGACCGCGGCGGTTACCGGTCCGGGATGCCGCCCTCGGCCCGGAGCGCGGCGATGTCGTCCTCGTCGTACCCGAGTTCCGCGAGGACCGCCTCGGTGTCCTCGCCCAGGAGCGGCGGCGCGCCGTCGAAGCCGGGATCGAGGTTCCGGAAGTTCAGCGGGTGCTCGATGACGGGGACGGTGCCGGCGGTGGGGTGCTCGACCTCCCGCGTCACGTCCCGGGCCTCGGTCTGCTCGCTCTCCAGGGCCTCGTTGACGGTGTTGACCGGCCCGACCGGGAGGCCGTGCTCCTCTGCCAGCAGGTCGACCCACTCGTCGGTCGACCGCTCGCGGAAGACCTCGGAGAGTTCCGCCTCCAACTCCTCCATGTGTTCGACGCGGTCGGGGTTCGACGCGAACCGGTCGTCGTCCCGGAGGTCCTCCCGGCCGATGGCCTCGCAGAGCTCCTCCCAGAGCTTCTGGTTGCCACAGCCGACGTTGAGGTAGCCGTCGGCGGTCGGGTAGGCCTGGTAGGGCGCGAGCACGGGGTCCTTGGTCCCCATCCGCGTCGGCGTCTCGCCGACGAAGGCCTTGCCCGCCTGCTTGGTGAGCCACGGGAGCGCGGCGTCGTGCATCCCGAGTTCGATCCGGTCGCCCTCGCCGGTCTGCTCGCGTCGCAAGAGCGCGCCGGTGATCCCGAACGCCGCCCACATCGCGGTGATGAGGTCCGTCTCCGGCAGTCCCACCTTGCAGGGATCGCCCTCCTCGGGTCCGGTGACGGACATGATGCCGCTGGTGCCCTGGACGAGCAGGTCGTAGCCCGGACGCTCGGCCCACGGACCCGTCTCGCCGAACGCCGAGATGGAACAGTAGACCACGTCGTCGTTCACGTCGCGGACGTCCTCGTAGGCGATGCCCAGGCGCTCGGCGGTGCCGGGCCGGAAGTTCTCGATGACGACGTCGGACTCGCTGACGAGGTCCATCAGCGCGGCATGGCCCGCCTCGCTCTTGAGGTCGAACTCGACGCTCCGCTTGTCGTAGTTGATGGTCCAGAAGTACGGCGACTCGCCGCCCTCCGCGGCGCTCGTCCCGGGCCCGTCGTACCCCCCGTCGACGTCGACGAAGGGCGGGCCGGAGTACCGGTTGTCGTCGCCGACGCCCGGGCGCTCGACCTTGATCACTTCGGCGCCCTGGTTCGCCAGCATCAGCGACGCGAACCCGCCGGTGACGAACGTCGTCAGGTCCACGACCCGCACGCCGTCGAGGAAGCCGCTCGTGGCCGTCATGCCCCAACGGGTGCCCCGCGCGGACTTAGTGGTTTCCGGTTCCGCCTCCCGGACGAACCCGCCCGCCTTCGCCGGGGCCGACGGGTCCAAGTACCCCGGCCACATCCCGCCGGGGTGTGAGCGCCGACACGGCGGACGCGACCGGGACGACGGCGGGCGACGAGTCGCTTTTCGGGGGCTACGGCGGCCGCCTGCTCGCGGTGGTCTCGCTCGGCTGGCTCACCATCCAGGGCGGCCGGCTGGTGCTCTCGCCGCTGCTCCCCTCGATCATCGACGACCTCGGCATCTCGCCGTTCCTCGCCGGCATCGCGCTCTCGGCGCTCTGGGGCATCTACGCCCTGCTCCAGTACCCGAGCGGGCGGCTCTCGGACCGCCTCTCGCGCAAGACCCTGCTGGCCGCGGGGATGTCCCTCGCGCTGGTCGGATTCGTCCTGCTCGCGCTCGCGCCCTCCTACCCCGTCTTCGTGGCCGGCGCCGCAGTGGTGGGTCTCGGCGTCGGGCTCTACCCCACCGCGGCCCGGGCGCTCATCTCCGATCACTTCGTCGAGAAACGCGGCGGCGCGTTCGGCCTCCACACCGCCTCGGGCGACGTGGGCGGGGCGCTCTCGGCCGGCCTGGCGGTCGTCGTCCTCGCGGTGGCGACCTGGCGGGCCGCCTTCCTGCCGGTCGTCGTCGTCCTCGCGGCGGTCGGGGTGGTCCTCCACCGCCTGGGCCGGGAGCCGTACGCGGTCGAGGCGGTCGACCTCGAGGTCCGGGGCGCGGTCCGCCGCCTCGTGGCCGACCCCGACACCCGGTGGCTGGTGGCCGCCTACGCCTGCTTCTCGTTCTCGTGGCAGGCCACCATCGGCTTTCTCCCCACGTTCCTCCAGACCGCCAAGGGGCTCTCGGCCGGCCTCGCGAGCGCGGGCTTCGCCGGCCTCTTCGTCGTCGGCGCGACGGTCAAACCCCTGGTCGGCCGGTTCGGCGACCACCGGGGGCGGGGCGCGGTCGCCGTCGGCGTGACGGCGCTCGGCGCCCTCGCGCTCGCCGTCGTCCTCGTCGCCGACGCGCCCCCGGTCGTCCTCGGCGCGACGCTGGTCTACGCGGCCGGGCTGATGAGCTTCCCCCCCGTGATGCAGTCCCACCTCATGGACGTCTTCCCCGACGAGAGCATGGGCGCGGACCTGGGATTCGCCCGGACGACGTACATCGGGGTCGGCAGCCTCGGGCCCGCATACGTCGGGTTCGTCGCGAGCCGGGCCGACTACGCCCTCGCGTTCTGGAGCCTCGTCGGCGCGCTCGTCCTCGCGGCCGCCGTGGTCGGCTGGCGGGTGCGGTAGCGGGAAACGCCGCCGTTATGTCCGCGGTGGCCCAGGAAGGGGTATGTCGACGCCGCCGAAGGGTCCGGTCGACCCGCACACGCGCTGGGGGGTCTACGCCACGCTCGCGCTGTACGTCGTCGGGCTCGCCGCGTTCGCCGCCGGGCTGGCCGGCGTCGACGGCGCGACCGTCCCCGGCTTCTTCCTCTGGGCGGTGGCGCAGGTCGCCGTCGGGCTCTCGACGCTCGTCGACGCGTTCGCCCTCGGCCGCGAGGGCGTCGACTGGAGCTCCCGCCGGTACCTCTACGGCCTCGGCGCGCTGGTGGTACCGCCGCTGGTCGTCCTCTACGTCTACCACCGGCGGCGCCGGGTCCGGACGGCGCTCCGGGGTGCCGGGACAGGCGCGGCAGTCGAGGACCGCTCGCCGGAGGTCGGGCCATCGGGGTCCTCGGCGGACGCGGGCCGTGACAAGAGCTAACCGCCTCCGGGTCGCCGGGGCGGTATGCGCGTCACGACGCCCTTTACCGACCTCCGGGCCGAGATTCGCGACCTCGTCGAGTCGTTCGGTCCCGGGTACTTCCGGGAGCGCTACCGCGAGCGCGAGTACCCCCACGAACTGTACGACGCGGTCGTCGACCGCGGCCTCGTCGCGCCGCCGGTCCCCGAGGCGTACGGCGGCCCCGGGCGCTCGCACGCCGCGACGGCCGTCGTCGTCGAGGAACTCGCGCGCCACGGCTACGACTTCGCCATGCCGGTCCTGCTCTCGACGACCGGCGCCTGCACCCTGCTCGACCACGGCACCGAGGCCCAGCGCGAGCGGTTCCTCCCCCCGCTCTGTGCCGGCGACCTGCGGTTCACCATCGGCCTGACCGAACCCGACTCCGGGAGCGACGCCGCCGCCGTCTCGACGACCGCCCGGCGCGACGGCGACGAGTACGTCGTCGACGGCGAGAAGGTCTGGCAGTCGGGCGCGGGCGTACCGGGCAACCACGTCGCCTGTTACGTCCGGACCGACCCCGAAAGCGAGCGCCGGGAGGGGCTGTCGCTCCTTCTGGTTCCCGCCGAGAGCGACGGCGTGACCGCCGAGCGCCTCGACCTCGTGGCCCGCAAGGCCGCCGGAACGTACCGCCTCGCCTTCGACGGGGTCCGGGTCCCCGTCGGGAACCGCGTCGGCGAGGAGGGCGCGGGCTGGACGGTGCTCGGCGACCACCTCGTGCGGGAGCACACGTACATGGCGGCGGCGATGGCGGGCAACGCCCGCGAGGCGGTCGACGAGGCGCTGGCCGTCGCCGCCGAGCGCGAGCGGTTCGGCCGACCCATCGGCGATTTCCAGGCCGTCTCGCACCGCCTCGCCGACGCCGACGCCGCCGTCGAGGCCGCGCGCCTGCTTGCCGCCCGGGCCGCGACCGCCATCGACGAGGGCGATGGCTCACGCGAACACGCCGCCCGGGCCAAACTGACCGCGGGCGAGACGCTCCACGAGGCGGCGACGGTCGCGATGCGCACCCTCGGCGGCGACGGCCTCCGGGCCGCGGCCGACGTCGGCCGTCACTGGCGCGAGGGCGCGAGCGCGGTGATCGCGGGAGGTACCAGCGATGTCCAGCGGTCGGTGCTGGCGAGCCGGCTGCTGGACGCGTAGCCCGGCGGTCGATTCCCACGCAACGGGGAGCGGCGTCGGGGACGACGACCGTCGAGCCCCGCCCGGCGGAACGGCGGGACCGGGCCCGCCGGCCCGGCAAAGGTGTTATGATTCCCCACCGACAACCGTGCAACGAACAGCATCCCGACTCGGGAAACGGACCGTCGCGGCGCTCGCGCCGCGAGAAACGGATTCTACCGCACGCGCGAATGCCACAGCGAGGGGTCGCTGCCGACGGAAGGGACGCCGGTCACGGAGCCGTGGCCGTCCCCGCCCCCGGCGTTCGCGACGCGGTCCGGGCCGTCCCGCGTGTCTGATCATGGAGCGGGGGGACCGATCACCGGCCGCGAGCCTGGGCCTGCTGGACGCGACGATGGTCGGCATCGGCGCGATGATCGGCGCCGGCATCTTCGTGCTGACCGGGCTGGCGGCCGAGATCGCCGGCGCGGGCGCCATCGTCGTCTTCGCGCTCAACGGCGGCGTCACCGCGTTCACGGCGCTGTCGTACGCCGAACTCGCCTCCGCGATCCGAAGAACGGCGGGGGGTACGCGTACGTCAGCGAGGCGTTCTCGGCGCCCGTCTCGTTCGTGATGGGGTGGACCCGGTGGTTCACGTACATGTCCGCCGG
>JBDGSZ010000122.1:0-11182 GCA_042217265.1 Haloferacaceae archaeon
GACGCTGTGGGACTACCCGCGCCCGAAAGGGCTGGTAGTCCGGTGATTGGACTGCGAACCTGAAACTCCCACCGCTCGGGATTCCTCCGCGTTCACGCGGAGGAGGATGTCAAACAACGGCGGAGCGGTAACGGGTATCCGATGTTAGTCGGAACCGGGAACGGATCCACCCTCGCGACCGAGTCGCTCACGACGCTGCACTGGATCGGGATCGTCCTCGCGCTGGTCAGCGGCGTCATCCACCTCGCCATCGGGGTCGGGTCGATAACGAACCCGCTCGGGGTCTCCTTCGTCCTCGCGGGGCTGGGCTTTTTCGGCGCCGTCGCCCTCCTGCTCGTCGACTACCGCCGCCGGCTGCTCTACGCCGTCGGCGTCCCCTTCGTCGGCGTCCAGATCGTCCTCTGGCTGCGCTCAACCAGCAATGGAGCCTCGCGCTCGACACCATCGACCCCTCGGAGGCCGTCGACAAGGTCGCACAGGTGGTGCTGATCGTCATCCTGCTCGTGCTCTACCGCCGGGAGTGACGGGTCACGCGTCGAGCCCGTCGACGAGCCCCCGCAGCCGCTCGGCGAACCGGTCGCTCCCGAACCGGTCGCGGTCGCGGGTCGGCCGCGCGCCCGTCTCGACGGCCCGCGCGAGCAGGTCGACCGCCTCCCCGACCGACCCGAACAGCCTGTCCGGGTCGCCGTCGAGCACCTCGCGCTGCCCGCCCGAGTCGGGCGCGAACGCGACCATCCCGGCGGCCACGTACTCCGCGACGGCCATGCCGAAGTGCTCCTCGGGTTTCGCGTTCAGCCCGTACCGGTGGGTCCGGAGCAGGTCGACCAGCCGCCCGCGCGGCGCGTCCGGCTCGAACCGCACGTGGTCGCGCTCGGCGGCCGCCGCCCGCACCCGCTCGACGTACGAGCGGTAGGCCGCCGGCGCCGACCCGACGACGTGGAGGTGGAGGTCGTGTCCCCGCTCCCGGACGGCGTCGATGATCCGGATCGCGTCGAGGGTCCGCTTGTCCGGGGCGATGCGCCCGACGACGACCACACCCTCCGACCGCTCCCCCCAGGGACGCGGGTCGGGCACCGGGTCGACCGGCGGGTGGAGCACGCCCGGTCGGCGGTCGTACCGGTCGGCGACGACGTCGGCCGTCCACGCCGAGTTGGCGACGACCGTCGCGTCGGCCGGCAGGCGTCCGTCGGACAGCCCCGCCAGCCGGGTCCAGAGCGGGTTCAGCCGTCCGCCCTCGGCGTCGTCGCGCGGCGCGTTGAACTGCGGGTAGTGGACGTACTGGACCGACGGGACCGGGGGGGCGAACTCGTTGGCGGTGCTGACGGCGACGTCGAACGCCCGCAGGCGCCCGCGCACCCACCGGTCGAGCAGGGCGCTCCGGAGGGGCAACTGCGGGCCGACCCGGTCCGCGAGGCCGGCAAGGACCCGCCCGAGCGCCGTCCCCCAGGGCGGCGTCGTCACCGCCACGTCCGCCACGGTCCCGAACCGGTCGTTCAGCGCCGCGAGCGGCGGGTGCGAGAGGGTGAACAGGGTCACGTCGTGAACGGCGTCGAGCGCCTCGCAGGCGTGGAGGCAGACGGCGTCGGCGCCGCCGGCGAGGTCGAGCGTGTTGTGCAGGACCGCGACCCGGGCCACGGTCGCTCTCGGTCCCCGTCGGGGAAAACGTCACCGGGCGGTGGCGGCGACCCGACGGGGCGACCCGCGGGCGGCGACTCGGGGGAACGCCTTTGCCCCGCCGCTCCTCCCAACCTCCATGGACTGTGCCTTCGTCGGCGCGGGGGCCGTCGCCGGGCGGTACGCCGACGCGCTCGACGGGACAGACCTCCGGTTGACGGCGGTCTGTGACCTCGACGCCGATCGCGCCGCCGCGCTCGCAGCCGACCGCGACGCCGCAGCCTACGGCGACCTCGACGCGCTCCTCGACGCCGAGCCCGCCCCGCTCGTCCTCAACCTGACCCCCCACGAGGCCCACGCCGACGTCACCCGCCGGGCGCTCGCCGCCGACCGGCACGTCTTCAGCCAGAAGCCGCTCGCGATGGACGCGGGGACCGCCCGGGACCTGGTCGCTCTGGCCGCGGACCGCGACCTGGCGCTCGGGTGTGCGCCGGTCTCCCACCGCGGCCCGTCACAGCGCCGCGCCGCCCGCGCCCTCGCCGACGGCCGCCTCGGCCCGGTGCGACTGGCCTACGCCCACGCCCACGTCGGCCGCGTCGCCGAGTGGCACGACGACCCCGACTCCTTCCTCCGCGTCGGTCCGCTGTACGACGGCGCCGTCTACCCGCTGGCGCTCCTCGTCGCGTGGTTCGGCCCCGTCGGGCGGGTGCGGGCCGCCGACGCCGCGACGCCGTGGCCCGACCGGGAGCCACGGCGCCCCGAGCGCCCGAGCCACGTGGAGGCGACGCTCGCGTTCGCCGACGGCCCACTCGTCCGCCTGACCGCCAGCCTCTATGCCCCCCACCGGAGCCGCGAGTTCAACTCGGTCGAACTCCACGGCGACGACGGGTCGCTCTACATCGCCGACTGTGGCCGCACCGACGACGACACCGACGCGGTCCGGTTCGGTCGCGAGGGGCGGGACTACGTGTCGATGGCCCCCGACGCGCCCGCCGACCCGACGCCGCTCGCCGCCGCCCCCGCCCGCCTCGCGGCCGCCGTCGAGTCCGGCCGGCGCCCCCGCGACTCCGCCCGCCGCGCCGCCCACGTCGTCGCGGTCTGTAACGCCGTCGAGCGCGAGGCGGGGGCCGAGCGCGGGGCCCGGGAGGGCGAGCGGTCCCCCATCTCCCCGCCGGACGCCGCCGGCCCGCCGGCCCCCGACCGGGTCGCCGCCCCCGACTACCGACCCGTCGCCGCCGGGGGCACGGCGGTCAGGCTCCCGCCCGTCGGCCTGGGCTGCTCGCGCTACCGCGACGGCGAGTACGTCGACCGCCGGGACTCCATCGCCGCGGCGCTAGACGCCGGCTACCGCCTGCTCGACTCCGCCGAACTCTACGGCAACGAGTCCCGCATCGGGCGCATCCTCGACGATCCCGGCACGCCCGACCGCTCGACGCTCCACCTGTCGAGCAAGGTCTGGAACACCAACCACGGCCACGTCGAGGAGGCCTGCCGGGGCACGCTCGACGAACTCGGCGTCGGGACGCTCGACTCGTATCTCCTCCACTGGCCCGACGCGTGGGCGTACCGGGGACCGCTGCGTGACCTCGCCTCCCTCCCGGTCGAGCGACAGGAGGAGCTGACCTTCCCCCGGGACGACGAGGGCGAGATCGTCGAGGCCGACGCCTCGCTCGACGGGACGTGGCGGGACATGGAGCGGCTGGTCGACGACGGACTCACCCGGACGGTCGGGATCTGTAATGTCTCGCTCGACCGCCTCCGCCCGCTCGTGGACGCCGCCCGCATCCCGCCGGCCGTCGTCCAGGTCGAGTGTCACCCCTACGAACCGCGGCGCGACCTCGTTCGGTACTGCCACGAGCGGGGGATCCGCGTCGTGGCCCACACGCCACTCTCCGCGGACGGCCTGCTCTCGGACCCCGCCGTCCGCGAGGCCGCCGACGCCGCCGGCGCGACCCCCGCACAGGTCGTCCTCGCGTGGAACGTGCGGCGCGGGGTCGTCCCCATCCCGTCCAGCACGCGGGTCGAGCACCTGGTCGAGAACCTCGCGGCCGCCTCGCTCCGCCCGGACCCGGCGAGCCTCGCACCGCTCGACGACCTCGCCGACTCGGAGGGATGAGCCCCCGGAACGCTGAAGGGAAGCCACGCCCTGGTGATACTGTGCTTCGTTCACTCGCGACGTCACTCGCAACAGGGGAGTCGCGGCGTCGGACCCGGGGCGACCGCCGGCCCGCGTTCGGACGCCGGTCGAATGCGAGCGGGGGTCAGCCCGGCGACGACGCCGGGCCGCCCAGGGGCGACGGCTGAGATGGCGCCCGCCCGCTCGCTGTACTTCGAGGCGCCGGGCGAGGTCGCCCTCCGCGAGCGGCCGGTTCCCGACCCCGACCCCGACGAGGTACGGGTCCGGACCCTGACCTCCGCAATCAGCGCCGGGACCGAACTGCTCGTCTACCGCGACGAGGTCCCCTCCGACCTCCCGATCGACGAGACCCTCCCGGCCTTCGACGGCGAGACGTTCACCTACCCGCTCCGGTACGGGTACGCCGCGGTGGGGCGGGTCACCGCGTGCGGCGCGGCGGTCGACGACGACTGGCGGGGCCGGCGCGTCCTCGCGTACAACCCCCACGAGACCCACTTCACCGCCACGCCGTCGTCCCTCGTCCCGCTCCCCGACGGGATGGGTGACGGGACGGCGGCGCTGCTCCCGACCGCGGAGACCGCCGCGACCCTGGCCCTCGACGCGGCCCCGCGCCTCGGCGAGCGGGTCGTCGTCCACGGCGCCGGCCCGGTCGGTCTGACGACGACCGGCTTCCTGGCCGCGTTCCCCCTCGGCGAGCTCGCGGTCGTGGACCCGGCCGAGCGCCGGCGGGAGGCGGCCGCCGAGTTCGGCGCCGACGCCGCCGTCGCCCCGTCACGGCTCGACTCCCTCCTCGACCGCCACCCCGACGGCATGGACGCCGCGATCGAGCTCTCGGGGAACCCCGCGGCCCTCGACGACGCGGTCGACGCCGTCGGCTACGACGGCCGGGTGGTCGTCGGGTCGTGGTACGGCGAGCGGGACGCGCGGCTGTCCTTCAACGGTCACTTCCACCGCGACCGCGTCGAGATCCGGTCCAGCCAGGTGAGCACGCTCGACCCGCCCCTCCGTGGGCGCTGGACCCGCGACCGCCGCCTGGAGACGGCGATGGAACGGCTCGACGACCTCCCGGTCGACCGGCTGATCACGCACCGCGTGCCGTTCGACGAGGCCTCCGACGCCTACGACCTGCTCGACGGCGACGGCGAGCGGACCCTCCAGGTGTTGCTCACGTACGACTGAGGGTGCGCCGGCCGCTCGCCGCGATCGCCCCGTCCGGCCCGGACGTTATTACGCGTCGGCCGAATGTACGGCCATGTACGAACTGTGCGTGCGCCGGACGTTCGTCGCACAGCACTTCCTGACCGTCCCCGACCCGGGACCGGAGGGCGAGGTCCACAGCCACCGCTACGAGGTCGAGGTTCGCTTCGCCGGCCCCGACCTGAACCGGTGGGGGTATCTGGTCGACATCGACGACGTCGAGGCGGCGCTCGACGCGCTGACCGACCGGTACCGCGACGCCCTCCTCAACGACCTGCCCGAGTTCGGCGACGACAACCCCAGCGTCGAGCGGTTCGCCCGCCTGTTCGGCGACCGGGCGGCCGACCGCGTCGACGCCGACGTCCCCGAACGGCTGACCGTCCGGATGTGGGAGGACGACGACGCGTGGGCGAGCCACGAGCGCCGACTGTGACCGACCACGCCGACGTCCGCTACCTGGAGGCCAAGCGCACCGTCGACGACCGGGCCCACGACCGCCGTGTCCGCGACCGCCTGCTCGACGCGCTCCCCGCCGCCCCGACGGTCTACGACGCTGGCGCCGGGACCGGCGTCGCCGTCCCGCGGCTGATCGACTGGGGGGTCGAATCGGGGCGGTATCTCGGCGTCGATCGCTCGGCCCGGCTGGTGGCCCACGCTCGGGACGCCCGGGCGGCGGAGCTGTCGTGGACCGGCCACCGGGTAACCCGGACCGCGGAGGGCTTCCGCGTCGGCGACCTGTCGGTCGCCTTCGAGCGCGGCGACGCGCTCGACGCCCTCGACGCGGCCGACGGGACCGCCGACCTCGTGGTCGCACAGTCCTTCGCCGACCTGGTCCCGCTCGACCGGCTGGTCGACGCCCTGGAGGGGGCGCTCCGCCCCGGCGGGCTGGCCTACCTGTCCGCGACCTTCGACGGCGGGACGATCTTCCAGCCCGACCACCCCGACGACGCCGCGGTCGAGCGGGCGTACCACCACGCCATCGACGCGACGCCGGGGCGGGACAGCCGGGCGGGTCGGCACCTGCTCGACCGGCTCCGCCGGGCCGACGGGACGCTCCTCGCCGTCGGGTCGTCGGACTGGGTCGTGCGCCCGCACGACGGCCGTCACGGAGCGGCGGGGCGCTATCCGGCCGACGAGCGGCACTTCCTCGACCGCATCCTCTCGTTCGTGGCCGACGCGCTCGCCGACGCCCCGGTCGACGCCGACGACTGGCTGGCCGACCGGCGCGCACGGCTTGCCGCCGGCGAACTCACCTACGTCGCCCACGGGTACGACCTGCTGTACCGCGCCCCGTGAGCGGCGGCCGGCCCCGATACCGGCCGGTTGCCCCGCGACCGACCGACATATGTGCGGCCGCGACCGCGGTGCGGTGTGGCGCTTCCCGTCGACACGCACGTCGCCCTGGCGCTCGGGGCGGCGCTCCTGTTCGGGTTCGGGCCCATCCTCTCGAAGCACGGGCTCTCGGCCGACGGCACGTGGCTCGGCAACGTCCTCACCGTGGTCGGCGTCCGGGTGGCGCTGTTCTGGGTCGTCCTGCTTGCCACCGCCGGTCCGGCGTTCCTGATCGACGTGACCCCGGTCGCGGTCCTCCTGTTCGCGGTCGCGTCCGCCGCCGCCTCCGGTCTCGGACGGATGGCGTTCTACGTCGGGGTCGGGCGCGTCGGGTCGAGCCTGAGCAACGCCGGGGCGAACGTCCGGCCGCTGTTCGCGGTCGTCCTCGCGTCGGTCTGGCTGGGCGAGACCGTGACGCTCCGAGCGGCGGTCGGCGTCTGTCTGCTGGTCGTCGGGCTGGTCGCCATCTCGCTGTCCCGCGGCGGCGACATCGAGGGCTGGCGCCGGCGCGAGCTCCTCTACCCGCTCGGCGCGGCGTTCGGGTACGCGCTCGGCAACGTCGTCCGTCGGTACGGCTTCACCGTCACCGACCTCTCGACGCTCCAGGCGCTGGCGTTCGGAGAGACCGCCTCGCTGCTGACCATCGCCGCCTACGCCGTCGCGACCGGCCGCCTCGGCGACCTCAGGACCGGCCGTCGGACCCACGCCCTCTTCGCCGGGAACGGCCTCGTCGCCGGCGTCGGCCTCTTCCTCCTCTTCGCGGCGCTGCGGCGCGGCCCCGTGGCGGTCGTCGACCCCCTCATCGCCACCGCGCCGCTTTTCACCGTCGGCTTCGCCGCCGTCTTCCTCCGCGAACTGGAGCGGGTCACGCTCGGCGTCGCTGTCGGGAGCCTGCTCATCGTGGCCGGGGCGGCGCTCGTCCCCTGACCCCGCGACGCCCCGGCGGACCGGCGTCTCCGTCGTGCGGCCCGTCCGTTCGGTCGGGAACACGACCTACGCCGCGTCCCGCCTCCCGCGGCGTTCCCGTTCCGCCGGCGTCCGCGGCGAGAGCCGGGCGACGACGAGACAGACCTGCCCCCCGAGCAGGACGACCGCGCCGAACGCGACGGCGGTCAGGCGGACGGCCTCGACCTCGCCGACGCCCGCCGCCAGCAGGGTGACGACCGCTCCCATCGCGACGGGGGTGGCCGTCGACCCGACGCGGCCGCCGGACTCGGCGAGGCTGACGAGGCTCCCCCGGAGCCGCGGCGGCGCCAGCCCGGTCACGATGCTCCGGTACAGCGAGAGCGAGACGCCGAAGCCCACCCCGAGGAGGACGGTCCCCAGCGCGGCCACGGGCAGCGACGGCGCGAGGCCGACCAGCGCGAGCCCCCCGCCGAGGCCGACGTTCGCCGCCGCCAGCGGCCACAGCTGTGAGTCGAACCGGGCCGCGAGCCGCCCGGCCTGACTCCCGCCGACCGCGAGCATGGCGCTGTTCACCGTCACGAGCAGTCCGGCTTCCGCGGCCGTCCCCTCGATGGACCGGACCACGAGAAACGAGTTGTAGGTGAGAAAGCCGACCCACGCGATCATCGGCAGCATGCGGCCGACGACGAGCGCCAGGACCCGGCGGCGGAGCGCCAAGCGCGCGAGCGCCCGAAGCTGGCCGTCCCCGTCGTCCTCCCGGCCGCCGTCCGCCGCGGTCCCCTCCTCGGCGTCGGCGTCGGCGTCGAGGGGTTCGTCGAACCACACGTAGACGACCGCCGCCGCGGGGAACGCGAGCGCGTAGAGCAGGAACGGGTACTGCCAGCCCACCCCGACGAGCACGCCCGCGATGGCCGGGAAGATCGACTGGTAGACCCCCGACGTCGTGAACCGGAGCCCCTGTGCGGTCGTCTCGCGCGCGCCGGCGTAGAGGTCGCCCAGGCTGGTGATGATCATCGGGGTCAGCCCGGCGAACGCGACCCCCTGGAGCAGGCGCAGGCCGACCGCGACCCGGAAGTCGGTGGTGAACGCGATTGACGTGCCGGCGACGCCGAACAGGAGGATGCCGCCGAGCAGGACCGGCTTGCGGCCGTAGCGGTCCGCGATGACCCCGGCGACGGGGATGAGGAAGATGGGCGGCGCGGTGTACGCCGAGATGAGCAGCCCGACGCGGGCCGACGAGACGCCGAACGCGCCCGTGAGCGCGTTCAAAAGCGGAGAGACCAGCGGGATGCCGAGCGGCGCGAGCAGGTTCGCCACCAGCATCGCCTGGAAGTCCCGCTCGGCGAGCACGTCGGCCTCGTCGCCGAGCAACGATTCGAGCGGCACCGGCGCCCGGTAGGACGAAGGCGTTCAATAACTTGCTGATACCCGACAGGCTGGCCCCTTCCGGGATCACGCGGTTCCCCCGCAGTTTTTTCGTCTCGACCGCCCACCGTCGGACATGGCCGCAAGCGACTGGCCCCGCGAGGTGGGCGACCACCGGGTGAGCGAGCGCTGGGAGTGTCTCGACTGCGGCGCGAGCTTCGATTGCCTCTCGCAGTTCCGACGGACCGACTGCGGCTGACCCGGTCGGAGCCGACGCGTTGAAAACGGACCGCGCCGAAGGCGGGCGTATGCCTACCGTCGAGGTTTCGCTCCCGACCGACCTGGAGGCCGAGTTCGAGCGCGTCGCCGCGGACGAGTTCGTCAACCGCGAGGAGGCCGCCGAGAAGCTGCTGCGGCTCGGCATCGACGCCTACTCGGTCGAGGAAACGGCCGACGAACCCGCCGACTTCGCCGAGGAGTACGCCGACGAGATGTTCGACACCGCCGAGGACCCCAGCGCGCGCTTCGACGACGACGAGGACGCCGGGACGGACTTCCGCTGAGACCGCCCGAAGGCGCGAGCGGACCCGCGGGGGGCGGTCAGTTCGGGTCCTGCCGAGCCGGACGGACGGTCGCGTCGACGGACCCCGGCGCCGTCGGGAGCTCCCCGACGCAGTCCCGGCAGAACCGGTAGTCGACGTCGTTGGTCGCGCCACACGCGGGACACACGACGGTCCCGGCGCTCCGGTCGACCGGCGCCGGCCCGGCGCGCTCCCCGCCCAGTCGACGGCCGAACAGCCACGCGAGCGCGACGTTGGCCGCCAGAAGCGCCGCCAGCGCGGCCACGAGCGGTAGCTTCCCCACCATGCGCCCGTGCGTAGGGGCGCCGGCGGCTTCAATCCTGTCTCGCCACCCACGGCAACCGGCGGTCCGACCCCGTCTCGCCGGCTACAGCAGGTCCTCGACGTGGTCGGCGACCTCTGCGGGCGTGTCGCCGACCGGGACGCCGGCGTCGTTGAGCGCGTCGATCTTCGACTGCGCGGTGCCCGTCCCGGACCCGGAGACGATGGCGCCCGCGTGGCCCATCCGCTTGCCCGGCGGGGCCGTCCGTCCGGCGATGAACCCCACCACGGGCGTGTCCATGTGTTCGGCGATGAACCGCGCGGCGCGCTCCTCGTCCTCGCCGCCGATCTCGCCGCACATCACGACCGCCTCGGTGTCCGGGTCGGCCTCGAACAGGTCGAGCGCGTCGACGAACGACGTCCCGATGATGGGGTCGCCGCCGATGCCGATCGCGGTGGTCTGGCCGATGCCGCGCTCGGTCAGGCTGTCGACCACCTGATAGGTGAGCGTGCCCGAGCGCGAGACGAACCCCACGTCGCCCGACGAGAAGATGTTTCCGGGGAGGATGCCGAGCTTCGCCGCGCCCGGGGTGATGACGCCCGGGCAGTTCGGGCCGACGAGGTAGGTGTCGGTCCCCTCCAGACGGCGGTTGACCCGCGCCATGTCCTGGGTGGGGATGCCCTCCGTGATGGCGACCACGAGGTCGAGCGGCGCGTCGAGCGCCTCGAACAGGGCGTCGCCCGCGAACGCCGGCGGGACGAACACGACCGAGGCGTCGGCGTCCGCCTCGCGGACCGCGGCGTGGACGGTGTCGTAGACCGGCACGCCCGAGACCTCCCGCCCGCCCTTGCCGGGGACGGCACCCGCGACGACGTTCGTCCCGTAGTCGATCATCTGCTCGGCGTGGAACTGCCCCTCGCCGCCGGTGATGCCCTGGACGACCACGCGGGTGTCGGCGTCGACGAGGACGCTCATTCCGCGCTCACCTCCGCGGCCGCGCCGACGGCACGCTGGACCGCCCCCTCCAGCGTCCCCTCGACCTGCACGAGGTCGGTGTCGAGGATCTCCATGCCCTCCGCGGCGTTGGTGCCCGCCAGCCGTACCACGACCGGCTTCGGGATCTCGTCGAACCGCCCGAGGGCGTCGTTGATGCCGCGGGCCACCTCGTCGCCCCGCGTGATGCCGCCGAAGATGTTGAACACGACCGCGTCGACGTTGTCGTCGGAGAAGACCATATCCAACGCGTTGGCGACCCGCCCGGCCTTCGCGCCGCCGCCGATGTCGAGGAAGTTCGCCGGGGCGCCGCCGTAGTGGTCGACCAGGTCGAGCGTCGCCATCACCAGCCCCGCGCCGTTGCCGATGATGCCGACGTTGCCGTCGAGGCGCACGTAGTCGAAGCCGTACTCGGCGGCCTTCCGCTCGAGGTCGTCCTCGTGGGTCTCCTCCTCCATCTCGGCGAGCTCCGGGTGCCGGAACAGGGCGTCGTCGTCGACGTTCAGCACGGCGTCCGCGGCGACGACCTCGCCGTCGGCCGTGACCATCAGCGGGTTGATCTCAGCGTCGCTGGCGTCGCGCTCGTCCCACAGCTCGTAGAGCGTCGCCAGGACCGAGGCCACGTCGCCGGCGACCTCGCGGTCGACGCCGGCCTCGTGGACGGCCTTCCGACCTTGGTAGGGGTGCATCCCGAACGCGGGGTCGACGTGCTCGCGGGCGATGGCCCCCGGGTCCTCGGTGGCCACCTCCTCGATGTTCACGCCGCCGCGGGTCGAGACCATCGCCACCGGGCGC